>QZKI01000112.1 GCA_003598055.1 Candidatus Abyssobacteria bacterium SURF_17 | reverse complement strand
CCACCACTTGTGACACAGCGCCCGGTCGGTGCCCAGCACAAATACGTCAAGCCGATTCGCTCCCCACGCCACCACTGGCGAGGAACTCTGCAACGGAGCCGTCACTGGAGCAATCGAACTGCGCGGGCCATCGAGACAAGCTTGCATGCGTGTGACCTGACCGGCCGTAAACATGAACATTGCAGGATCATCGACGTAGTCCATGTAATTCATGAACATGTCGCCGTTAGGCGCGTTGCCGCACGAGACATGAGGGAAAGTCGGCGTGCTGGTATTGGGTCCGCCCTGATTGGGTGTATCCGCCACATAGTCCGTGCCAGAGCACCCCGTTCCGTCATCGCCCCAGATGTGAATGAGATTCAGCCAGTGGCCGATTTCGTGGGTTGCCGTACGCCCGAGATGGAACGGCGGCGCGGCAGTCCCCATAGTCCCGAACGCAGAATGCAGGATCACCACGCCGTCGGTTGCGGCAGGGCCTCCAGGGAACTGCGCATAACCGAGCAAACCGCCTCCCAGCTGGCAAACCCATATGTTGAGATACCGGTCAGCCGGCCACGCGTCCGCACCGCCAGTTGCCTGGGACTTCACAGCATCATTGTGGCTGAAAGAAGTGACGGTCGTTTGTCTGCGGTTAATTCCTGTGGAGGGAGCACCGTTGGGATCGACATTTGCGAGAAAGAACTCGATTCGCGCATCCGCGGTCAACGGCAGGAAGGGTGCAGGCGTGTTATTTACGTCCGGGTTGGCGTGGCGGAAGTCGCGGTTGAGAACGTCGATCTGGCTCCTGATTTGAGCGTCGCTGATACTCTGCTGGGGTGTGTTCCATACGACGTGCACGATGACCGGTATGCGGGTTACGCCGGGCCGCTGGACAGCCTCGGGATGAATTGCGTAGCGCAACGCCAGGTTCTCGATTTCATCCCTGACGCGTGCATAGTTCGGATCCTGCGATAGCATCCGCCGGTGCACATCCATCGTGGCGCAAGTCCGTGAACGTGGCGTCTCGCCACCAAGGTCACCCCCGCCGCTCTCTCTGTCACCCCCATCGCCGCTCATGCCGCCACCTGGCATGGCGCCGCTCTCTTTCTCACCCCCACCGCCGCTCATGCCGCCTCCTGGCATGGCGCCGCTCTCTTTCTCACCCCCATCGCCGCTCATGCCGCCTCCTGGCATGGCGCCGCTCTCTTTCTCACCCCCATCGCCGCTCATGCCGCCTCCTGGCATCCTGTGAACCGTCTCCGTCTGTTCGTTGCCTGTTTCCAGGGCTTTGCCCGTTCCCGGCTTGCTATTACCTTCTTCCTTGCTCATGTCCGTTCTCCTTGCAGTTATAGTTGCCTATTCGAGCATTACTAAAACCCAATCACGGACGTGGTCCGACCTTGAACGCTTGCATTGATCTCCTTGGGCATCTTCCAGACTTGGTACCCACAAGGGTCCCCTCCTTTCCCGTGCCTTCGCGCTCCAGTGGACCGCAGCGAAGCCCTTCAGCACAATTTGAATCTTCTCCTCACGGTAAATTGACTCAAGTTATTTCGATAAAATTGGATTAATTCAGGGTGAAACGATGGGCTGCGCGAAGGAATGACTGTAAGAAAAGAGGCATATGAAGCCGAATAATGAGTCGAATCTCCCACGATATGAGCATGCCGGTACTCCCCCTCCTAGAGTGCCGAGCGAATGACGTATAAATTATATCGCGGCAGGTGAATTCTGTCAAGGGGGGTCTAGTCGATTTTAGTAAAATTTTCTTCGCCACTGTGCTATGCCGCTAGTTGAAAGAGCGATTAGAGTTAGAGAAAAAACACACGCCCGCGAAAATTTTTGGAGAATGAATTCTTAAGATCTCGCCGGTCGACATAACCCGACAAATAGTGTGAGGGATATCGCTATGGCAAGACCATTACGGATAGAATTCGAAGGAGCGGTTTATCACACTACTTCGCGGCGGAACGCGCGGCAGAAGATATTTCTGGATAATGGAGACCGCGATGAGCTCTTTTGCAAATTATGTGGGCGTGCACCATGCGACGGTAAGCCGTGCTCTCCGGCGAATCGAGGAATCGAGAAAGTAGGATTGCAAGACCTGATCCCATTGAGGAACTCGAAGAAAACGGGACGTGGGAACTACGACTTTCCATACTGCTCGCGCAATACACGCTTGAGGATTTTCCCGGCAGGATTGCGGGGAAGCTCTTCGATGAAGATGACTGACTTGGGTATCTTGTACTTTGCAAGTTTGCCCTTGCAGAAATCCTGAATCTCTTCCGCTGTCAATGCTTGTCCGGACAGAGGCGCGACGACAGCGCGCACGCTTTCGCCCCATTTCGCGTCCGGTATCCCGATAACGCCCACTTCTGCGACCTTCGGATGCGCGAGTATCACTTCCTCAACCTCTGCTGGGTAGACGTTCTCACCGCCCGTGATAAGCATGTCCTTTTTTCGCTCGACGATGTAGAAGTAACCGTCTTCATCCGTTTTCGCCAGGTCGCCCGTGTGGAACCAGCCGTCGGTGAATGAGGCCTTCGTCTGTTCGGGCATATTCCAGTAGCCTTTCGTCACGACAGGCCCTTGCAGCATAAGCTCGCCCACTTCATTCGGGTGCGTGTCCTCGCACTTTTCATTCCACACACGCGCATTGCAGTGGAACATCGGCTTGCCGCACGAGCCGAATTTTCGCTCGAGGTCCTCCGGGTCGAGCACAATGCCTGTGCCGCAGTTCTCGGTCATGCCGAAGCCCTGTCGAATCGAGACATTGCGGTCGAGGTACGTACGCAGAATCGGCGCGGGACAGGGCGCGCCTCCGATGAACACCGAATCAATCGAGCTCAGGTCATACCTGTGAAAATCAGACACTTGCGACATGAACAGGAGCATTGCCGGCACCAACAGGCTCGCCCGTATTTTTTCGCGTTCTATCAATTGGAGCGCGTGCTCGGGGTCGAAATAGCGCTGGAACACAATTGTCTGGCCGCGATAGATTGTCGGAAGCGCTTGCGCGGTTAGACCGGCCACATGAAACATCGGCACGGCAATCAAGACGCTGCCCTCTGAGTTGCCTGCGTGATGGATTACATTCAAAGAAGCGAACAGCACGTTGCCATGCGTGAGAACGGTGCCTTTCGGCTTGCCGGTCGTGCCCGACGTGTAGAGTATCACGAGGTCGTCGTCCGCACCCGTTGGCACTATGCGTGGCTCCGAATCGGAAGCACGGGCCAGAAGTGCCTCATAATTCTCGACGGGATGAGTTGGTTCGCCGCCGACACAAATGTATCTTTCGAGCTCGACGCTGTCGAGAAACGCTTCACAAAGATAAGAGAGTTCGTGCGAGTACACCAGAACCCTCGCGCTGGAATCGTTCAGGATGTGCGCGAGTTCAGGCGGCGCGAGTCGATAATTGAGCGGAACCAGCACCGCGCCGATTTTCGCGAGCGCAAGCGAGAGTTCCATATACTCGTTTGAGTTGAACATGAGCGCCGCCACTCGGTCGCGGCGAGAGATGTTCATCGCCACGAGAGAGTGCGCGAGCCGGTTCACGCGAGCATTCAGCTCGGCATAGGAAAGCCGCCTGTCGTCTACGACGACGGCGGTCACTCCCGGTTTCCGGACAGCATGTTTGTAAACCCACTCACCCGCATTAATCACATCATTTTCTCCCATTAACGCACTTCATCCCGAAACCATAACAAGTGCAAGGACACTCAGAGAGATGAATCCAGTATCCGCGTGACGGAAACCCTAATTCCATGGGGCAAAGACATCTTCCTTATCTATGGTTGTCGTGGACTCCCCCTGATTCCAGCCTGCGCAAATCTGCATAAACTGCGGATTCAATCTTCTCTTTTCCCGTCGTTCTTAGTGTCTTTGTGCCTTTGTGGTGAGAATTCTTCTCTTCTTCCTTTTCTTTGCGTCTTTGCGGTGAATCGGCTGTGGTACTTGGCGGGAAGGTGCAGGAATCGAACCTACCCAGGACCGCTCTCACGGCCCCTAACCTGGATTTGAAGTCCAGTGCGCACACCAGCACGCCTACCTTCCCATACGCTTATCCGCAGATTTGGACTGCCAGCGCAAGTCGCTGCAACCGGTAGATATATCAGCATCGGGCCGCGCTCAATTATAGGGTGCGCACGCTTTGAAGTCAAACAACAAGGTGGATAAGGTTATGCCACATAAAGGGCGCTTCGTGTATGAGGCGGCCTTGCAACCGCGTCTGCCGGCGAGATGTGGTGGGCGCGCGACGGGTCTGAGACCCTTCGCGAGAGAAGGGACAGGGAACGTGTCTCACGATCGGGCATCCAATGTAGGGGCGACAGCGCCTTGCCCCTACAAACCGAAAAATCAGCGTTTCTTGTAGGGGCGCAATTCATTGCGCCTGCGGGCGAACACGAGGTTCGGCAGCCTCGTCCAAGGGGTCGTCCTTATTGTCAAGGAGTCTCTCCGGGCATCAATTCCTTCGAAGTATCGACAGTCAGCAGCTATTATTTTCTTTCCCTGAGGGGTCAAGAGATCGCAGATAACGGCAACCTTGCCCTGAAAATTATGATTGTACCCTGCCACTGCTTTGTCCCACGAGTCATATGCTCTTACGAAAACCCAACCTTGAGCTCTGGTCTACCATATTATCTTCGAGAGGAATCGCAAGAAAGCTTCATTGAAGACCTGCGGCGCTTCCTCGTGCGGCGAGTGGCCGACGCCCTGGACCGTGATAAGTTCCGACCCTCTGATTCCCTCTTTCAAAATCTGTGATGCTCTGATGAAACCAGTATCTTCCTCCCCCAGAAATATTAGCACCGGCACCTGGATCTCACCAAGCCGGCCGGTGACGGGCTGCCACTTCCCGAACGTTTTTGCGACGTGGACGTATCCGTCGACTGATGTATTCATCATCTTGCGCCGTGTCACCTCGCGCAGCTCAGGATGTCTCTTGAAGCGCTCGATTCTTACTGGATTATGTGCGGCATCGTATTCGAATGCAGCTTTCATTCCTTTGGCCCGTGCCAGTTCATCCAGCTTTGCACGCAGCTCGGCATACCCGGGCGCCACCTCGAACTCGCCGCTGGAGGTATCCACGAGTACCATGGCCTTCACAATTTCAGGATGGTCGAGGACAAGCTGAAGCGCCATGAAGCCACCCATCGAGTGGCCGACGAGACAACAGCGAGTAATCCCAAGCTTGCTCAGTAGTGCATAGACATCCTCACTGAAGGTCTTTATCGAGTAAGCTTCCTCCATTGCGGGTGCTTCCGACTTTCCATGACCTCGATGGTCAATTGCGATTGCCCTGCACCTGGCAGAAACAAGGGGAATCTGGTTCGCCCAGTCCTGGGAGTTTCCGGTATAACCATGAAGGAAGACGATTGCCTCCCCTTTGCCCGATGGTTCATAGTTCAGGTTGACATCATTCACTCTTATGACTGTCATGGTTAACCTCCTAAGCCGAGCTTAAGGGTATGTCCGTTGCATAGTTCGAAGGTGTTCCTTTTCGGTCAAGTATATATCAGAGGGCAAAGTCTGCCAAGACTTTGATGGTTTCTTCTGCGGGAGCACAGGTATCAACCTTGATAAGCAGGCTTGCCCCTAGAAACGATGGGTGCGATTCAGAAAATTCGAGTCAGACGTTACTGTTTAGAGAATGCAGAGTTGGAATCGGTATCTACCACTCGCTGAGCGCGAGACTTAAACGGTCGGATGGTAATACCTGCACTCCCAGAGGCCCAGAAGAGTCAAGCTTTGAACTAATTCTCAACTCATGAAGAAATCGCGCGAGATATCTTCTATCATGCTTCCTTTGGCACCGAACGCGCCAGACCGCACCAGTCTCTCCGAGAGCAGTTGATAATCGGGAATTCCTGATATATACTGCCCCGCGAGAATAGGAAGAAAGCCAAATTACAGCAACTACTGAGCTGATTCAGCAATCCACGCATCACTATGCGTTTGCGCGGGCGACGCCACGGGTCAACCCCATTCGGCAAGCACTGGATGCAAACAAGCATGGGGAGAAGGCATGCAAAGAAAGACACACGCGGGATCGTCGGGCTCAAGAAGAAAGGCTTAAGAGCGCTTTTCGACGAACGATTGGGTCTCTGTAGAAAATATAGCGACATCGAGATAGAATTAGTCAATGAGAGCGATATAGATGCAGTGGTCACAACAATTATTCGGAAGGTGTTCAACACATGAATAAACTTCGACGAACCGTTTTCTATGACCGGCACATCGCGCTCGGCGCAAAGATGGTGGAATTCGCGGGCTGCGAAATGCCTCTCTCTTACTCCACCGGTATCGTTGCCGAACATCTGGCAACGCGCAAGACGGCGGGGCTATTCGACATTTCTCATATGGGCCGCATGCATGTCCGCGGACAGGGTGCAGTGGGCTTCCTTCAGCATGTGCTGAGCAATAACGCCCAAGCCCTGGAGGCCGGCAAGGCCCAGTACACTTTTGTGCCGAACTGGAACGGGGGCGCCGTTGATGACGCATATCTGTATTGCTTTGTCGAGGGCCGATACCTGCTGGTCGTCAATGCCGATACCCGCCAGAAGGATTGGAAGCACCTGCAGTCATTTCTTCCGGACTTCGCGAATGTCGATTTGGAGGATTGCACCGAGGAACTTGCAATGCTCGCGCTGCAGGGACCGATGTCGCGCGAGCTGCTGCTCAGGCTAATCCAATCCGGCCGATTGCCAGAGCCTTTGCGGAACGAATCAAGCATCGTCAGAATGTGCGACGCCGAAGTGATGGTGGGACGCACCGGATACACGGGGGAACCCATTTGTTTCGAACTGTTCATCGGCCGTGAACATGCCCTGAGGTTATGGAATGATCTCGTTAAAGGCGGCGCAACGCCGTGCGGGCTGGGCGCGCGTGACACGCTCCGACTTGAGGCGAACCTGCCTCTTTATGGTCATGAATTAGGCCAAGACCCCGAAGGTAAGGAAATCCCCCTTTTCGCGATACCCATGGCGAAGTTCGCCGTCAGCTTCTCTCCGCTCAAAGGCGACTATGTCGGCAGGACGGCGCTGGCAAAGCAGCAGGAAGCATTCGAGAGAATTGTATACGGTGATTATTCGCTTATTGCAAGCCTTCCGCGAATGATTCAGCCGATTGCGATGGTCGGGCGGGGAGTCGCCCGCGCCGGCGATAAGGTATTCAAGGACGGCCGTCATGTGGGTTATGTTACCAGCGGCACTACGGTGCCGATGTGGGTGTTCGAAGGCACGGGTTTGGCTTCTCAGCCGACCGATCAACATAAGCTGCGGGCAATCGGTCTTGCCTTGATTGACAGTGATATCGAACAAGATGAGAAACTGACCATCGAGATTCGAGGGAAGCGAGTTGAGGCGGTGGTGGTTCGGTACCACCTGAGAAGCGAAGCCCCTCCGTATGCGCGGCCAATCGTGTATGGATACGAGCTTGCACAGGAAGCCATCCCCGCGGAGAAAAGGCCCGCTAAGGCGCTCCGTTTGTTGCAAACGACCCTCGGCAACTCCATCTGGCGACAGCAGGAATGTATCAACCTGATTCCCTCGGAGATGACGCCTTCGCCCATGGCGAGGCTCCTTTCGGTAATGGACCCTGCATTTCGGTATGCCGAACACAAGAAGATGGAGGCGTTCTATGATGCCGACGTCTTCTACTATCAAGGCACCGACTTCATAGAGGAAGTCGAGCGATTGCTGGAGAACGAGTTCGCAAAATTCCTTGATTGCGAGGAAATCGAATTGCGGCCCATCAGCGGCCAGATGGCCAACATGACCTTGTTCAGCGCGATGGTTGATTATATCAATTTTGCGGATCGCAAACGCGAGCAGCGCAGGATTGCATGTGTGCTCAACCATCACATAAGCAAGGGCGGACATCTCAGCGCACAGCCCATGGGCGCCCTGCGCGACTATGTTGCGCGTGACCCAATGACGGAAAAGCCGGCCGCCATCAATTTCCCCGTGCGGGATGACAACCGCTACCGAATTGACCTGCCTGCAACGATGGAATTGATAGACGAGTATCGGCCCGAACTCGTCATTTTCGGCAAGAGTATGTTTCTTCATAAGGAACCTGTGGCCGAGGTGCGTCGGTTCTTGCACGAGCAGAAAATCCGCGCCTGGGTGCTCTATGACGCTGCCCATGTTTTCGGGCTTCTCGGTCCGCACTTCCAGTACCCGTTCCGTGAGGGCGCAGACTTTGTCACCGGCTCGACGCACAAGACGTTTTTCGGCACGCAGCGCGGTATCATCGGTAATTGTTTTCTTGAGCACGAAAAGCGATACGAGCTCTGGAGGGCCGTGCGCCGGCGGGCGTTCCCGGGGTCGGTCTCGAATCATCACCTCGGCACACTCGTGGGACTATTGATGGCAGCTTACGAGATGAATCACTTCAAGGATGAGTACCAGCGCAAAGTCATCACCAATGCGAAGGCATTCGCGCGCGCGCTGAAGGACTGCGGCTTGCAGGTGGCGGGCGATCCGACGGTGGAATTCACGGAAACACACCAGGTTGTGATTCACGTCGGATATGCGCGGGGGCCCGAAATCGCAAGGATTCTCGAGGCGAACAACATCATATGCAATTATCAGGCAACTCCTGACGATGAAGGTTTCACGGCCGCGGGGGCATTGCGGCTCGGGGTGGCTGAAATGACCAGGTTCGGCATGGCAGAGAAGGAATTTCGCCACCTAGCCGAGTTGATTCACGAGGTAATCAGCAAGGGAATTGACGTGCGAGAGCAAGTCAAGAAATTGAGGAAGCCGTTTTGCGAGCTTCAATTCTGCTTCCGCGGAGATGAATATGCGGACATAGTGCACAAGCTGCATAGGCTCTTGTAGACAACCTGTATGATTATTCGAGTATCCGGGAAGGAGCAAAATCCATGAAGCAAATCAGTGAGCTTAATCTGCCCGATGACATACGATATTCTGAAGACCACGAATGGGCCAGACGCGAAGGCGATGCGGTACGGGTGGGCATCTCCGACTATGCGCAGGATCAACTTGGCGACATTACCTTTGTTGGATTGCCGAATGTCGGCGATAGCTTCAATCAGAAGGAAGAGTTTGGAACCGTGGAATCAACGAAGGCTGTCTCCGAACTCTTCATGCCGGTCGGCGGAGAAGTCCTCGCAGTAAACGAGGCGCTTGTGGAATCGCCCGGCCTGGTGAACGAAGACCCATATGGCGCTGGCTGGATACTCCTTGTGAAGTCTCACAACCCGGACGAGATGAATTCTCTGATGACAAAGGACGATTACGTGAAACGATTGAAAGGAACGGAATAGATGCGTTTCCTGCCTCATACCGACGAAGATATCGCCTCGATGCTTGGGACAATCGGTGCAGCCAAGCTCGAGGATTTGTTCTCCATTGTTCCCGAAAACTGCCGATATCGCGGCAAGCTCGACCTGCCCGAACCGCTGACCGAATGGGAACTCCATGAGCATATGGCTCTCCTCTCGGGCAGCATGGCTGCAAGCGGTGAATATAAGGTCTTCGTGGGAGCAGGCAGCTATGACCACTTTATTCCCGCGACCGTGCCTTACCTTGCCGGTCGTTCCGAATTTTCAACCGCTTACACCCCCTATCAGCCGGAATTGAGCCAAGGGACTTTACAAGCGATTTATGAGTACCAGACACTTGTGGCCAAGCTCCTGGGCATGGAAGTGGCTAATGCTTCGCTCTATGACGGCGCCTCGGCGCTCGCTGAGGCGTTGCTCATGGCCATTCGTGTAACACGACGGAAAAAGGTGGCTATTTCGCGTCTGATTAATCCTCTCTATCGACAGGTTGTAAGGACATATCTCGAGCCCACGGGATATGAAATAGTCGAGCTTGGGAATGACGCGAATGGGCTGACAGACCTTTCAACCTTTGATGCGCAGAATGACCTCGCCGCCGTTGCCGTTCAATCGCCGAATTTCTTTGGTATTGTCGAACGCCTTCAGAACAGCGCTGAAAAGGCCCACGAAAAGAGCGCGCTTTTTGTGGTTGCCTTCACGGAACCGTTGGCGTACGGAATTCTGAAAAACCCCGGCGAACTGGGTGCCGACATCGTGTGTGGAGAAGGGCAGAGCCTCGGCATTCCGCAGTCGTTCGGGGGACCGGGGCTGGGAATGTTTGCGACCAAGATGCAATACGTTCGGAACATGCCAGGTCGCCTTGTGGGCCAAACAGTAGACGCGAATGGAAAGCGCGGATTCGTTCTCACGCTTGCCACAAGGGAGCAACACATCCGCCGCGAAAAGGCCACTTCCAATATCTGTACGAATCACAGTTTGTGCGCGTTGGCGTCCGCCGTTTATATGGCTTCGTTGGGCGGCAGCGGCATTCGGTCCCTTGCACGATTGAATTACGACAAATGCGAATATTTGAAAAATGAGCTGAACAGGGCGGGATGCACGATCACCTTCGCTGGGACTACGTTCAATGAATTCGTTGTGCGGTTTCCACGAGGCACAGGGGCCATTTATGAGAACCTGTTGAAAAAGAACATCGTGGCCGGCCTTCCTCTGGATACGTATTATCCGGAACTCGCGGGGCACTATCTCTTATGCGTGACGGAAACCAAAACCAGAAATGATATGGACGCCCTTGTCAGGGAGGTTCAAAAATGACGGAATTTCCAGGTGCAACAGGTCTCATTTTCAACGAACCGCTGCTCTGGGAAAAGGGGAAGAAGGGGCGAATCGGGATGAGTCTTCCCCGCCGCGATGTGGAAGCCTGCGGGCTGGACAAAGACCTCGAGGGGGATGGCCCTGATTTCCCGGACCTGAGTGAGCTCGAGGTGGTACGACATTATGTGCGGCTCTCGCAATGGAATTTCGGGGTGGATGCCGGAATGTATCCATTGGGTTCATGCACGATGAAATACAATCCGAAGCTCAACGAGAAAATCGCGAGCCTCCCGGGATTTGCTGAAGCCCATCCCTTGCTTCCAACCGCACTTTCTCAGGGGGCGCTCAGATTGATTTTTGAACTCGAGCGTCTGTTGGCGGAGATTACCGGCATGGATGCGGTCTCCTGCCAACCCGCCGCCGGGGCACACGGTGAACTCACCGGAATGCTTATCATTCATGCATTCCACAAGAACAATGGTTCTGCTCGTTCCAAGATTATTGTGCCGGATACCGCACACGGAACGAATCCCGCCAGCGCCGCACTCTGCGGTTATCAGCCTGTGACAGTAAAGTCAAATCAGCAGGGGATTCTTTCCCCCGATGCAGTGGCCGAGGTCATGGACGCGGGGACGGCGGGAATCATGATTACCAACCCGAATACCCTCGGCCTATTCGAGGAAAATATCAGAGAGATTGCCGACGTAGTCCACAAAAAAGGCGGATTGGTGTATTGCGACGGCGCGAACATGAATGCCGTGCTCGGTATCGTCAGGATGGGAGACGTCGGAGCCGATGTGTTGCATCTCAACCTTCACAAGACGTTTTCCGCGCCCCATGGAGGAGGCGGTCCCGGCTCCGGCCCCGTGTGCGTAAGAAAGAGCCTGGCAAAGTTCTTGCCCGTTCCGAGAGTGGTAGAGAGTCAAGGCGCGTATTCTCTGTCATACAACTTTCCTGAAACTATCGGAAAAGTCCATGCTTTTTACGGAAACTTCGGCGTCATGATAAAGGCATACGCTTACATACTCAGCATGGGCGCCGAAAACCTCAAGAGAGCCAGCCAGCTCGCCGTGCTCAACGCGAATTATATCCGAGCGAGATTGAAGGACGTTTTTCATCTCGCCTACGACCGACCGTGCATGCACGAATGCGTCTTCTCCGATAAACTGCAGAAACAGGATAAGGTCACAACCCTCGAGATTGCAAAGCGGCTGATAGACTATGGATTTCACCCGCCTACCGTCTATTTCCCGCTGGTGGTAAGCGGCGCTATCATGATTGAGCCTACGGAGACCGAGTCCAAGGAAGAAATAGACCTGTTCATAGAAGCGTGCAGAGCCATTGCAAATGAAGCCAAGGAAAATCCGGAGCTGCTGCATGCGGCGCCCTCGAAGACGAAAGTGAAGAGGCTTGACGAGACAAACGCAGCAAGACATCCATGCCTCCAAGGCTGAACTCCAGGCTGTGCAGTTGGAGGGAGACGGACAACGATGGTTGCCGGTCGGAAAGACGAGGAGTGGTTGCTCTTTGAATTGCCGGTGACGGATTACATGGAGGCTTGGAATCTGCAGCGCGCGCTCGTCGCCGGCATAGTTTGTGGGAGAATTCATCACAACGTGATTCTTTCACTGCAACATTCGTCGGTATTCACACTGGGCCGCAGTAGCGGACGGGAAAGCCTCAGAGTCAGCGAAAACGTTCTTGAGAAATCAGGCATTCCTCTCGTACAGACGGAACGCGGTGGCAGCATCACCTTTCACGGTCCCGGCCAGTTGGTCGTTTACCCCATCATTAATCTGGAGGCCTTCGGAATAAGAGTGGGGGAATATGTGTATCGGTTGGAAGAGGCTATGATACGAACGGCCGCCGACTGGAACATATCCGCTGAGCGAAATCGGTTGAACGCAGGCGTGTGGGTCGGCAGGAACAAACTGGGAAGCGTCGGCCTCACGATTCGCCACGGAATAAGTTTCCATGGTCTTGCGCTCAATATTAGTAATTCGTTGCAGGCCTTCAGTTGGATTAATCCTTGCGGGCTCAATGGCGTCGGCGTGACATCAATAGAACGCGAGCTCTCGCGGGATGTTTCGTTTCATACAGCAAGAAGACATATGATGCGTCATATCGAAGAAGTGTTCGACGTGCGCCTGGTTCGAACCGATATGGCGGAATTGCAGAATGTGCTTGATGGGAGCCCATCGAAAGGCGCCTGTGTCACGGTGTCCGGGGGAGGGAAGAGATGAAAAAATACAGGATACTGTTTCTCGTAGGAAGAGACAGACCGGGAATTGCAGAGGATGTTTCCGCCTTTCTCTTCGAGCGAGGCGCGAACATCGAGGATAGTCGGATGGCAGCCTTGGGCGGGCGGTTTTCCGTCATGACCCTCTTCTCTTGCACCTCAGAGCGGTTGGACGTAATTACAAAGGAGCTGGATAGACTGACAATGCTCGGGTTTGAAGCCTCTATCCATGAGGCAGAAGACCCGAACGCAATCCCGAGGCAGCCCGGGTTGCCGTTGAAGCTTGAGGTGATTTCCATGGATCACCCCGGAATTGTTCAGAAAGTCGTTTCAATCCTGCACCGGCGCAACGTGAACATTCAGACTCTGGATACCCGGGTCACCAAAGCGCCTCTTTCCGGAGCATCCTTGTTTGACCTCACTCTGGAGGCAGATGTTCCCGCGGGGACATCAATCTCCACGGTGAAAGAGGAGCTTCTTCAATTGGCTGCGGAAATGAACCTGGACCTCAACTTCTTGAAATAGTCGCCCAAATAACCGCTGCTTTTTCATGCTGTTTTTCCATCATGCCCGTGGATCTCCTTCGTCCATTTCATACCGGGACCGCAGACTGACCAAAGAACGGCGGCCGACCTGTGACACACCGTGAGAAAAGATGTCATGATGAGTGCAGCCGGCAAAATCAAACTCGCCAAAGCCGACATCATCGTTGTGATTGGCCGGGGTATGAAGGGCAGGCCCCAAGCACATCAAGCTGCTCGTGCAGTTAAGAAATTGCCGCACGGCAGCATTTCAGCCGTTCTGACCAGAGAGAGAATCCCTCGCGGGGAATTTGGTTTTTAGAACACGACTTCAATAGTCGAGTTGCCCTGCAAAGAGTCGAAAACGTAATGGTAACTCTCTGGCAGAAATATTTAAAGGACCGGATGGGTGATACCTCCACTTTCGCATAGTGCAACTGGGCTTGTCTTTCGCCGGTCTGAAACATCACCATGCATTGAAATTGTGGTCGTACTTGCCCATCCCGTCGATTTGAATCTGCTCACCGTGCAAAGTCGCGGCGCCTCGCACCTCCACAAGCTGTTCGTAATAATCTATATTGATGTAAGCGAGCACAGGAGGCAGTTTGACGCGAGTGCGATGCGTGTAAATCGGCTTTATGTGAAGCTCGAGGTCCGGCGACATGATGGCCCACGGCGTGGTCAGGTCGCTCGGGTGAAAGGTGAACTGCGCGGGCGATGACAGATAGCTTCCTTGTCCATTTCGCCAGAAATAGGTGTAATGATGGGCGACTCCGGCGTCGTAATGACAATCGAGGACTATTCCCGCCATGTCGGGAGCCCAATAGTGCAGCCAACTTGCGCGCGAATGACGCGGCTGCACGCCCCAATTGTGCTCGTGGTAGCCATAACCCTGAAACGGGCGCTCTTTGCCACTTATCTGAATGTTGCCTTCAGTGCGGTTCATGATGAATTGCGTGATTGTGTAGTCAATGTGGCGGGTCAAGAGCCAATTGCGATGCCGCTCGGCCTGCGGCTTCTGAATCAATTTGGCGACCACATCGCGGGTCTTCACGTCAATTTCCCATTGACTCTCTGCTTGTCCGCTGAAGCGGACGTGTCCCCATACGCCCTCCGCCGTCACGTCTACACGGTCGCCGGGAGCCGCTCGAAAACGTCCCTGGTGCTCCTCCGTCCAGCGAAGGCCGTTCCTGTAATCAATGACTTTCAAGGCCACATAGCTCAAGGGCGCCAACTCCAGCGCGAGGAAAACGAAATAGAGACCTTGCTCGGTGTCGAGCCCCTCGAAATACCACCATTGCTTCTGCCGAAGAAACGCAAAGAGCCCATGCCGCAAGCTGTCGACTCGAACAGACCCCTCCTCCTTCATGGCAGATTTCCTCCAGGCAGAAGCTCGCCCTTTTCGAATGTGTCCCGTAGCTCTGTAGGTGCGAATTTATTCGCATTCACATGCCAAGAACAGGCCGAAACCATGCGAATAAATTCGCACCTATAGAAGTCCAGAGTAAATGCGCAATTAGAGGACAGGCTCTTTCCCGCTGTCAACTTCGATTTCGCGAATTTCTTATCCATCGCGGGACTCGGGTGATCTTGACAGATGCCGTCTAACATGATAAACTAATTATGTCCTACCAAGGTGGGACAGCATAAAACCTTCCACGGCGGAGCGTTCCGTCGTGGAACTTTTTTTATTTTGCTATCTCATCTCTCAGTTTCTTAAAGTCGAGAAACTTCGCCTCCTGCACCAATTCCTTCGCGACGTGACCTTTCGACGACATCACGAGACACCATTTTCCCCGTTTCTTCAATCGGCGAATCAACTCGGCAAAATCGCCGTCGCCCGAAACCAAAACAAACGTGTCAAATCCTTCCGCTTCGTCCCAAGCATCAAGCGCGAGCTCAATATCGAGGTTGCCCTTATGGAACCCGTGTTCCGGTTTCGCGTCGGTAGGTGTCTTTATGAACTTGACCTTCTTGCTGCGGACACGATATCCGTTGATTTCGAGAAAATCCAGGAACTTCTGCTGCCGCACAGAGTCCGGGTCCGTTGCAGTGTAGAACGATATCTGCACCAGATTCGTTTCGCGCCGTAAATAATCAAGCAGCTTCTTATAGTCGATTTTCCACTCCAGGTCTTTACAACTGTAATACACATTTGCCGCGTCTATATAAACGGCCACTCTCCCTTTAACATACCGCGAAATCATCGCACATTCCGTCCGTTCTTACGCGGATAACAGTGCCACCACATGAGCAAGCCTCCCGTGCCAAAGTTGACGTATTGTAGCAAACAGGTTAGACGTGGTCAATACGGAGAGTGCATTTCCGGACTGCCACGCAATATCGCTCACCGCATCGCGCTCTTCAAGACTGAACATCTTCTGGCTTCGTCCGGTATACGATAACGCGCTCAGACGAGGATCATGCGAATGAATTCGCACCTACGTGTAAAGCGGGCGCAGCGCGCTACGCCCCTACAAATCAGCGTGCATCGGCGTTTATCTGCGGTTCGTACTGATTTTGTCGCTCGGATTCAGGGGATGATGGGGAGGGTGATGTGAGAAGGATATTCGGGTGTGTGATAGATTTTCTGGGTGGCAGGAAGCATGTCGGAGGTGGTGCCGGAGTTCTTGCCGGTGTTCAGATTTCGAGCGAAGCGGTCGAAGTTGCTGCTGGATATTTCTACCCGCAGGCGGTGGCCTGCTCTCACGACGTGGCTTGTCGCCCACAGGTCGATGTCGTATTCATATACCTTGTCGGGTTCGATGGGCGTCGGCTCGGTGTCGGATTCGCGGTAGCTCGCACGCACGATTCCTTCTTGAATGAGATGCAGATATCCGTCGGGAAAAACATCGAGCAATGTCGCAGTGAAGTCCGTGTCCACGGCGGATGAAGCGGCATAGAGCGTGACCGAGATGGGGCCGGTGAGCTCAATGCCTTTCTCCAGAGGAGCGGATGTATAGACAAGCACATCACTCCTCTCCCCTACCGGCGGCCTATCCTGCAATTGAGCAGCGAGAAACCAGAGGTCGAGGCCAAGAGTTGTGGGCACGGGGTCCGCCGGGTCATAAACGAATGTGTCACAGGGTTCTTCGTTCGGCTCTTGTGGACTTAACTGCCCGTCGCCATTCACCGTGTTCGCGCTTCCGTTACTGTGGAAGTAATAGCTCGTGTACTCAGTCCTCGCGAGCGGCCATTCGTTCTCATATCTCCACTCATTATCGCCAATGACGAACAGGCGAACCGGCGGAGTCTTATCAAAACCATTTTCGATGCCCTTCAGCCAATAATCGAAGAACGCCTGCTTCACTTCCCAACGGGTGCGTGAGCTTTTGTCGCCAATGTCAATCTTTCCAACTTTATGCGTGTGCTCAGGCGTGGATTCATGATCCATCGGGCCAATCACCATCCACTGCTTTCCTTCCAATGCGGTGTGCGCCGCGCTTTCTTTTGCTCTTGCCCAGTCGTTGATCGTCGTCTTCAGGAACACATCGTACCAATTCGCGAACACGAGGACAGGAATATTGATGCGCTCGCATCGTTTATAGAGATTGGCTCTCTCCCAGTCATCTCCTCGCATCGGATTACTGACGATTTGGTCATAGTACGCGCTTGGGATGCCCGCGGCATCGTCCATGGCGATGAGCGGGAGATGATAGGGGTCAAGCCTGAGCACGTTCTGATACGTGCGTGAATTCATGAGAATCGGGTAGGTGCCCGCCGTCTGAAGCACAAATGCGCCGTCTTGATAGATGGCCTCGTAGAAGTCCATGGCCGTGTTCATGGGCGCGATGCATTTGAGGTTCGGATGATTGCTTGCCGCGCCGGCCCATGCGGTGTATCCGTAATACGATTCGCCCTCCATGCCGATATTGCCGTCGCACCACGGCTGTTTCGTAATCCAGTCGAGCGTGTCGTACCCGTCCTCGACCTCGTTCACAAGCGGCTCGAACGCGCCTTCGGAGCAGAATTTCCCTCTGACATCTTGAACGACACAGGCGTATCCTTTGCGCGCGTAGAATTTTCCGACGGCGGGCATCCAACAATAGTATTCGTCCTTGCCATAGGGCAGCCTGATTAAGATAGCTGGGAATTTCTCGTCGGCTTTTGGCCTGTAGATGTTGGCGTACAAACGCACGCCATCGCGCATCGGAATGGCAACATTCTTCTCAACGCTGACTCTCGCGTATCGGTCTGGCGTTCCATTCTCAACCTTCATGAATGGCAGGCGGAAATGCTTGTGAAGTTGATCAACGAAACTGTAGAACACCCATTGCAGGTCTGCTTTGAAGAAGCTTTTTGTGTTTTCTTGAGTTCGGCCAAGGTGTCCGGCGGCGGGTTGAACTGCGAGCAGTAACACGAGAATCGCGAGTATCGGTTTCCGCAGTAGTACAGCGGCGCTTCTCTTCCACATTTCTTCTCTCCTGCTCAAACAGGTGAGATACCGAATGCATCACCCGCGATGCTATGGAATCTCTCCCGCAATTGTAGGGGCGCCCACATGGGGGCGCCTGGACGGCTCGCCGCGGGCGGCCACGCAGGGCCGCCCCTACAAGAATATCATTCACAATTTCGAACTGCGGGACAGCCTCCGTGAAAAGACTATTGGCTATTCATTCGCCATAGGGCGAAATTGAGCGCAACCGCAAAAGAGGTCCATGCGAGGTACGGAATCAGCAAAATACCCGCAGTCGAGTTCTCATTCCAGAACGCGAGAACGGTCAGAAGAATCGCCAGCCAGAGAACCGTGATTCCTCCGAACGCAACCCCCGGATTCTTCAATCCGAAGAAGAGCCAGGACCATGTCGCATTGAGTGCAAGCTGAAGGACGAACAGGGCAAGCGGAAGCAATGCGCCCGCGAAACCGGCTCTTTTCCACACGAGCCATGCAGCAAACGCCATGAGAGCGTAAAGAACGCTCCAAACGGGCGCGAACACCCAATTGGGTGGCGTCCACGAAGGTTTTGTGAGTTGCTCATACCATTCGCCCGGCATGAAACGAGAGCCGACCCATGCTGCTGTGAAGGTTAGCATGAACCAGCCGACAAGTCCCGCAAGAGTGTGTGTCTTGTTCACGACGCATTCACTCCCGAATCCTTATCTTATTTCGGCATGATAGGCCTGGAGCGATTTTGCCTCGCCGTGTCCCTTCTTGTAAGCCTCGATGCCCTTAGCGGCTGCCACGGCGGCTGCGACTGTGGTTACATAAGGGACCTTGTACTTGATTGCCGCCTTGCGAATATAGGAGTCGTCATATTGGCCTTTTCTGCCGATGGGCGTGTTGATGACGAGCTGTATTTCCTTGTTGGTAATCGCATCAACGATGTTGGGCCTGCCTTCGTGCATCTTGTCAATTACTCGTGATTCGATTCCATGTTCCGCCAGGAATTTGTGAGTTCCCCTCGTCGCCAAAATGGTGAACCCGAGGTCTCTGAACCTCTTGGCGATTTCCAGGCCACCGGACTTATCGCTGTCGGTAAGGCTCATGAGTACGCCGCCCTCCGTCGGCAGGCGCATCTGAGTGGCGGCCTCGGCCTTATAGAAGGCGAGCCCGAACGAGTCCGCCAGGCCGAGCACTTCTCCTGTTGAGCGCATTTCCGGCCCGAGAACCGGGTCCACCTCGGGGAACATATTGAACGGGAACACCGCCTCCTTTACTCCGAAATGCGGCACGCGCTTATGCTCGAGCCCGAGGTCTGACAGTTTCTTTCCGAGCATGATCTGCGTTGCAAGCCGCGCCATTTGAATATTGCATACTTTAGACACGAGCGGCACGGTGCGCGACGCTCTGGGATTTGCTTCGAGGACATATACGATATCGTTTGCGATTGCGTACTGCATGTTCATCAAGCCGACCACGTTCAGGGCAATGGCGATCTTCTTCGTGTATTCATTGATGGTCTCGATGTGTTTCAAAGGAATGCTTATCGGCGGAATAACGCAGGCCGAATCGCCGGAGTGAATACCGGCAAGCTCGATGTGCTCCATTACGGCGGGCACAAAGGCATCTTTGCCGTCCGCAATCGCGTCCGCCTCGGCCTCGATCGCATTTTCCAGGAATTTGTCAATCAAAATCGGCCGCTCGGGCGAGACGTCCACCGCCGCCTCCAAATACCGTTTCAGCATCTCCTCATCATGGACAATTTCCATCGCGCGCCCGCCGAGGACATAGGAAGGCCTGACCATGAGCGGATATCCGATTTCTGCGGCAATCGTGAGCGCTTCTTCAAACGTCTTCGCCATGCCGGATTCAGGCTCGGGGATGCCGAGCTTGCGCATCATGTGTCTGAACCGGTCGCGATCTTCGGCGAGGTCGATCATTTCAGGCGACGTGCCGATGATGTTCACGCCGGCCCCGGCAAGCTCATTGGCGATATTGAGCGGCGTTTGGCCGCCGAATTGAACGATGACACCCTCGGGCTTCTCTTTTTCATAAATGCCGAGGACATCTTCAACCGTGAGCGGCTCAAAGTAGAGCTTGTCGGACGTGTCGTAATCCGTCGAAACGGTCTCGGGATTGCAGTTGACCATGATGGTCTCGAACCCGAGGTCCCTGAGTGCGAAGGCGGCATGGACGCAACAGTAGTCAAATTCGATTCCCTGGCCGATGCGGTTGGGACCGCCGCCGAGAATCATGATTTTTCTCCTGTCGCTTGTTTCCACCTTGTCCGTCGCATTAAATGTGGAATAATAGTAGGACGCATTCTCCACACCGCTCACCGGAACGGGTTCGTATGCCTTCACCACCCCCAACGATGTGCGCCGCTCCCTGATTTCTTTTTCCGAAACATCGAGTAGCTGCGAGAGATATTTGTCGCCGAACCCGTCTTTCTTTGCGCGGATAAGGAGTTTGTCCGGGAGCGACTTGCCCTTGAACTTCAAAATCTCCTCTTCAAGTTCCACGAGCTCCTTCATTTGCTGAATGAACCATGGCTTGATATATGTCTTCTCATACAGTGCATCGATGCTTGCCCCTTTGCGAAGCGCCTCGTACATGAGGAACTGCCGCTCGCTCGATGGTTCGTTCAGGCGCTTATATAATTCATCAAGTGGGAGCTTGTGGAAATTCTTTGCGAATCCCAGCCCGCCGCGCCCCTTCTCGAGGGAGCGGATGGATTTCTGGAAAGCCTCCTTATATGTCTTGGCGATGCTCATCACCTCGCCGACTGCACGCATCTGTGTGCCGAGTTTGTCCTCGACTCCGGGGAATTTCTCGAAATCCCACCGTGAGAACTTCACCACCACATACTCGCCCCAGGGGGTGTACTTTTCGAGAGTCCCTTCCCTCCAGTACGGTATCTCATCAAGGGTCAAGCCGCCTGCCAACAGCGATGAAACGAAAGCAATGGGAAAGCCGGTGGCCTTAGAAGCGAGGGCGGAAGAACGGGACGTTCTCGGGTTTATCTCGATGACGACCACTCTGCCCGTCTTCGGGTCGTGGGCGAATTGGATATTCGTTCCGCCAATCACCTCGATGGCCTCGACGATATCGTACGAGTGCTTCTGCAGGCGTTCCTGCAGCTTTGGGTCAATAGTCAGCATGGGGGCCGTGCAGTAGGAATCGCCTGTGTGCACTCCCATGGCATCCACGTTCTCTATGAAACAGACCGTGATGCGCTGGTTCTTGGCGTCGCGCACGACCTCGAGCTCGAGTTCTTCCCAGCCGAGTACCGACTCTTCAACGAGCACTTGCCCCACAAGGCTGGCAGCGAGTCCGCGATGGGCAACGACACGAAGCTCCTCACGGTTATAAACAAGGCCGCCGCCGGTTCCACCCAACGTATATGCCGGACGGATGACGACGGGATATCCGAGTCCGTCGGCGATTTTCTCCGCTTCCTCCACGCTGTAGGCAATTTCGCTCTTCGGCATCTCGATTCCGAGTTTGTTCATGGTCTGTTTGAAAGCCAGTCGGTCCTCACCGCGCTCGATTGCATCCGCCTTCACGCCGATGATCTGCACTCCGTATTTGTCGAGAATGCCGAGCCGAGCCAGCTCGGAGGAAAGGTTCAGTCCCGATTGCCCGCCGAGATTTGGCAAGAGAGCGTCGGGCCGTTCCTTTGCAATAACCTCTTCCATCGCCTCGACGTTAAGCGGCTCGATGTAAGTCGCGTCGGCCATCACCGTATCGGTCATGATGGTTGCAGGATTTGAATTGACGAGAACGATCTTATAACCGAGTTTGCGGAGGGCCTTGCACGCTTGGGTACCCGAATAGTCGAATTCGCACGCCTGACCGATTACGATGGGGCCCGACCCGATTATCATCACCTTCTTGATGTCGTCTCGCTTCGGCATCTGGTTATTTCCTTTCTCACCGCTCGATGAACGAGTTTGTCTTGCTGCTCTTCAAGTTATGTTTCTCAGGCGGGAATATAAACATGATTTGTCCGGACCCCGGACTGGGAGGTGACTCTGTATATGCAATTCGGAGTATCTTAGACCAATGCGCATGTTAAAGTCAACGGAACCTTCACACGGGCAGAAAAACATGGGGAGGAATAGAACTGGACCAAAGAATAGGGCGACCCACCGGGTCGCCCCTACCATTATCCGACTACTCTCTCGGGTGTTGCTTACCCCAATATCGCCTTCAAATCAGCATCCGGCGTGGAAATCGGCTTGATGTCGAAGTTCTGCACGAGTACATTCAGCACGTTCGGCGTGATGAAGGCCGGAAGGCTCGGGCCGAGCCTGATTCCCTTGATTCCCAGATGCAGCAACGTCAACAGTATCGCAACCGCCTTCTGCTCGTACCACGAGAGAACCATCGAGAGCGGCAGCTCGTTCACGCCCACGTTGAACGCTTTTGCAAGCGCGACGGCTATCTGGATGGCCGAATAGGCGTCATTGCACTGGCCGACGTCGAGCAGCCTTGGAATGCCGCCGATGTCGCCGAGGTCTTTATCAAAGAAGCGGAACTTGCCGCACGCGAGCGTGAGCACAACGCAGTCTTTCGGGACCTTCTCAACGAATTCGGTGTAGTAGTTGCGTCCCGGCTTCGCGCCGTCGCAGCCGGCGACGAGGAAGAAGTGGCGGATGGCTTTGCCCTTGACCGCTTCGATAACCTTGCCAGCGACACCCATGACTGCATTGCGCGCGAACCCGACCATCACGGCCTTGCCGTTCACGTCCTCTTTGAACCCCGGCAATGCCAAGGCCTTTTCTATGACCCGCGAGTAGTTGCCGTCGCTGATGTGTGTCAGGCCGGGCCAGCCGACAACACCCGTCGTAAAAATGTTGTCATTGTAAGAGTCTCTTGGCTTCTGGATGCAATTGGTGGTCATCACGATTGCGCCCGGGAAATCTGCGAATTCACGCTGCTGGTTCTGCCACGCGGTGCCGTAATGGCCGTAGAAGTGCGGATACTTCTTCAACTTAGGGTAGCCGTGCGCGGGCAGCATCTCGCCGTGAGTGTATACGTTGATGCCCTTGCTTTCGGTCTGCTCGAGTATTTCTTCGAGGTCTTTGAGGTCATGGCCGGAAACCAGAATCGCCTTCCCCTTCTTCGCGCCGAGCGGGACCTTTGTGGGCACCGGATGGCCGTAGGCGTTGGTGTTGGCGGCATCGAGTAGTTCCATAGTGCGCAGGTTGACCTCGCCGCACTTGAGAACAAGCTTCACCCAATCGTCGAGACTCAAATCTTTTCGCAATGTGGCAGCCAGAGCCTCGTAGATGAATGCGTACACGGCATCATCCTCTTGCCCGAGGATTTGCGCATGGTCGGCATACGCGGCGACTCCCCGAACGCCAAACAGCAGGATATGCTGCAGCGAGAGGATGTCCGGATTCACGGACGGGTCCGACTTGAACCCAACCGCTTGGCCTTGCTTGACCAGGCCTTCAAGCGTTGATTCCGGCTTGAATGTGGCCGGGGCTTCGGTAAAGTCCACCTTGCCGCCGGCGGCCTTCACTTTCGCCTTCAGCTTTTCTCTCAGATCGACACAGCGCCGAATGAACTCGACGAACCGCTGCGGGTCAAAGTCCACGTTGGTCAATGTGGAGAAAAGGGCCTTGACCGTGAATACGTTCATGTCGCGGTCGTTCACACCGACCGTGCGTCCTTCGACGGCATAGAGCGCGACGCCCTTCAGGGCATGGGTGAGCAGGTCTTGCAGGGCTGCCACATCGGGCTGCTTGCCGCAGACGCCGACCTTCGTGCACCCCTCGCCTTTGGCCGCTTGCTCACATTGGTAGCAGAACATGTTGGTTGTTGACATTGGTTTTCCTCCTTCAGACGTTTCGGTTAATCCTTGAATCATGCCATTGCTTTCGGGCCGATGTACTCCATTTCTCTTGCACTTTCTGATACAACTATACTCTATCACCCCGTGACGGTCTTTGACATAAGTCACAGTCCTCTTTTTTCTTTTGCGCGTTTATTACTTGCGGAAAGCAAAGGCGGGTTTGAACAAACACAAGGTGGCGGGCAAGAGTGTAACGGAGCCAAGGAAACTGGTGACCATGCTTAAGGAAAGCAGTTGTCCCAATATCTGCTGCCCGGTGAAATTCGACGCGAGCAGGACGAGGAATCCGGCGGTAACGACAACGGCATTAAAGAAGACGGCCTTTCCGCTTGTGGTCAGCGTGAGGACGTTGGCTTCTTCAAGTTCAGAGGTTTCGGCAACCGCCCGCTGGAACTTGAACACGAGATGAATCGCATAATCGACGCCGATTCCCATGGCGACCGCAAATGCAGCCGAGTTGGCGAAGCCAATCGTCATCCCCGCCATCCCCATGAGCCCCAGATTGAGGAGCACCGCCATGGTTATCGGAATGATGTTGTAAAGTCCGCCGGTGAACGACCGAAACAGGAGCGCAGCCATGATGTAGATGACAACGATGGAAAGCACGATGCTTCCCAGCATTCCGCGAACCGCAAGGTCTATGACGACATGCGTCACGTAGGAGTAGCCCGTGATGTTTATTTTCGCTGGCTCATTGCTGAAGTGTTCGTCGGCATATGCGGCCACCGTCTCGGCAAGCTTCTTGGCAACGGCTGTATGGTCATCCTTGAGCATCACGGTTATATTCGCCTGCTTGTATTCGTAGTCCACGACTTCATCGAAATCATCGGGGTCGCCCGACAGCGAATACAGCAAGAGGTATTGCGCGATGGCGTCTCTGCTGTCGGGAATCGTGTTGAATTCTTCCTTATCCTCGTTCATCACCTTATTCATGCGCTTAATGTAGTCAGTAATCGAAAGTGTGCCTCCCACTTCGTCCATTGCTTCGGCAAGCTCCTGAAGCCCGACCATCTTTTTCAGAATGCGTGGCGACTTGATGGTGTCTGGCTCCTCGCCTTCCACCACCACATTCATGGAAAGAGTGCCGTTCATCTTTTTGCTGATAAGTCTGTCCGAGATGTAAACGTCGCTATCATGAGGAAACATTTCCACCCAACTATCGTTTACGCGCAGTCTCAAGAGGCCGATTCCCGAAGCGATTGCCAGCGCCGCAAAAAACAAACAAACTCCAACGCGGTGGCGATACACACTGCGCCCGAGCGAGCCGAGCGAGCGGTCGGTGTATTTCTGTACGATTGCTCCTATGCTGAACGCCGATCGGCCCGTACCGACACGGTTGGGGAGCTTCACGAGCATCAAGCTCGCAGGAATAAACGTGAGCGAGAACAAAAGAGCGAACAGGATTCCAAGCCCCGTGAAAACGCCGAAACTCCGCATCGGCACAAGACTCGACGTGCACAATGAAGCGAACCCGACCGACGTCGTGAGCGAGCTCATCAATACCGGTGGCCAAATCGTGAGCATGGTCTGAAGGACGACAGTCGCTCTGTCACGCGAACCGTTCGATTTCGCTTCCTCATAATAGCGGTTCAAGATGTGAATACCGTACGCGCATCCAATCGCGATGAGGATAACCGGCGTGATCGTGGTGAGATCATAAATCGGCTCACCCACCAAAGCCATGATTCCCATCGTCCAAACGACGCTTACGAGAACAACCATGAGGGGGATGACAACACCACGCAACGTTCCAAAGGAGAAATACAGAAGCACAATGATCACGCCGCAGACAATGGGAAGCATCACCTCGAGGTTGCTCACCATGTACTCGATGAACGTGGCTTCGAGCACCGGCTGCCCGGCAATATAGATGCGGTCGCCGCCGCCTTGCTCGCGCTCGACGAGCTTCTTGATTTCCCGATATGCGTATGACTGCTTCTCCTGACCGTCCTCGATTTTCGCCAGAATCACGGCGGCGGTTCCGTCCTCCGAGACAAGCCACCCCACAAACATCTCGTTGCCGTACAGGCACTCCTTGAGCTGCTGGATCTCCGCCGGCGTTGTGGGAACCTCCTCCATGAGGGGCTCCACCTCGATTCCCTCCGCCGTGCCGACGATGTTGTCCATGGTGGCGATGCTCTTCACGTCCTCTTCACGTTGGGCGATGACATAGCGCACGCTCGCGACTTCCTCGCTCAGCCGCTTTATCTTCGCAAGCGTCTGCGGGTTGAAGATGCCGCTCGGGCCTTCATTGAAAATGGCGATTGCCATGGACTCCTGATAATTAAAGATATCTTCCACAAGATGCTCATACTCGATGGCTGGATGTCCGTCCGGAAGATACACATCAACATCGGTCTCGAGCCGCAGCTTTGAAAGTTGAAGCACAAAGAGGAGTGTCAGCGCAATGGTCACAAGAATGGTGAGACGGGGAAATCGTATCGTAAGGCCAAAGAATGTATTCATGAATTCTCGTCAGAGGGAAAACTCTGAGACGTTCTCTTGCTGGAATTTCGCGCAACGGGGTGTCGCAGCGACGAAGCATTCTTAGCACATAGGTAGGAACATTGTCAAGCAAATGTCCGCTGCGCGACGACATAGCCCTATTTCTAGGTGCGCTTACTTATGTGCCTGCTACGGTTTCAGAAATAGGGATCTGTACTACTAACGATCGAAATGCTGAATTTCTGTCGTGATCTCCAACTCGCAGTCATTGCGAGCAAAGCGAAGCAATCTCCGTATGATGGAGAGATT
>QZKI01000081.1 GCA_003598055.1 Candidatus Abyssobacteria bacterium SURF_17 | reverse complement strand
CTCCATGAGATGCTGTGGATTATTAATATATTTATCTACTATTATAATACATCCCGTCGAAGCTGTCAAGCGAAAAGTAAGGATTTGGGCAACACGCCCCAGAGACCAGAAACCAGAAACTGACGTTTGGGAACACGAATGAGACGAATGCAAAGCGAATGAGACGAATAGAAGGGAAAGAAAAGTAACCACGAAGAAGGATTTCACCGCAGAGACGCAGAGGCCGCGGCGAAGAGAGAAGAAGAGTTGGAACACGAATGGCACGAATCAAGACGAATGCTACGAATAGCTTTTCAACCGTAGACCGGCAACTGTGAACCGTAAGCCCTCTTTTGGACCACGAATTACACGAACGACACGAATTTCAACCCAAGACAAGAAACCAGTTATTCGCCACGGAGAACACCGAGGTATAGAGCAGGCAAGACGGGCCAGGACCACGAAATAGCACGAAAGACACGAATCCGGTTTTTCAAAACTTCGAACTTTGAACCGCAGACGGTGGACCGCATACTGCGAACCGTAAGCCTACTTCAACCCGCAACCCAGAACTCGGAACGCGGAACCATCGTTTGGGATGAAGCTGGCCCCGATTGTTTTGAAAGACGCGTTGGTCTTGTGCAAGGAGTAGCCTAGTCCCTCTGCTTTTTACATTCATCAGAACCTGATAATTCAAGACTTGACCCCAAATTTTTTTTCGGAGGGCACGGAGGTTTTCTAACCAGAGACCAGAGACAAGAAGCCAGAAACCACTTCTTGGGAACACGAATGAAGCGAATTGCGACGAATGGCACGAATGCCTTTCAACCTTAGAGCGAAAACTGCAAACCGTAAACCTTCTTGTTGACCACGAATTACGCGAATTACACGAAGATATGCAAAGGTCGATAAACGCAGATACACGCCGACGCTTTCCCCTCTGCGTCCTCTGCGTCTCGGCGGTGAAAAATCGGTTTCTGGTTTCTTGTCTCTCGTTTCTTGTTTCAAAATCCGTGTAATCCGCGTAATCCGTGCTTGCGGCCATCTTTTCCCCTTGACCCGTTACCCTCTGTATGATATTATTAATCCGCTTCAACGCTACACCCGAACCACATTCCCGAAACTCCAAAGATTCTCAAGCAAACACGTATCTAGGCAGGGGATAGGACAATGAAACCTTTCCCATACTCCGATTCAGCAAATAAGGGTCGCGTTCGGTGTGAAATGGCTGGTTTCCGTTAGGAGGTGCGTTAACGAAATGACACCTGATGAAATCAAGAACATCGTTGAGAATGCACTTGCGCAAGGACACTTTTTTCAATGGTGGCACTTCGTTCTCTGGATGCTCTTTTCTGGCGTTGGTGCATACTTCGGCACCTATGTCCGCGAAAAAGGGAGAAACGCGGCCACCAAAGAGGATGTCGGTCGGATTACCGATGAAATAGAAAAGGTTAAATGGATTTACGCCCAAGGAATAGAGCTAATAAGAGAGAAACAACAACTCAAGCTTGCAGCAATCGAGAAACGACTTGAAGCGCATCAAAAGGCTTATGAATTATGGCATCAGCTTGTTTCAAGTGTCCATGATTCCAAGAAGGTCTGGGATACTGCCGTGCAATGCCAAGATTGGTGGTGGGAAAATTGTCTCTACCTGACTTCGGAAGCACGAGATGCATTTTATCAGTCAATATTTTGTGCTATAAATCATAGAGATCTCATTGGGGCCCATGTAGGGAGAGACGAGGTGATGAGAAACTGGAATGATATTATGAAACCCGGAGAGGAAATTCCCAGAGCCATAGACTTACCACCTCCTACAACCGACGGACTTAGAAATTTGAGGAAGGACGAACCCGAAAAAATAGTTCAGGTGAGGGCCGACACTGAAGAGGTTCACGACGTCGGAAGAGACAAGTAAGAGTGATACGAAGGAATAGAGTCAAATTTTCCTTCCTCAATTTCTTTGTGCACGACCGGAAGAGTGGGGTTTAGACCAGTGAATGCAGGTAACAAGGCAAAGAATAAAGGTTTGAAGCCATCTGACATATACGTAAGAAGGGCTGAGTTGGGGTCAGGTCTTGAAATTTGACTTGAGAGGAACAAGAGCACAAGTCTCAACATCTAGCGCATGTCTTAAGTCAAATTTCAAGACCTGACCCCGAATTCGCTGTAAGCCAAAAATCAGCCCAGGCAATTCAAAATGGGTGAAAGGAATCGGGAAATGCGAACACTTCTTATTTCCCCCATTCTACTGGCTGTGGGGCTTCTCTTCTTTTCGAAACCCATCGTCGCCGAAGAAGAGAGTCTTTATTCTCAACTAAACAAAGCCGTTATACGCCTTGAACATTCAGAGCAGATTCTGCTTGAGGGTGCTGATAACGTCTATGGGCTCGGGACTGCTTTCTTTGTGCATAGTGCAGGCCAACTCTTCGTGGTGACAGCGGGGCATATCCCGAAAGATGCTATGAAGAACCATTATGATATGCACGCAAGGGTGCAGGTCAAAAACGAAAAAACAGGGAACAACGAAGTCATCTCGCTCAAACTTCCGACGAGCCGCTGGCTCCACCATCCGCAAGAAGACGTGGATGTCGCGGCCATGCGCCTCGGAAAGATTGTAGAAAGGAAACCGACAGCATTTAGATACGAACCTCAAACCTCGCACGAAAGCTCGGAAAATCAACTCCCATATGTCGACACAGAACCGCCCACATCTATTCTTGTCTTTGGCTTTCCTTTAGACCTCGGATTCAAACTCTCAGAGCAAAGACCTCTGGGAAGACTGGGCATTGTCGCTATGCAGACCGGCAAGAAATTCTTGAAGATCGACGACAAGTTCACCGATGAAAGAGCTTACTTAATTGATGCGCGAATCTTCCCAGGCAATAGTGGCAGCCCTATCATAAATCATAGCAGACCGCTTCTTGATCCGGGGATAGAGCTCTTGGGGATAGTTATCGCAACTAACTCAGCACTGGATTTTGCTGTGGCTGAGCCAACCTCCAGGATAAGAGAAACGCTTGACGCTGCCAAGAATCAAGATATTCGGGGTTTTGATTGTTGGTACCATTTAGACCCAATTTCTCAATAACTAAAGACACTGGGGTCAGGTCTACACATTGGACAAAAACAATAAGTTCTTACCACGAATCTCTTGTCCAATGTGTAAACGTGACCCTTGACCCTTCACAGCCACGGAATATGAAAATGTTTGATTCCAAGGCGGATCTGTTCTTTGAAGACCCGCGACACCACCGTTCTCCACCCGGTAACTACGGAGTCCTGCACCTATTGCGCAGGGACATCTACCGTTGCTTCGATTGGAATTTGAGCGAAAAGGCTGAACAGAAAAGAGATCCGATCCTATGGCCTGGTGGCATGGCCATTCTCGCAGGGATTGATCTTCTCGCCAAGTTCCACGAAGGTGACGACGCTATCGGGTGTGTTGGTCAGAGATTTAGAGACTTTGTTGGCAGGTATTTTCAGCCTCTCTGCGCCAAAGATGAAGAGACTATCTATCAGCTTCGCAACTCTCTCTTACATTCCTTCGGACTTTACTCTCGCACGAAAACAACGGAGTACCGCTTCGTGTTATCAGCAAGCCGCGAACAGCTGGTCCAGCAGATTTCAGTTGGCAACTATCAAGTCGACCTTGTCACGCTTTTTGAGCGGTTTGAGGGTTCTGTGCAAAGATATGGAGTTGACCTGAATGCTGACGCAGAGCTTCAAACGAATTTTTGCAGGATGTTCTCGAAATACGGATCAATTAGAATAGGATGAACACCAGGACTAGGAGGAGATCCTTCGAATCCTCATTGCTAAACTTCGCTTTGCATGACCGCTCGTGAGGAAAAAACAGAGGGGTCAAAAAAACAGAGGGGTCAGGCCTACACATTTGACAGAACGAGCCCTTTTCGGTTTGGCGTCGGTGAGCGCGCGTATCCCCGGCAGGCCACAATCTGAGCTACAGAATGAATCGCGATTCCAGCGCAAGGAAGATAATCAACGCGATCAGAGACATCCGGTTCACGGTTTACGGTTCGCGGTTTACGGTTCAAGAATCTGAGCAAATCTGCAGATGATGAGTTGGTTCCGGGTTCCGGGTTCCGAGTTGAGGTAGGCTTGCGGTACAGTTGAAAACACTCCGCGGAGTCCGCGCGCTCTGTGGTGTGGACGTGGTGGACGCGATGGACGGACAGAGTAATGTTCAAGACTCGGTGGCCTCCGTGCGCTCCGTGGTTAATAAGAGGTTTCTGGTCTCGAGTTGAAGTTCAAAGTTCAAAGTCAGAATCCTGAGAATCCGTGAGAATCGGTGTCAATCCGTGGTTCCCGAAAATAGTTTCTGGTTTCTTGTCTCTGGTTTCTTGTTAGAAAAATCTCCGTGCGCTCCGTGGTTAATAAGAGGTTTTTGGTCTCGAGTTGAAGTTCAAAGTTCAAAGTTCAAGGTTCAAAGTCAGAGTCCTGAGAATCCGTGTAATCCGTGCAATCCGTGGTTCCCGAAAATAGTTTCTGGTTTCTTGTCTCTGGTTTCGGGTTGAAGTTCAAAGTTCAAGGTTCAAGGTTTAAAGTCAGAGTTTTGAGAATCCGTACTACTCACTCTCGAAAGCTTGAATTGTCGCCGTGATTTACGATGCGAGGTCATTGCGAGCGAAGGGCCGAAGGCCCGAGGGTCACAGACTCGAGCGAAGCAATCTCAATATGATGGAGAGATTGCTTCGTCGCTTGGGTCTGCGACCCTACGCTCCTCGCAATGACGGTGGTTCTACCTTGCGGCTACGCCGCGCTATGATCTCCGTGGTGAAAAATCAGTGGCCGGTTTCGAGTTGCGGGTGGCAGGTATGAGTCTTGACTTTGAGGGCAGGCCGCACAGTTTCAGGAGTCTACGGTCCGTGTCCCATTATTGGTTGGTTGGTCATACTCAGGGCGCGAGTCCTTGGTCCTTCCAGCGCCACTGAGCGGTTTCGACGATGGCGTCCACGTTGTCCTTCCGGGGAGCATAACCCAAAAGGTTCTTCGCTTTCTCGATGTCGAATACGTAGTCGGCGAACGCCAATTCCCTGTGCTCATCCATGAGCAGCGGCCTGCCGATGGCCGACATGAAGCTCAGGGCAGCGCGCCCAAGCGTTTTGTTCACGCACTTCACTTTCGACCTTGAGCCCAACCGCGCGATCGCTTGCTCGGCCATTTCACGAACCGTCGGGACAGTGGCGGGGTCTGACGCTATGTTGAACGCCTCGCCCGCAGCGCTGGGAAGTTCCGCAGCCAGCAGATATGCTTCCACGACATCCGAACAGGCGACCATCTGATGCCGGTTTTCGCCGTTCCCGACGATGTAAAGGGGTTTGCCGCGGCCAAGGTCATCGAGAAGCTTCACGAAGAACTTGTCGTGATAGAAACCGGGGCCCAACAGCATGGGCATGCGCATCATCACTACCTCGAGGCCGAAATCGGCTGAATATTTCGTGCCGAGCTCTTCGCAGTCAAGCTTGTTGCGGCTGTAAACGCCCAGCAGTTTCTTGGGCGCATCCTCGGCGCAGGGGATGTGGTCGGGAATACCATACACCTCGACGGTGGAGGCATACACGAATCGCCTCGCGGATTCTCCGACTGCGGCGGACAGGACATTTTCCGTGCCGCGCACGTTGACCGAGTGGAATACCTCGGCGGATGCGCGCGACTGGGGCATGAGTCCGGCAAGATGGAAGACTACCTCGACGCCTTCGCAGGCTGCCCTGACCGTCTCGGCGTTGCGGATGTCGCCGCGCACGAAGTCAACCCCCGGCGGCAGACTTGATGGAGGTTTCAGGTCGAACGCGCGAACGCGATTTCCCCGCCGGCAGAGTTCCTCGATGAGATGCCGTCCCAGCAATCCACTCGCGCCCGTAACCAGAGCAAACATTTGCGGAAGCCTCCCGGAACATCGTTCCTCTGCCGAAACCGCGTGAGCCATATTAAAGCACAGGGCAGACATTTATGCAAATAGCGGTCAGGTCGGTAGGGCCTGTTGCCCAAGTGGATTTCTTCTTTATGGCTCCATCTTACTTCTCATTGTGACGAGCGGAGGGCCGCAGACCCGGGCGCCGGAAGCAATCTCGTTCGGCGGTCACGTGCTTGTGCAGAGATTGCTTCGTCATGCCCCGCCTCAGGCGTGGCATGACTCGCAATGACGGCCACAGCGGGCAGCGTTTCTTAGTCAAGTCTCCCCCCCAACAGCGGGGTGAAAATGCTCAGAATGACATATCGCCAGCGACGTTTCGGCAACAGGCTCGGGTTGTTGACAACCGCATTCAGATTGGATAGAATCAAAGGCGACAGGCACTATCCCCCATTTTCATGAGGCGGCCGCAAGCACCCTGCGACTATCGGCGCGTCTCCGGTCCTGATAATGCGTGAAAACCTATGGAAGTGCGGGGCAAGTCGTCACACAGGAATGCCTCGTCTGGAAGAGAACGATGGCACGCGCACCGGTAAAGCATACGGTATTGAGAATGCCTCACGGGGCGAATTGACCATAGCAGATGAACGCCGCTCGCAAGGGCGGCAATACTTTTTTGGGCCAATGATTGTTTCCGGGGACAGAATACCCATTTTCGTGGAGAGAACAAAGAGGCTTTTCGGCTGCGGTATGCCAAGGGAAAAGAATCTGTCCCTTAATTGACAATATTGTCGTAGGGGCGGCCCTGCGTGGCCGCTCGCGGCGAACCGCCCGGGCGCCCACATGGGGGCGCCCCTACGATTGCGGGACAGTTTCAAAGCAGGTGGCATATGCCCGGAACAGACATTCGATAAGGAGAAGACAATGGCAGGAACGGTGTCGGATAGATTGGAAGACCTCAAGAAGAGGATGGCGCGCGAACTTGCGATGGGCGGCGAGGAGCGCGTGCAGAAGCAGCACGAATCGGGCAAGCTCGCCGCACGCGAGCGCCTCGATTTGTTCTTCGACCCGGGCACATTCCGCGAGCTCGGCATGTTCGTGCGTCACCGCTGCACGCATTTCGGCATGGATGAGACGTTCATTCCCGGCGAGGGTGTCGTGACCGGCCACGGCACGGTCGAAGGCCGCACCGTCTTCGCTTTCTCACAGGATTTCACGACTGTCGGCGGCACACTCGGCGAGATGCACGCAAAGAAAATCTGCAAAGTCATGGACCTCGCCATGAAGAACGGCGCCCCCATCGTGGGCTTCAATGATTCCGGCGGAGCGCGCATTCAGGAGGGCGTCGACGCGCTGAGCGGCTACGGCAGCATCTTCTTCCGCAACGCGTGCGCATCGGGCGTCGTCCCGCAGATTTCCGCCATCATGGGGCCGACTGCGGGCGGAGCCGTGTATTCGCCGGCGATGACCGACTGGGTGTTCATGGTCAAGAATACGAGCTATATGTTCATCACCGGCCCGGAAGTCATCAAGGCAGTCACGGGCGAGAAGATCACGTTCGAGGAACTCGGTGGAGCCATGACCCACAACACGAAGAGCGGCGTCGCTCACTTCGCCTGCGAGAACGACCAGGATGCGATCGCGCGCATTCGCGAGATGCTCTCGTACTTGCCCTCGAACAACATGGAAGACCCGCCTGTGGTCGACCTTGGTGACCGTTCCGAACGAACCGACCCGGCGCTCGACGCAATCATTCCCGACGACCCGAAGAAGAGCTATGATATGAAGGCAGTCATCCGCTCGCTCGTGGACGGAGGCAAGATTGTCGAGCCGCACGAATACTTCGCCCAGAACATGATTGTCTGTTTCGCGCGTCTGGACGGACACACCGTGGGCATCATCGCCAATCAGCCGATGGCGCTGGCCGGGAGCCTTGATGTGAGTGCATCGGATAAAGCTACTCGCTTCATCCGGTTCTGTGATGCGTTCAATATTCCGCTGCTCACGATTGTCGATGTTCCCGGTTATTTGCCGGGCAGCGACCAGGAATGGAGCGGCATCATCCGTCACGGCGCGAAGCTCTTGTGGTGCTATTCGGAGGCGACGGTGCCGAAAATTACGCTCGTCCTCCGCAAGAGCATCGGCGGGGCATATCTGGCCATGTGCAGCGCGGACCTCGGGGCCGATTACGTGTTCGCATGGCCCACGGCGGAAGTTGCCGTCATGGGAGCGGCGGGCGCGGCGAACATCATCCATCGAAAGACGATTCAATCGGCCGCAGACCCCGACGCGATGCGGAAGGAGAAGATTCGGGAATACGAGGACTTGTTTTCGAATCCATACATCGCGGCCTCGCGCGGCTTTGTGGATGCAGTCATCTATCCGCGTGAGACACGGCCGCGCCTGATTGATGCGCTGCGCGTGCTGCTCTCAAAACGGGAGAGCCGCCCGCCGAAGAAACATGGGAATATTCCGATGTAACCGAAGCGGTCGCAGCCGCAATTAAGAGGAATGAGGCAACCAATCACGGACTACAATGATTAAAGAGGAATTTTAACCACAAAGGCACCAAGACACCAAGAAAAAAGAAGAATGGAAAAAAGGATTGTCTTTGTGTTTTCGTGCCTTTGTGGTTAAGAGTCGTTTCTTCTCTTTCTTTGCATGGTCCCCACGCAAATGGCAACGCAAGAAAAGGACGACAAGAGGTCACCTGGTTTGAGGGAGAGTGACACGGCGCAGCATAGCCGCAAACAGAAGCCGTCATTGCGAGCGAAGGGCCGCAGGCCCGCGCGAAGCAATCTCTGTGTGCATCTTCAAGTCTGCTAATGGGATTGCTTCGGTCGCGTCGCTCCCTCGCAATGACGGCAAATTGGAAATCGCAAACATGAGTTCCAATATCAGCCGAAAGTAGTACAGAGGAATCAAGGATAGGAAAACCGAAACTATGGATATAGATAAGAAAATCATCGCGGCCATAACTGCCGGTGTCACGGGTTATATTCAAGCGGAACGAGCCGCGGCACTCGCAGAGCAGGTTCCAACGGCACGACCGCATGGCAGGGCGGTTTTGCCTACGTGGAGCCGGGCGGGCCGCGAGGAACTCATGCGCAACCGTCAGATGTGGCAACTCCGAATCGTCCCGAAGTAAAGCGGTCCGGATGGCGCCCCATTTTCATGAGGAGGAAAGACACGATGACGCCCCTAAGAAGCAAGTCGAGTAAGCAGCAAAAAGCCACCAAGACAATCGCAACAAATCCCATAAAAATCACCGACACCACCTTTCGCGACGGCCATCAGTCCACGCTCGCAACCCGCATGCGGACCGAGGACATGCTTCCCATCGCCAGCCGCATGAATCAGGTCGGCTTCTTTTCGATGGAAGTGTGGGGAGGCGCCACCTTCGACGTGCCCACGCGCTTCCTCAACGAAGACCCGTGGGACCGGCTGCGCACGCTGAAGCAGCAAATCCCCGACACGCCGCTCCAGATGCTTTTGCGCGGACAAAACCTTGTGGGCTACCGCCAATACCCTGACGATGTCGTGCGCGCATTTGTCAAGGAATCGGCCGAGGCGGGCGTGGACGTTTTCCGCGTGTTCGACGCACTGAATGATGAGCGCAACTTCGAGACGTCGTTCGAGGCGATCAAGAAGGCGGGCAAGACAATCCAGGGAACCGTCTGCTATTCGCTGACCGAGCGCAGGCTCGGCGGCCCGGTGTTCAATACTAAGTACTTCGTAAATAAGGCCAAGACACTGCAGAGAATGGGAGCCGATATTCTGTGCGTCAAGGATATGGCGGGGCTCATCTCACCGCCTGACGCGTTCGACCTCATCCGCGCCCTGAAGGACGCAGTCGATATTCCCGTATGCCTGCATACCCATTATACGAGCGGCATGGCCTCGATGGCGTATCTGAAAGCCATTGAAGCGGGAGTCGATATCATCGACACCGCGCTCGCTCCGTTCGCGCTCAGGTCGTCCCAGCCTGCCGTCGAGCCGATTCTCGTCGCGCTTCAGGGAACGGACCGCGACCCCGGCCTCGACCTGAACGAGATCATCGAGCTCGGCCAATATATCGAATCCATCGCGCCGAAATACAAGCACCTCCTGGATTCCACCAATATGGCGGTGATTGATACCGGCGTGCTCAAACACCAGATACCGGGCGGAATGACCACCAACCTCGTGAGCCAGCTTAAAGAGGCGGGCGCGCTCGATCGCATCAAGGAAGTCTATGAAGAGCTGCCCCGCACGCGGAAGGAACTAGGGTATCCGCCGCTGGTCACGCCCACGAGCCAGATCGTCGGCATCCAGGCTGTGCAGAACGTGCTCTTCGGACGCTACCAGATGGTCTCCGACCAGGTGAAAGACTATATGTTCGGCCTGTACGGGCTGCCGCCGGCCCCCGTTGATAAACGAATCCAGGAAATCTGCCTCAAGGGTTATTCGCGCGGCCAGACGCCGACCACCAAGAGACCGGCCGACCTGCTCGAGCCGGGCATGCAGAAAGCGCGCGACGAGGCAAAGGACCTCGCCAAGAACGAGACCGACGTACTCATCGTCGCGCTGTATCCGGTCACGGGCAAGCGCTTCCTCAAATGGAAATACGGTCTCGAGCCCGTGCCGACTGACGTGAAGCCGAAGACGCTCGAGGACGTCAAACGCGAGAACGAACTCATCCAGAAAGCGCTCAAGGGAGAACTTGTCGAGAAGCCGAAGAAAGAACCGCCGAAGAAAGGGCCGGGCGTCCGCACGTTCAACGTGTTCGTGGACGGCGGTTATTACGAGGTCGAAGTCGAGGAGGCAGGCGCAATTCCGGTGGTCCAGTGCATCACACCCGGCGCGCCGAGCGCACCAAGCGCGCCTGCGGCGGCGCCGCAGCACGCAGCCGCTTCTGCTGCTCCGGCAGCCCCGAATCCTCCCGCAGCCGCCACCGTATGGCCCAAGGCGCCAGCGAAGCCGGAATCCAAATCAGAGCCCGTTGCAGTAAAAGGCGCGGCAATCATAAGCGCACCCATGCCGGGGGTCATCATCAAGGTGCTCGTGAAAGAAGGCGATTCCGTTAAGGCGGGCGATGCAGTCGTCATCCTCGAAGCGATGAAGGTCGAGAACACGCTCACTACGCCCTCGGCAGGCAAAGTGGTCGCCGTCAACTGCAAGCAGGGCGACCAAGTCAAGAAAGGCGATGTGCTGGTTCAGATTGGAAGCTGAAACCACAGATGAACGCCAACGAAAAGATTGAGGGCAACCACGGATTCACACGGCGCAGCGTAGCCGCAACCAAAGAATAGAAACAACAAAACCGTGGAACCACAGATTCACACGGATGAACACGGATTAAAGAAAAAAACCACCGAGACAGAGCCTATAAACGTCATTCCCGCGAAAGCGGGAATCCGTTCTACGATAAAGACTTGCGACGCTATGCTTTCTGAAAATCACGACGGAAATTAAAGAAAATGCAATAGAGTAGTACGGATGAACACGGATTCTAATCCAAAATCTAAAATCCGTTGAACCGCAGATGCACGCAGATAAACGCCGATGGACATCTCTTTCTACCCTCCTTTGATAAATAGAAATCCCTCTCATTCCCCCTTTGACAAAGGGGGCGGAGGGGGATTTGTAGGTGCGAATTCATTCGCAGAGATTTAACCAAGGCACCAAGTCACAAAGACTTTTTCTTTTCCTTGGTGCTCTTCGTGCCTTTGTGGTTATCTCTATTCTTTTTCGGTTTCTTGGCTTTTCCCTTGTGGCTTTTCCCCGAGGATTCATCCCGCGCAGAAATTAGCATTTCAACAAACTCCAGATTTTCGCGGGCCAAGACTGTATCAGGATGCCTCTCGCCAAGGAATTCTGTCCATATGCGTAGCGCTCTCTCCGAGCACCCCTTCACACCCTCCAAATCCCCCTGTGCAAGAAGGACACCGCCAAGATTGTTGACGTCCGTCGCGACCTCCGGATGGTTCTTGCCGTAGGCTGCCTCATCTATCTTGAGCGCTCGCTCATAGTGCGCCTTCGCTCCCTTCAGGTCCCCCATATCCCGAAGGACTAAGCCAAGATTGTTGACGCGAATCGCGACCGTCGGATGGTTCTTGCCGTAGGCTGCCTCATCTATCTTGAGCGCTCGTTCATAGTGCGCACGCGCCGCAGCATGCTCAGCACGCCCATGCAGATACAATCCTATCTGGTTTAGCAAGCGGCTTGTTGCCTCGGGTGACACGACGAGTGCTTCAGCATGTTCTGCGACGGCTAGGCCATGCGCAAGCAAAACGGAGCACTCCGGCCACGTGCGCACATCATTGCTCTCATTCGGGAACGCTTTGTTCACGATGTTCCCCGCAGTTTCTGCCCATTTCTTCTTCTTTTCCTCACGCAGCCTGTCGCGCGCGATTGCCTGAACCAGGCGATGGACTGAAAGATTGCCGCCGGTGCGCTCTACGAGCGAGTATCGTCTGAGGACGGCCACTGCCTCGTCGAGCGATATTTCGTCAGTTACGGCTGCGGCGAGAGATTTGGGCAAATGCTCGGCTCCCTTTTTCAGGATGTCGAGAGGGATGTCATCCGGCGCAAGGAACGCGCAGAGGTTCAAGAGGTCTGCCGCTGCCGCTGATGCTTTCTCGACCTCTTGGAAGGAAATCTCGAACGTTTCGGCGACCGTGCGCGGGTAATCGTCCGAGGGCTTGATGTGTTTCAGAAGTTCCTGCTTGAATGTGCGATACCTGCCCAAGTAATCCGAGAGCGATATCGCGGCTGCCTCGATGTACGCACCGGCATGTTCGAGCGCGAGCGGCAGATAGCCCAATTCCTTCGCGAGAGCGTCAGCCGATTTCTTGTCTGCCGACTGCGTGCGCTTCAGGAGGAATGCCGCCGCTTTGTCCCGCTCCAGCACCTTCACTGTGAGCGTGCCTGCGACTCTGCCCCAATTCGGATTGCGGGAGGTGATAACGACATGGCCGGTCGTCCCGTGCGGGATGAATGCGCGCACCGTTTCCGCATCGCGCACATTATCGAACACGAGCAGCCAGCCGGAGTTACGTCCCAGCCATTGCCACACCGCTTTCCCGATGACTTCCTGCTCGCGGGCTTCTTTTTCGGGCAAATCGAGCGGCGCAGCCAGAGCCGCATAATCGGCGGCAAGTGTTGCAGGTTCCTCCGCGCGTACCCACCACACAATCCCGTAGTCGTTCGCGTGGCAGTACGTGTACTCGAGCGCAAGCTGCGTCTTGCCCACACCGCCGAGTCCGCTTATCGCCTGGGTGAGTGCTGCGGGCTCGCCCGACGCGAGCGTGGCCCTGAGTTCGGCAAGCAGTTCCTCCCGCCCTGTGAAGTTCCGATTCCGACCGTGCGGCACATTCCAGATAGGCGGGAGTGTGCCCGGAAATCGAGGTTGCTCAACTACTGACCGTTTGTAGTCGGATGGGAATGCTGGTTGCGTTTTCGGCTTTGCACGATCTCTTCTCACTCCCGCAAGAAGCACGCCCTTGGCGGCATCCTCTTCCAGACCCACCAAATCTATGTATATGATTTGGTTGAGTAGGCCTTTGAGCTCGCACTCCTTGACACGTATCGGCAAGAGAGTGCCTTTGTCGCCTTTTGGGTCTTGAGCAAATGCAGCGGCCCATTCCGGCTGAGTATAGAGCGCTGCCAGATAGTGGGGCGATAGAACAGCGATGGTACGTTTGGCCTCAGAGGACGCTTTGTGCATTCCCAAGACGAAATTGAAGCCCGGCCGGAAATCCCATGCTTGAAGCACGGTCGAATACCCTACTTCTTCCAATTGCCAGGCCATCCACTCCGCCCACAAGCGGTCAGCCTTGTTATAGCTGATAAAGAAATCTTTCATTGGATTCTCGACGTTCCCAATTCGCACTGGCATACTGTCGAAAAGATGTGTTGCAGGCGCTTACCTGCCTTCTTTGCGTCCTCTGCGCCTCGGGTCTGCGACCTTTTGCGGTAAAGCCTGCTGCAAGAGCCTGCCTAAATTGTATTTATTCCTGATTCATTCGTCAAGGAGAATCCCGCTTCTGGGTGTGCGATATAAAAGGTGCTATGCTTATGCAGCGGCGCAACTCTATCTGACAAGGGGGGATGTGTAGGGTCGTTCGCGAACGACGCCTACACATGTGGTGACGCCATATCCAGCAGCTTAATGCCTCTTATGAGAAGCCGATTGCACGGGCGACCCACCGGGTCGCCCCTACAACATACTGCGAAGCCCTGTGTCATGCACCCCGCCTGTTCAGAGTTCTGTACCGAGGGCCTGTTGCCTAAACTGTCTCTGTGGGAAAATTTGAGGTTTTTGTGGCGGCAACTTGCGCGGTTGCCCGCGAATTGGGCAGTATCGCTGCGTGTTCGGGCAACACGCCCCCGAAACCATATTCTCGGCATACGGTTGCCTGTCAAGAACCTGAGAGGTGGAGCGCAGAAACGTTTATGGCTTGAGACTCATACGCCGCGATGTGCCGCGTACGGACCAGCCGGAGCGTCTGCGGCGGACCTTGCTTCGTCGTTCGCCCCCGCGCCGCGCCTGCGTCACGATCTTGCATATCTGGCGCACGGCGAGGCCGTAGTGTTCCGACAGCGCCTCGTAAATTTCTACATGACTCCCGAAGTTCGGGTCGCTCTGATACACGCGGAATGATTGCGCAATCTCGGCGTTGCGCCTCGTGTAGTAGTCCTCGCTGAAATAGATGAGCGCGCCGTTCCGGCTCCGCTCCGGAACATGCCGAAGAACGGCCGCCACGAGTTCAGCCGGCAACATCCTGTCCGCATTGAAATACTCCGCCATCACCCACTCCCTCCCGATTAACCATCCCGCCGCAACCAAAGAAACAGAAAACTCTGGAACACGAATGTCACAAATCACGACGAATTAGACGAATGAACAGATTCTTACGGCATTGATAGAGACTCACCCGCTTCCCCTCTCCTCTCGTTTCTTTCGCCTTCCTCATGGGCCGTAGTGTTCCCTGAGATACACTTCCCACAGGGCGCGCCGGCCGAGTTCCGAATCGATAATGAGCGCAAGCTCGCGGGCAGTCAGGACGGTTGAAAGCCATTCGACGAAACGAGTCCTGTCATTGAGGCGCAGCCGTTCCACGTGTCTTTTCCACGCCTCGGTTTCGCGTTTCAGTGTTTTGAGTGTGTTATTCTCGCGCAGTTTCGTCATTGTTTTGATAGTTCCGGCCCGAAAATAATCGCTAGTGGCGATTATAATAACATATAGCGATATTTCTGTCAAGTCTTTTTTTTCGTTCCCATAGATATAAGATACCGCATCGCTTCGATGGCGCCCGCAGTTTGGGTGTTCCTCTTATTGCACCTGCGGTCCAGAAAATAGTTGACAAATCGGAAGCACTTGGTTAGAATAGACATACGAACGGAGGATTACTGTGCACATCGGCGAGCGAATCAGGGCGTTGCGGAAGGGAAGACAGCCCAGAATGACGAGCACGGAGCTTGGTCTGAGAGCTGACATCTCGCAATCTTATGTAATAGAAATCGAGAGCGGGAGGAAGAATCCATCGCTCGAGGTGCTTTCGAGGATAGCCAGAGCGCTGGGCGTATCGCTGACAGAAATCATTTCAGGCACCACTCCTCAACCGGTGTCTGTCCGGTATCGATACATTCCGGTAATCAACCGGGTTTCATGCGGCGAGTGGATGGATTTTGGGGATATGGAGTTTCCGCCGGGGTTCGGAGCGGATTATGAATTGACCGACTCGAAGGATCCGAACGCCTTCTATGTCATCGCTTCTGGCGATAGCATGGTCGGGGGGAGAATCCAGGAGGGTGATTACCTGCTCGTTTCGCCCAATATGCAGTATAATTCCGGCGACATCGTGCTCGCAAAATCACAGGAGGGCGTGACGGTCAAACGGTACATGCGGAAGGGGGAAAACGTCGTTCTCGAGCCTCTCAACCCGGCGTACCGACCTATCATGCTGGAGGCACGGAACGACCTCAAGCTGTACAAGATTGCCGAGATCAAAATCAAGCTGTGAGGGCGCGGCGCGGTCGCAATCAAGTCGCGCCAAAGGTGTGCCGGAACGGGAATGACGCACAGCGAGAAATGAATGCATGTTTCGATGTCATTCTAACGAAGGCGGAATGTAGTTTCAGGAATGGGCGTTCCCTGCGGCAAAGAAATGCGGAGCGCGGTACAGAGATTGTCCACGAATAGCACAAAGGCGGGGCTTCAAGGAAAGATGAAAAAGATGTCGCCGGTACATACAGAAAAGAAGAAAGGGAAACCGACGGTGGTTGTGGTTGATGCGAATCGTGCTCATCTCGATGAGCTTGCGCGGCATTTGCGGGCGAACGGGTTCCATGTTGTCTCGTGTCGTTCGATGAGAGGCGCACTCGGTCAGCTCCGAAGGACACGTCCCGATGCCGTGATCCTCGAAGTCATCATGCCGGGCGTTTCCGGCTTCGAGCTTGCCGCGCGCATGCAGGCAGACGTTGATCTTTCGCATATTCCCATCATCTTCACCTCGGACATCCAGAATTCAGAGGGCGAGAATCACGATTACTTTCCGCGGCCGCTCGATATGGACGGCCTCGTGCGCTCGCTCAAGGAACGCATTGCCACACGCCGGTGAAAAAGGGTCGGAAAGGCGATGCGAATGAATTCGCACCTACAAGCGGATACTCCCACTTGTCAGCCGTGAGACAGGTTCACAGTCTGGCATCTCCGAGAGCATTCTCGGGGAGTCAGGAATCATGATATTAGCTTCCGGCGGATCTTCGCTCGATCGTATATTTTTCAACGGCGTCCACGTCAAGGGTAACACCCAGGCCGTACCCATCGAGCGGAGCCGCTGAACCGTTGAGCCCGAATCCCAGGCGCGGACGTGCGATGTCCGTCTTGAGCAGGAATCGGTTATACGAGCCCTCGATGTGGATAAGGTCACGAACGGCGAAGGCGAAGTGGCGGCCCGCCGCTGCAAGGATTGACGTTTCACCCACGAGACATCCGAGCTGACATTTCAGGCTGTTCTCACGCGCGAGTTCGATGAATTTGAGCGCCCCCGTGATTCCGCCGCACTTGGCCAGACGCACGTTGAAAATGTCGCAGGCGCCCATCTCGGCCAGCAAGCGCGCATCGCTGAGGCTGCACACGGATTCATCCGCCATTATCGGAACGCCGCACCGTTCCTTTACGAACCGCATTCCCTGAAAGTCCTTCCCGGTGACCGGCTGTTCCACCGAAGAAACGCCGTATCGTTTCAGTCGCTCGATATTGTCGACCGCCTCATTCGGCCGCCACGCGCAGTTTGCATCCACCCTGATATCTGTTCTTTTCCCCATGACTCTTCTCACCACGGCCAGCCGGGCTTCGTCATTGCCGATGCCGACCTTGACCTTTACCTGTGAGAAGCGGGCGGCTTTGAGCTTCAGAGCTGTCTTGGCGGTGGACCAGCGTCCTTCACCGGAGATGGGGCCCGTGTAGTACACGCGGCGTCTCTTCCGCGGACCCACCATATCGGATGCTCGCTTGTGGAAGTACTTACCCGCGAGGTCAATCATCGCGAGGTCTATCGCACAGAAAGCGGCCATGAGCGAGCGTTCATGCGCCCTCACTGCCATGTCCGAAAGAATGCTGCGCACATGCTCGAAGTCCGCAAAACTCGCTCCGACAATGCGTGGTGTGAACGTCGTGAATAGAGAATCCATGACCGACTTCGACGTCTCGCCAGTCAGGTACTCGCGCGGGATCGTCTCGCCAACGCCTTCCATCCCCTCCTCGGACCGAATGCGGACAATGATGTTCTCGCCCTCCTCACGGCTTGCTTCCGCATGGATATATCTCCTCTTGAAGGGAATCCGTATCCTGAACGCCTCAAGCCGTGTTATCCGCATCTCTCCAAATCCTATAGAAGACGCCGTATTGTATCGGGTCGTGCCTGACGTAACTTTCGAGTTTTTGTGCGTATGCCTGCATCAGCGCCTGCACGGACTCTTCGGTGTCCGGCAGGTCATGCGTGTATATGGGTTCGTCAAACGTCATAACAAAGGTGTTCTCAGGCTGACGCATAATGTATGCAGGCACGATTGGCGCGCGTCCTTTGACAGCAAACTTGGCAGGGCCTTTCGGAAACACGGCCGCGCGCCCGAAGAAGGGTATTTGAATCCCGCCTTTGGTCGTTACGCGGTCGCCGAGAAGACAGAGAATCCCATTGTTTTTCAAAGCTTCATAGCCACCTTCGATCGCATTCTCTGTCGAGATAACGCGCACGCCCGTACTGAGTCGGGGCGCGAGAAACAAATCGTTCACCCTCTTGTTTCTGTGCGGCGCCACGATCGCATATGCAGGGTATCCGCACACAGCCAGGTATGAGAGCCCTAGTTCCCAGTTGCTGTAATGGGCGGAGACCACGACCACTCCGTTCCCCCGCGACAGGGCCGCATCCACGTTTTCTATTCCCACAATCCGCACATGTGAGTCAAAGTAATCGCGGTCGAGCTTTTTCATCCGGAAGAATTCCGCGAGATACAGGCTGAAATGATAATAGGTCTGCTTGACGGCCTTTCGGAGTGCCTTCTCGTCCAGACTCCCGCCGAGCATCACCCGCAGATTAGCCCTCACGTTGGCCCGGCCTCTCCTGTCGAAGAAATGGTGAATGTCAGCGATGCGTCTTGCAATCCAGTGGAGCGGCCGGAGAGGGAACACCGTGGCAAGGAAGACTGCGCCGAGATAGATTACGTATTCGAGCATGGTTTCCGGAAATGGAAGGCTGCGTCAAGGTGCGCAGCCCACGTGCTCATCCGTGAAAGATCTGGATTCCCCGCTTTCGCGGGAATGACAAAATCCCGGGAATCCCCCATTTATTGTTCCTCCGCTTGACCGGGGAATCCATGTTTTCCGATTTAGGCAACGGGCCACCTTACCCCATCCGCATCCAGTCTATGATGTCATTCGCAACTTCGACGGGTCTCTCGAATTGCAGTGAATGATTGCAACCCTCATAAATACTAATCCTTTTTGGCTCGACTTTCAATGTCTCGAACATCCGCTGTACGCGGAGGTTGTCGACTATCGCGTCGCGCTCTGCAAGGAGCACCTGCGTTGCCGCGCTCCACTGATAGGCCCTCCTCCTCAGGAATCTGTCGAGTCGCACGGTTTCGAGGTAGAAGCGAGCCGTAACTTTGCGCAGCCGAAGCGGGTCGGCTGCGATGTAGGCCAGGTACTTGGGAAGCGATGTGAACATCTCATCCGTTATCGGAATCGGGTGGAGCGACCGAGGCCTGAAGAGCGCATCCACGGCGATGGAAATCCTCTCTCCCACCTGCGGCATGACCCGGGGGAACAATCCGGGCGCGATGAGCGTGAGCGTTCCGATGGTTTTCGGGTGGAGCATATCGAAGGCGACGGCCAGTTTAGCGCCCCACGAGAGAGCCACCAAATGGAATCGCGCGTGTGAGCTTCCAATCAAGTGAACGAACTGAAGAACGTCATCAACAAGCTGCAGGAAATCCCGGCAGTGCCCGCGCGAATCTTCATTCATACCGGAGCCCCTGCGGTCAAGCGCATACACGGCCGCGTGTCTCCGCGCGATTTCCTCGGCGCACTCGGCGAACCATTCGGAATGGCTCTCGATTCCGTGCAGATAGATGACCGCGTCCGGCGGGTCCCCATCCGACCAGCACCGGTATCGCAGCTTTGCTCCGTCAAGCGCTAGGTAATCGCCAATGCGAATAGGCATTTCAGTGTTTCCGTGCAGCGTTTTCTGTGGGAACTGAGACGCGCTGAGCGTTCCATGGAACGTGCCGTTGATCCGAACAGGGCGACAGTGCAGCGGTGGTTCGTGAACCGCCCCCATAAGGGCGCAACCGCAGGTGTTCGGGCGCAGCATGCTGCGCCCCTACCATGCACGATGTTATCACACTGACAGAGGCCACCAATCGCCGGAGATGCAGCGTATTTCTAATACTTGAACCTTCCGCGATAGCGCTTGACCTTGTTGGTCACGTCGAGCGCGTTGTGCGTGCAGAGCTCCATGCAGCAAAAACACGAGATGCATTTCTCAGCGTTGACCTCAGGATACGGATTCAACTTCATGGCACCCACGGGACAGTGTTCCTCGCACGCACCGCATTGGGTGCATTTATCACGGATGGGAACGGGCCGGCTCATCATCAGCTTGGTGAGCAGCCTCCAGCTTATATGGCCGAACGGGCCCCGCATCAGCTTCGAGGGGAGCTTGAAATTCTCAATCGGCCTCACCGGCCCGATGGTCTCTATCTTGCCGAGATTCATCTCGCCCAATCCTCGTTCATGCGCGATGCGGACGAGGGGGACATGGGATGGGGGCAGCCCCATCATGGCGGCCATGACGGCGTCGATTTCCGTCGCGTTGTCGCTCACGAGGATTTTCCCGATATCACGCAGTTCGTCCGAGGAAGGCCCCTTTCCCTCCATTCCGGTGATTGCGTCCATCACGACAAGGTCCGGCGTGCGAATCTGGAATACGTCAACGAGGGCCTCCGAAAAGCTCTCGCACGTAGTTGCCGCCCGATGGATAGCTGCCTTTTGCCCGCCGACGAGCATGCCGAAGCTGTTCTTTATCGCGCCGGTGATTATGGTGAGCATATGAGTCTTGAACTTCGGCAGCGAGATGTAGTAGTCCGCCTCGAGGAACGAGCGGGAGACGGTAACACGATTGGCAAAGCGCGACCTGGTCTGGGCCGAGACGCCCTCCTCGCTCAGGTTCACGTAATGTTCCGCGCACACGTCATGAATGCCGCTCTTCTGCGCGCACAGTTTGTTCGAGCCGTAGCCGCGCACTCCCGGATTATCTCCCACAATGATGCGCGCCGGCGCTCGTGCCTCGACCGCCTTCACGACCGCCGAAACCACGGCGGGATGCGTTGTAATGGCTCGATGCACTTGAAACGGCCCGATGATATTAGGTTTTATCACGACGGTCTTGCCTTCGAGACTCACACCGAAGTCTCGGAAGCCAGCCTCGATTACATCCGTCACGCTCTCATATGTCGAGTCATAGATTGCCACTGTGCTCATGATATTTGTTCCTGTTATACGATAATTACTCTCTTTATGAATTCAATAGCTGATTCTGTCATCTTCTTCTTGTAAGGTCGTTCGCGAACGACCTCTACAAGAATGAGGAATGCGTCACCGTATTTATGAGAAGCTGCACTACGGCTGGGCGAACACAAGGTTCGCCCCTACAGCCAACAAGAAACTGACCGCACGAGCGTTCTTAATCGGCGCCCGTGCGTGATTCAGATTTCCTTACTTCAGCACGAAGTACCCATGTCCTATTGCGTGAAGCAGCTTCTTTTCCACGACCTGATACCCGCTGCTCTCGAACAGTTTCACCCACTCGCCAATGGGAAGGATGACCTGATTGGTCAGTGAATGGAAGAGATGATGTTCGAGTGTCACCGTCGGTATCCTCCTGAGCCAGCTCTGCGGGAGCTTGAAAAACTCGGCAACCACCAGGGACGCGTCCGGGAAATGCCTCTTTACTGTTCGCAGAAAAAAGCTGATAGTGTCGGTGCCATTGCTCAAATATTCGTGGAACACATCAATTGCTGTTATCGCGTCCACGTCGCGGAATTTCTGTGCCGCCTCCTTCACCGCAAACATATTCCCCTGCTCAATCGTTATCCGGTGAGCGAGGTTGGCCTCTTTCAGCCGTTTCCGGGCATATTCGACGGTAGCGGCGTCATTGTCAATCCCATAGCATATGATTTCAGGATTCTCGCAGAGCAAGAAGAGGAATTCCAAGTCCCCGCATCCGAGGTCGAGAACGCGGCGGAAGCCATTCGAGAACACCAATTCGCGAACCGCGAGGAACGGAAGCTGACGCCCGAGTTCTCCACTTCCTTTGGCCACCGCTTCTCCCCGGCGCGTTATGTCCTTTCCATACGTCTTTATCTTACGGAGGAGAGGCTCGAGGTCGCGGAAAACCGGTTCGTATCCATACAACAGGTCGAACAATCCGCGCGGCTCCTCCATCAAGGTCGTGCCCCTCTTCTGCAGAGAGCAAACCCCCTGCTCGAACCTGAGCACCCTGAGCCCGTCCAGATATTCGCACACGGATTCGAGCGCCGCGAGGTCCAGGTTGTTCCTGTCCGCGAACTCTGCAAGGTTTACTGCCCCTTTTTCGCGAAGCTCGTCGAGCAGTCCTGTGTTGAGTAGCGACCACAGGCATATCGTCGTGACGTATCCTCTCGCGTATCCGAGTCCGAGCGAGTGTTTCTTCCGCATCCGCATGAGACGGCCGAACCCGACGATTTTGCGCATGAACCGTATCTGTTCGAGGATGGGATTCACGGCTGCACCCTGTTCTCTCCATGAGCCGCGGCAGGCATCGGAATTTCCGCCAGCGCTCTTAACTCCCCGAGCTTGCGAACATCGTTCACAATGTGTGGGATTTTATACTGGCCGTCCGGCGTCCCCTGCTGGACTCGTCTGCGGCGGCACTCCTCGAAGAACCCGGGCGCAAGCAGGCAAAGCCATGGTTCGCCGAGGCGTTGCGAGTCACGCTTCGCACGGTATTCGATATTGCGCAGACGCAGCTCGCTTTCGAACGCGGTCAGCAGTCGAGTGAGCAGTTGGTCATTGCGCTCCGGCGTCTCCACTACGAGCATGAGCGAGGGAGGGTCTTCGAGCCGGGGCATGAGCGTAAATCCCTCGATCGGTATCCCGAGAGAGCCGACGGCCGCTCGCATGGCCTCAGTCACCTGACCTTCGGTCACTTTTTCGCCGGTTATGGAAATCGTATTTCCTCCCCGCTGCTTGAACACGATTACCGGCGTCTTGTTGTAGAAATCGACCACTTCGATGATATCACAAATATCATATCGGTACAGTCCGCCGGATGTGGTCACAACGATGAAGTATTCCTTGCCAACCTCCAGGTCTTCACACCCGAGCGGGGTGTCGCTCCGACCGCCGCCCGTCGCAACTTCGAAGAACTCGAAAAAGTGGCCTGTGATGGCGAGCAATCCGTTCGGTGTGTTTGACCACAGGGGAATCGAGAAATATCCCTCGGTTGCGACAAAGCCGACGTCTCGAAACGGAATGTTGGCAAAATAGATGGGGAACTCGCGCAGGAAAAAGCCGGCCGAGCCGCCCTGCCACGTGATGAGAATGCACAGATTCTTCCAGAGCGCGTCGCCTCGGATGACGCCGCCCCCTTGCGCCAGCCTTTCTATCTCGCGAGCCCGCGACTTGTTCGGACGCATGCGTTCCTGCAGGGTTCTGCGGAGCTGCACGTCAATGTCGAGGTCCTGACGAAGGGCGCCGTCGGCAATGTCCCGGCAGAGCTCGCCGGCGTACTTATTAAGCTTTTTCATGAGCAGGAGTATCGTGCTCGGATTCAACGCGGCGATTGCGGCCACATCTTGCTCTACTGCCAGCCGAAGTATCAAGTAATACTTTGTTTCAAAATCGCCTATGCACATGACGTCGTAGGGAACGGCATAAAACATCTGCGTTATCGGATATTGAAGCCGGTAGGAGAGCCCGCTCATCGCTCCATACGGCGTCCCGCATTCTGTGTAGCCATCAACTTCGGACGACATGACCGAGAGTATTTTCCCGCGCAGCATCCCTCGGTGGTCGGCGACGAGTTTGCGCTGCCACATCTTCTGCATCTTGGAGAACTCTTCATAGAAGGCCGACGTTATCGGGATGAATTTGGGCTCGCCCGTCGTCCCGCTCGTCCTGCCGAACAGGTCCGGACTCTCGATGGTGAGCACTCTTGGCTCGCCGTTCCTCATTCGCCTGATGTACGGCTCGAAATCCTCGTATGTCCGCACGGGAACACGGTTGCGAAAATCGTCGACGGACCGAACCTCGGAGAAGCCGTGCTCTTTTCCAAACAGGGTCTCCTGGTTGAACCGGATGATGTCGAGCAGACGCGACGACTGCATGCGCGCGGGCTCATGGGTCGCATGCATTAGCTCGTCCCACGAGCGCTTGAGAACCGCCTGAAGCGCGAAGTGGAGGAAATGTTCAATCATGGTCGCGTCGCCAACGTCCAAATAAAAAGGTGGAGCACATCTGCTCCACCTCTTTCAGCATGCGTCATTCATTATTCGGTTGAAGCCGGTTCGCAATCAGGGCATTGCCATCCGATTATTCCCGCCCAACGTTGATACATCTCTATCCGGCGGGGTGCACGCTCGCCCCGGCGTCCTGGCGCTCCAGTTCCTGCCGGTATGCCTCCGCGTTCCTCGCCAGCGCTTCGTGCAAGTCGGTCACAATCCGTTCTGCACCGTCATGAGTGGGAACCAGAGTGTATTTCCGGCACAGGTAGGGGAGCACGTCACAATTATCGATAATGCAGCAGGGCCGCCTGTGGTCCTCATTAAACGGCTGCATCGAGCGTGCTTCCTTGAAGCACGGTGAATTGAGTATTTCCACCAGGGATTTCTCGCGAATACTGTCCAGTGCCATGTGAATAAAGACGCAGGGCTCGACCATTCCGCTGGCGGTCACATGAAGGTATTTCCGGCCCCATGCGAGACATCCCTCGGTAGCCTCGCCGTCGTTCCAGAAATCATACACGAGGATGGGCTTGGTCCTGCGGAATCGCTCGACCGCGGCATAGCGTTCCAGCCGTTGTGCCGGGGTGGGGACCAGTGAAGGGTCGGGCTTTTTCCCCGTCGGAACGTACTGAAAGAACCATCCGAACGACGGGCCATGTTTGAGCATCTCCTCAATGAACTCGTCGCTTGTTACGGCATGGTGGTTCTTCCTCGTGTGCGTCACAGAAAAACCGAACAGCACACCCTCCCTGTTGAGTCGGTCCATGCTCGCAAGTATCTTATCGTACGCCTGTTCGCCCCGGCGCTCGTTGGTTTCTTTCGGTCCGCCCTCGATGCTGATGGCAGGATGCACGTTGCCGAGTTCGCCCATCTTTTTCGCCATCACGTCGTCTATCATCATCCCGTGCGTGTATATCTGGAAGAACACGTCGTTGTGCTCTTCGAGTATCTCGAACAAGTGCGGCCAAATCGTCGGTTCGCCGCCGGATATCGTGATAAAATAGATGCCGAGTTCTTCCTTCGCTTGCCTGATAACTTCGCTCACTTCTTCCCGCGTCAGTTCCTTGGACTTATTGTACTCCCATGCGTAACAGCCGAAACAGTTGAGGTTGCACCTCATGCTCGGGCTGATGACCAGCAGGAACGGCGGTGGCTCGCCGTATTTTCCCCGGTACCTGTCGCGAGCTTCCTGACCGAGCGTGAGATGGTTGAAGAACATGTTGAAGGCGAGCTTGCGCTGCGTGTTCGTTGAAAGCCGTGGCAGGTTGCGCTTGACCATTTCAAAAAACATGCCCATGCTGTCAGCCACCTTCTGCCGCTTTTCCGGGTCCTGGCTCTTCACGTTTTCAAGGGCTTTGGCGGAGGCTCCCTCTTTCAGCTTGTCTATGACGGTCTCGAACATGTGACCGTTCCCCGAAAGCGCCGGAAGAAGATATGACAATCCCTTGGCCTTCAAATAAGCCATCATACGGTCGGCGTTCATTCCTTGATTCCTCCTCCTGCAAAGTCCCCGCTGAGGGGTTCGTTCGAATGTCAGTTCTGCTCCAGCACCCTTTTATACGCCGTTGCTGTGGTCGCTGCCGGACACGGAATTGGCGCCCGGCTTCGGGGCATGTGAATGCGCAAGCACGCGCTGCTCGAGCGCACGGGTTATCATTGGAATATCGCCGGGCTCGCTGAGGTCGGTGGAAAGGTCTGGGTCGTCCCAGTACAGAGTCTTTGCGCGGACATGATACTTGTCATAGATATGTTCTTCAATATCGTTCGGCGATAGGGTGCCGAGAATGTACTTCACTGTAAGCTTCAGCCCGAGAAACCTCATCATGCCGAGCGTGCTCTTCCGCATCGCGTACAGATCGTACAAGCTGTCCTTGTTCGTTTGTACCTGGTCGGCATGCTGAAGGAACAAATCGGGCCTCAGGAACTCCACGTGGCCTCCGGTATACTGTCCTTCCTTGAAGTGAGCATACGTACGCCTCTCCTCAGGATACTTCCTCTCACACGCCTCGCGGCTGACAAGGGGAAAGAAAATGTCAACGTCCTTTTCGGCAAGCACTCGCTCTATCAAATGGTCGATGCTCTCCGCCGTTACGAGCACCAGGTCGGAAGGAATGAACAGGATCAGGTCGCCTTTGGAGACTTCATCGATTCCGAACCTGACGTTCTCGGATGCATCGCCCCGGTCTATGACAAATGAAGTCTCGGGCGTCTGCCGTAACGTGAGCCTGCCCTCGATCTCCGGAGCAGCGACAATAACAACCTTATCGATATACCGGGATTCACACAGCGCGTTGTACACGTGCATGATCATTGGCGTCCCGTTTATCTCGAGCAAGTCAAGATTTGGAACGTGGCTGAATTCCTTGCGCGCGTTCTCTGTTTGTCCCACTGAGAACAGGACCGCCACGATGCGTGCATCTCTTCTCTCCTGCGCATCGCCGGAAGGATTAGCGGGTTCGGCATGCCCCACTCCAACCGCCGCAGCATGGAAACAGACTGCTG
>QZKI01000101.1 GCA_003598055.1 Candidatus Abyssobacteria bacterium SURF_17 | reverse complement strand
GCGAGCAAAGCGAAGCAATCTCCGTATGATGGAGAGATTGCTTCGTCGCGCGGGTCTGCGACCCTGCGCTCCTCGCAATGACGGTCTTTGGTTGCGGCTGTGCTGGGCTGTGAATCTGTCTCACGGTTGACAATTGGGAATATCCGCCTGTAGGTGCGAATTCATTCGCATAGGTTTTCCGGCCCCTGTCTTCACCGTGCGAATGCAAATAAATTCGCACCTACAGAACCGTGAGACGCATTCCCTGTCCCCTCGCGGACCCACTGATTCCCGCCGCCTTGAACTTGTCTGAATACCCGCGAATGAGTTACTATGATGCGAACTGAATGAATGGATTCGAAGAAGGAGAGCTCACATGACATCATTCCAGCCCGACAGCACCCCGATTTTCGCCCATGCCGACCACAGGTACCATTTTCTTGTTCGGTGCGTCGGGGCAAGGAAAGAAAGCGATGGTTTCGTTTTCGAGGGGGTCCTTGATAACGACGAGCCAGTGCCCTTTGTTGTAAATCCCATCACTCCGCACATCATTCGGATACGCTATAACGCCGCAGGCGGCGGTATCGACCATGACACGCCCTTCACAGTGCCATATGAACCGGAGGAGATTCGTGCCGACCTGCACGAAGATGAAGCAGCATACTCGTTCGAGACGGGTGCGATGACGGTTCGTGTGAACAAATCGCCGTGGCAAATGGTGGTCCGGGGAGGTGACGGAACCATCGTCTTTCAGCAGGAACTATGGGACAGGGCATTTGTGATCCCGGTGACATATCCGACAGGGTATTCAGCAGACCTTGACGGCCGCATCGGCGCCCATGAAACCTTTTCGCTTGAGTCCAATGAGCACCTTTTTGGGCTCGGGCCGAAATATATGAGCGTGAATAAGCGCGGCCACCGTGCCGTGATGTGGTGCGCGGACACGTTCGGCACCAACACGACCGACCTGTCCTACATAAGCGTGCCCTTTTTCCTTAGCAGTCGCGGTTATGGGCTGTTCCTGAATCACGGGAGCAAGAGCATCTTCGAGCTGGGGTCGTATTCGGCGGTTGGGGGCAGTATATGGGTTGACTCTCCGCTGATGGATTACTATCTCATAATCGGGAAGACGCCTGCGGAGATTCTCATGCGCTATGCGCAGCTCACAGGCAGGCCGCCGGTTCTGCCGAAGTGGGCGCTCGGCGTTTGGATGTCGCGCTGCAGGTATCTCGACCGCGCCACCGTTGAGACGGTGGTCGAGCGCATGCGCTCGCTTGAGATTCCGCTCGATGTCGTGAACATAGACCCCGCGTGGCTGAAGGCATGGGTCGAGACAACACAGCCGGGGTGTGAATTCGAATGGAATACCGCCGACTTTCCGGACCCGGACGGCTTTCTGCGCGGGCTGCGTGAGCACCACGTGCGAGTGTGCCTGTGGGAGAATCCGTATGTGCCTGGCGGGACCGCTTTCTATGAAGAGGGCAAGCAGAAGGGATATCTCGTCAAGAAACCCGACGGCTCGCTTGCCGAGCCTGACCATCCGCTTTGTTCGGGGATGGGACTTATTGACTACACGAACCCTGCCGCCGTCGAGTGGGTGAAGGAAGCACACAGGCGCTTGCTGCGTCAAGGAGTCGCAGCTTTCAAGACAGACTACGGCGAGGGCATTCCGGAAGACACTGTTTTTCATAATGGAGAGACAGGGCGTGAGATGCATAATGTCTACCCTCTCCTGTACAACCGTGCGGTGTACGAAGCGATAGAAGAGATGAACCGCGAGGCCATCCTGTTCGGGCGGTCAGGCGGGCCGGGGTCTCAAAGATACCCGATTCAGTGGGCTGGAGATTCGCAGTGCAATTTTGCAGGCATGGCCGGGTCGCTTAAGGGCGGGTTGAGCTACGCGCTTTCCGGCGGAGCATGGTGGAGCCATGACATCGGCGGATTCGTGAATCCCGTGGAAGGAGAACCGCCGCCGACGCCGACACTCTACATTCGGTGGGCACAGTTCGGATTGTTGAGCCCGATAACGCGCTTTCACGGAATAGGCCCTCGCGAGCCGTGGGAGTTCGGCGAGGAGGCGCTGGAAATTGTGCGCAAATTCGCGCTGCTCAGGTCACGACTTATTCCGTACCTTTATTCATATGGTCACGAGGCAAGCCAATCCGGTTTGCCGGTGATGCGGCCGGTGTACCTTGAATTTCCCGACGACCCCCATGCGCCATTTGAAGAACTTGAGTACTTTCTCGGGCGCGAGCTTCTTGTTGCGCCTGTCTTTAACGATGCCGGCAAGGTCACGGTATATCTTCCCAAGGGTACATGGTCCGACTTCTGGACGGGAACGCTTCACAAAGGTCCCGCATTCCTGAAATTAACCGTTCCAATAGACAGCATCCCGCTGTATGTTCGTGAGGATTCCATTGTCCCGCTCGGGAAAGAAATGCAATATGCGAAAGAACATCCGTGGGACGAATTCCAGATTGGCGTCTATCTCAAGAGAAAAGCCTCATTCACGCTCTATGACGGAACCGGCATGGTCAGGTTTGACGCGGTCAAGAAAGGGCGCGCAGTCGAATTCCGCATTTCGCCGTCGCACAAGACGTATGACATCGTTTTTCATAAACTCAGGAACGCCACGGCTGTTGAAGGTTCCGGCTCAGTCTCAGACATGCAATGGAAGTCCGGAGAAGACGGAACGAGGATATCCCTCAAAGCTGCGGGAGCGATAGCTCTGAAGATTCGCGTCTGACGGGTTCAGCCGCCGGTGTTCTGATAATCCTCGATTACCTGCTTCGCGACCTTGAGCGCCTCGATGGCGGCCGGAAACCCGCCGTAAATGGCCATCTGCACAATTGCCTCGCCGATTTCCTCCTTGGTCACGCCCGCCTGGAGCGCGTATGTGATGTGTCCGCGCAACTGCTCCGGCCGGTACAGGACGGAAAGGGCGGCGACAGCGCAGAGCTGGCGCGTCTTCCACGGGATGACGCTTCTCGAATACAGCTTTCCGAGGACGAAATTGCCGATGTCAGCGGCAAGCTCCGGGTCGAAGAAGTTCATGAGGTCCTGGAGGTTTGCCACGCGCGACTCGGTCATTCGTTCCTTTGCCGTTTTTCGCACGACGTCATCGATTTTTTCTTCCATTGTGAGCTCCTTTGTGATTGCGTGGTCTACCTGGTCAATCTTGTTTATGGGGCGTTTTTCAATTGCCTTCATTTCAAGCCACCTGATTATACATCATTCATCTGTTTTGGTGAGCATCTGTCTTTGACCATAAAATGTGCGAGATAGAAGGCGTGTTTCAAGCGGGTACATGTTGGGCAGGCGACCCAGCGGGTCGCCCCTCTAACCACGGAACACTTTCTAAATCGCCATTTGACAGCCACCGTAAGGGCTGCATCCCACTTGACAAGGCTTTCGCTCGATGCTAGGCTGAGGCTCGGATGTATATTTGCGGGTGCAATGAAGTGCACTGCTACGATAATCGCTGAAGTGGTCCCGAGAGACTGTCCCGCAATTCACAACGGGGGTGTCCGTCTGTAGGTGCGAATTCATTCGCATAGTTTTCCGGGCCAGTCTTCGCCATCCATATGCGAATAAATTCGCACCTACAGAATTACGGGACGGTTTCCCGAGAGGAGTTTTGTGCGCATCACCATAATCGGCGCAGGAGCCATTGGCAGCATTTGCGGGGTCTATCTTACGAAGGCCGGTCGCGCGGTGACGCTTGTCGAGCCATGGCGGGAGCATCTTGAACGCATAAAGAAGGGCGCCTATATCGACGGCGTACGCGGCGAGATGACAGTCCCGCTGAACGCAATCATGCCTGGGGAGGTCAAGGAGCCTCTCGAACTCGTCCTGCTGGCGGTCAAATCCGGCAAGACCCTCGAGGCACTGGAAAACATCAGGCCGTTCATTCACGCGGACACCGTCGTCGTTTCGCTGCAAAACGGCTTCAATGTCGACATGATTGCATCCGCCATCGGCCGCGAGCACGTCGTGGGATGCGTCATAGGATGGGGCGCTACGTCTGTCGGTCCGGGGCATCTGACGCAGACATCGGAAGGAAGATTTGTGGTCGGCGAGCTGGACGGAAAGCTCAGCGACCGACTCGGTATGGTGAAAGACATTCTCTCCGACATCAGCGAGGTGACACTCACTCAGAGCATCTACGGGCACCTGTGGAGCAAGCTCAGCATCAATTGTCTCATCGCAGGTTGCGGGGTGCTCGGCCTGAATGTCGGGGAAGCGCTCGCGCCGGAACGGAACAAGCGAGTTTTCATACAACTCGTTCGGGAAGTGATGAATGTCGCAACGGCATGCGGCGTGCGGCCCGAGATGGTCGAGGGAGTCGTGGACCCGCTCATTTTCACGCGCACCGATACGGAGGGACTCGACACCTGTTTCCGCATTCTCGATATGATGGCAGCCGTCCACGGCAGCATCAAGCCCGGCCCGCTTCAGGATATCGAAAAGGGGTGGGAATCGGAGGTTGACTACATCACCGGATATTGCGTCAAGAAAGGATTGGAGATAGAGACGCCCACTCCCATCAACGAGAAGGTGCACGCACTCATCAAAGGCATGGAAGCCAAGCGGGTGATTCCTCGTCCGGAGAACATCGGACTGCTTGAGGCTGCGGCAAAAGGCTGAATGGAGAGGAGCATCGCCGCGCATGAGACTGTCCCTCAATTCCAACGATGGAATGATATTCTTGTAGGGATGGCCCTGCGTGACCGCTCGCGGCGAGCCGCCCGGGCGCCCACATGGGGGCGCCCCTACAATTTCAAACCGGTCTGTGACGGAGGATTTGTTTGGCAAGGAGTCAAGGAACAACTCTCTCCCAAACACCTATACTTATTGACGAAAGCACGTCATAATAGTTGAGTGGAAAACATCATTGAACTGCGAGTGATGCATGTATGGCGGATAAATTTCGGCTGGTAGCAGACTTCAAACCGAAGGGTGACCAGCCACAAGCAGTGGAAAAGTTGGTGGACGGCCTGCACTCGGGGCTGAAGCATCAGGTGCTGCTGGGCGTGACCGGTTCGGGCAAGACGTTCACCATGGCCAACGTGGTCGAGCGGGTGAACCGGCCTACGCTCGTTCTGGCGCATAATAAGACGCTGGCAGCCCAGCTCTATAGTGAATTCCGGCAGCTTTTCCCCGAAAATGCGGTGGAATATTTCGTGAGCTATTACGATTACTATCAGCCCGAAGCCTATGTGCCTTCAACCGACACGTATATCGAGAAAGACGCTTCCATAAATGACGAAATCGACAAGATGCGTCATTCGGCCACGCGCTCTCTGTTTGAGCGGCGCGATGTTCTGATAGTCGCCAGTGTCTCATGCATTTATGGACTCGGCTCGCCCGAGGAGTATCTGGGGATGCTCGTTTCCGTAGAGAGCAATGCGGAGATGACACGCGAGGACTTATTGAAGCACCTCGTCTCGATACAGTATGAGCGTAACGACCATGACTTTCACCGGGGTACGTTCCGGGTGCGAGGTGATGTCGTCGAGATTTTCCCCGCATATGAGAGCGACCGCGTCGTGCGTGTCGAATTCTTCGGTGACACGATTGATTCCATCTCTGAGGTGGACCCGCTGAGAGGGCGCACGGTGCGCCGGCTGGACCGAGCACTCATATTCCCCGGCAGCCACTATGCGACTTCATACGAAAAACTCGGTCGTGCGATAGAGAGCATCCGAATCGAGATGAGGGAGCGGCTTGCAGAGTTGAAGTCACAGGGAAAGCTGCTCGAGGCGCAGCGGCTGGAGCAGCGGACCAACTTCGATTTGGAGATGCTCAAGGAAACGGGATTCTGCACGGGCATAGAGAATTACTCGCGTCACCTCGATGGGCGCCGGCCGGGTCAGCCGCCGTTTACGCTCATCAACTATTTCCCTGACGACTATTTGCTCTTCATTGACGAAAGCCATCAGACCGTGCCGCAGTTGCACGGAATGTATAACGGCGACCGTTCTCGCAAGCAGACGCTTGTGGATTATGGGTTCCGGCTGCCTTCGGCGCTCGATAATCGGCCGCTGAAGTTCGAGGAATTCGAGAAGCTCACGAATCAGGTGGTCTGCGTGTCTGCCACGCCGAGTGACTATGAGCTGAGAAAGAGCAAGGGCGTTGTTGTGGAGCAGCTCATCCGGCCCACGGGCTTAATGGATCCTGAGCTGGTCGTAAAGCCCGCGCGCAATCAAGTAGACGACCTGCTCGAGGAGATACGGAACCGCGTCAGCGAGAAAGAACGCGTGCTCGTCACCACCCTCACAAAACGGATGGCCGAGGATCTCACGGACTATTATCAGGAGGTCGGCGTTCGGGTGCGCTATTTGCACTCGGACATTGCTACCATCGAGCGGTTCGAGATTATTCGCGATTTGAGGCGCGGATTGTTCGACGTCCTTATCGGGATTAATCTTCTCCGCGAGGGTCTGGACATTCCTGAGGTCTCACTGGTGGCGATTCTGGACGCTGACAAAGAAGGTTTTCTGCGGGCGGAAAAATCGCTCATTCAGACGATTGGCCGGGCCGCAAGGAACGTGAACGGAACGGTCATCATGTATGCGGACACGTTGACTGATTCGATGCGCAAGGCGATTGGCGAGACGAATCGCCGCCGGCGCATTCAGGCCGAGTTCAACAAGAAACACAGGATAACGCCGAAAACCATCGTGAAGGCCATGCCGGACGTGCTTACAAGCGTGTATGAGGCTGACTATGTCACGGTGCCTGCAGTCGCCGAACCTGCCGCGGAGTATGTTACCTCAGGCGAGTTGCCGAAGATGCTCGAGGACTTAAAGCGGGAGATGAAGGAGGCGGCAGAGAAGCTTGAATTTGAGCGGGCGGCGGAACTCCGCGACCGCATTCGTGAGCTCCAACAGATGGAGCTGGCGCTCAAGTAATGCCTTCTCACCTTTGTCGCGTCCAAACGCTGCATATGGCAGAGCTTTGACGTGTAACCACGCGGGCAGGACAGACGGCGGCCAACCCATTATGGCAATGGCCGATCACTACCTGACCAAATTTCAAGAGGATATCAGCTCAACAGTAAGAACAAATCATGAGACGCCTTGCGACGCCTTTCCTGGTCGGAATCGGACTTCTTCTTTTCCTTTTGCATACGTTTTACGAATTGAGCAAGGCCGGCACTGTGCCTGTCATAATTCCTGAAATAGTTGACCTGTATGACTATTTTCTTCCCTATTTGACATTTGCCAAAGAAACCGTTCTGAGTGGGTCGCTGCCGCTGTGGAACCCCTTTCAGGGAATAGGGACGCCATTTTTTGCCGCCATTCAGGCCGGGCTGCTCTATCCGCTCAATTGGGTGATTCTGCTGTTGGAAGTGCCCCAAGCGATGCTGGTTGTTCAGGCTTCGGCCATAAGCATCGCGATGATTGGTATGGCACTTTATTTGCGGTATCTCGGGGTCAGATGGCCGGGCGTTGTCCTCGCCATGGCACTGTTTGGGCGGTCCGCTTCGGCTCATGTCTGTCATTTATCCATAGGGTCCACCTACTGTTGGCTTCCTATCGTCTTCTTGCTGTCCCATCGGTTGATTGATAGGCCGAGTCTTCGGAGGTGCGCGCTTCTGGCGCTGTCACTGTCGCTCTGTTTTTTCGCCGGAAACACGCAGTATTTCTATTACATTGTGCTTGTCGTATCCATATACATGCTTTTCCTTGTGTTTTATTATCGGCATCGCGGGTGGCAGGGGTCTGTCATGCATATATTGGGCCTGATTGCGCTTACCTATCTGCTGACGGCAGGACTAATTTCAGCCCAACTATTCCCCACGCTTGAACTGTCATTAGCTTCTATCCGCAATGCAGCCGGTCAGTTGGCTGCTGGAGACCCATTCGTTCATGAGTTTTCCATAGTCAGCATGGTTCTGGATTATCTCAATAGGACAGAAGGCATGTATTACTTTGGAAGCTCGCTCCTGTTCATCCCTTTTGCTTTTGGGTCACGGCAACGCAGGCCCGCTGTTCTCGCCCTGCTGGCAAGTCTCGGGTATGCGTTCATGTTTATCCTATCGAAACAGATGCCGGATCTAGGTATCTTCGACAGGCTGCCCTTCTCCCAATCGTTTCGCTGGACAGTAAGGATGATGCTGGTCAGCAATTTCATGCTGGCAGCGCTGGCAGGAATCGGCCTTTCTGACCTTTGGGAAAACATTCCTTTTCAATTGTGGAACAGGAGCGCCCGGAGAGTGAGTTGGTTTTGGCTGGTCATTGTTAGTGCCGCGGCTATCTTACTCTATGAGGTCTATTCACTCGGTTTCACGAGAGCGGACCATTCACTTTTTTATCCGGTGATTCTCTCGATCTCCCTCGTCGTGGTCTTGGTCCTTGTATTGAGTGCTCACAAACTCAGTCCGCGTGCGAAGACATTAACGCTCTGTGCTCTTGCCCTCCTCAGCGCAGGTGATGCAATGATGCATAAGGAGCTTGCGGTAACGTTCCCGGGCATGACGAAGACCAAGAATACTGCAGCCCTCAATAGGCAGGTCAATTGGATACGAGATAATGCCGGACTTGAACGAGTCCTTTTTATCCCACGCGGGCTCGGCTTTTATCATCCGAATGTTGGCGCCATGTATCGCTTTTACAGTATCAACAGTTACGAAACATTCACTCTCGCCCGCTGGCACAACTACGTTCGCTTTATGATGGGGCCGAGAGAATTTGATGTGCTCACACGCGTCTCCACATTTTACGGGGTCATTGCTTCTCCCATTACTGAGATATTCCTCCGGGAGGCACGGTTGGCAGGGTTGGCATCGCTCCGCTACTTTATCACATCTGACAAGAATGAAGTTCAACTCGCCGAACGGTACGGTTACGCGTGGCGAAAGGTTGACAAGGGCAGCGGCTCGACTGAACGATATACCGTTTACGAAAACCGGTTCGCCTTGCCGCGGGCTTACCTCGTCAACAAATATGTGATTACAGAGGATGAAGAGGAGAGCCTTGAGGCCATCAAAGGGAATATTTCCCGACTGTCATCGTCGGTCATACTCGAGAACGGGCGACCTTCGTTTCCGTCCGTGGAGACATCCTCAACTGCGGGTCGTGTGGAGGTCCGGGAATTCGGAATCAACGAGGTCATTCTCGAAATCAAGGCCGAGACACCCGCAATTGTCGTCTTAACGGACAGTTATTATCCGGGCTGGAAGGCGTTCGTTGACGGAATGCGGAAGCCCATCTGGCGCGCGAACTCTTTGTTTCGGGCAGTTGAAGTTCCACCGGGCGAGCACATACTCGTCTTCAGGTATCAGCCTGCAAGTCTTTACTGGGGATTTCTGGTGTCAACAATTGTTCTAGCGCTCACATTAGCAGGCCTGCTTATTGGCAATCATCTGATTAAGGCGGGTTCTCGTGTTTGAGGCTCTCCGCTGAGTCACGGGAACTGCTCGAGGCACGGGTGAGCAAAGGGGGGCGTTTCCAGGGTCGCACAAGCTGGATTACTGCGAAGAGGACGCCGAACGCTCCGCCGACGAGTCCCACGGTGAAGGATGTGGGCTGGTAAGCCATTCTTATTCCATGCTTTCCCTCTTCCACATAAACGCCGCGAAACGCGTGATTTACGCGCAGCATCGGTTTTTCAATTCCATCAACATAAACTTTCCACCCGGGATAGTAGCAATCTGATATCCATACGATGCCCGGTTTTGCCGCCTCAACTTCGATTTCAATATTCCCTCGGTCCGCGTGAAACAACGGTGTCACGCCGTCGATGGGTGTGCCGGCATGTGGCGTGGATGGGGGAGGAGCTGACTCATGACGCGCTTCGGTTAGGAGAACCGTCGTTGTGGGGTCGAATGCCTGCTCGCGCATTCTTCGAAAGAGGGCTTCCGAGTTTTCAAAGATTTCCCAGTGGCTGGCGAAGTTGACGCGGTTGAGCGCGTGGGTGTTCTCGTAGATTTTCTGTGCGCCAAAGTCTTGAACGAGGCGGTAGTGTTCACTTCCCCTCTCGGTTCGCAGTCGAGGGGCAATCCAATCGGCGCCTGCATCGGAGAAGACGATATATCGGGCGGCAAGCATATTGAACATGTTTTCGTTGAACGGCCTTCCTGCGAGTTGAAATCGACCATAATACCACTGACGCCCCGTGAGATGGTTGCAGTATTCCTGGTACAGTCGCAATGTCAGAGGTTCCCAGTTCGTGGTAACCGGGATTTCGAACAATGAGCCGAATTTTTCCGGAACCGTGGGGAGACCGAAAAATGTTATCCCCCATCCGTTTTCTATGTGAACGCGCCATGAGCCATTGAGCGATCTGAGTGAATCGGCGACCGCGCGGCTGTACAGCGTTTCTTTTGGCTTGGCCTTGGCAGGAAAAGGAACCAGATTTGCATACCAGAGGAATCCCTCGACAATGATGAGGCCAATCAGGAGGACGGACAGGAGCCTATGGACGTGTCGCTGGCCGATGTATGCGATGAAACACAAGCCCGCAAGCAGAACAAAGTGAACCGCGATGGTCCCGCATGAACGCGCGGCTGATTCTCGAAGGAAAATGGGACAGAGCGCCGTCAAGATCAGGGACACGCTTGCGATAAGGCCGAGGCGCAGCAAGAGCCCCGCTCGCGACTCCCATTCGGAGGCACGCGTATCCGAGAGAAGGCTGCCCCCATGTCCGGCCAGCAAAGAGAAGCAGAAGTACGATATATACCGCAGCCTGACGGGTGTCGTGAACCAATTGCCCGTGGGAATGTAGTCCCAGTAAAGCTTGTAGAAAACGGTATTCGTCCCGAGCGAGAGCAGGAAAAACCCAGCCCCGACAACCAGCAGAAACGTGGACATGCCGATATTAGTCTTCCGCACAAGACCCAGAGCAGCCAGAATGAGAAATATCGACCATGGCGGAATCGGATGCTTGCCATTAACGAGAGTCAGTTCCTTGGGATAGTTAACAATTCCGCTGATCCATGCCGCAAAGGAATTCGCTTCTGCACCGTACACCTCAGACATCTCCGGTGTCAGTGTGCCCAGCGACCGAGCGCTCAGGCGTGACAGTTCGAATGTCGGCATAAGTTGCGGGCCGACGAGCAACAGCGCCGTGACTGCTGCCAGGAGGCATAGGGCAAGAATCCGCAAGGCCTCGCGTCCATTGCCGTGGGAAACAGCAACGGAGACAATTCGAAAAACAAGAAACAAGATTAGCATCTGATAGATGTACACGGCTGCCTGCGCAAACCCCGCAAGAAAAGGCATCGCCACGCTCACGGCGAGAAGGGCACAGTGCTTGAGTGTCTTCCTCGTAACAAGCCGCTCCGCGAAATACAATGTGACCGGGAGCCAACATGCGGTCATGAAGTTACCGGGAAAGAGCGCGAACTCGTACATCCTCGGGTTGAAAATGAAGCCCATTGCGGCGATCGATGCGCCAATGACATTCCCATCGGGGAAGATGTTTTTGAAGAAAAGAAAGCTAAAAACGCATGCCAAACATAAGTGAAGAAGCGTCGAATAGCCGATGGCGGACTCCGGCGTGGTGAGCAGGAAGAGCAGGTTTAAAGGATAGAGAACTCCTGCCTGCAGCATCGCCAACGCAGGGGAGCCAGCGGTCTGAAATGGATTCCATAGAGGAAGTCGTCCTTCTCCGATCTGCCGGAAAGCATAGTCATACTCGGGCAGGTAGTAATTGTACAGGTTGTGCGCCCAGAGCCCGGACTCCTCAAGAGACTTGGAGACTGGTTGGAGCGGACCGAAATTGAACAGCCAATACGCGCACATGAGGGCGATGAGCAAGAGGACGGGAACGGAATCACGGGTTCGTTTCATATGCAGGGCGACAAAGGGGTAGTGAATCTGTTTTGCGATTGTGAAAACGCGTTCGTGTAGGGGCGAACCTCGGATTTGTCCGCGGGCGCAATGAATTGCGCCCCCACAATCGGAACCGTACCGATTTTTGTGGCTGTTGAGGCATGGCGCACCGTGCCTCTACGTTGCATCCCCGACCGTGTCACAGACCCTCTGTCCCTTCTCGTAACACATTGACATTGTTTTCGCTCCTCGACTATAATTGGGCGAATTATAGCATGTTGTTAACGAACGGAACAAGCATACGTCTGCCGAGAGCAAAGAGATTGCGCCATCCCTTACCGCAAGCCCCTTCTTTCCTCATAAGGAATCAGAATGCCGTCTAGTCCGCCAGCCCAATCGAGTGAACCGAGATGCGATCAGGATGGGAACGCCCCCGCTCAAGAGATGCCCACCGTGGAGGGCTTCGGTATCTTTTACCTGCTTTTCTTTCTATCCGGCCTATGCGCGCTGATTTATGAAATAGTGTGGACGCGCAGGCTCACGCTTATCTTCGGGATAACTGTCTATTCCATCAGCACGGTCCTTGCGGCTTTCATGGGCGGATTGGCGTGTGGGAGCCTCCTGTTTGGGAGAATGATTGACAAGCGGAAAGACCCTTTGCGCGTTTATGCTTTGTTGGAGATAGGCATCGGAGTGTCAGCAATTGTGCTTCCATTTGCGCTGGCGGCCTTGCAACCTGCGTACCGTTTTATGTACGACAAGATTGGCGCCTCGAATTATGTTTTGAGTCTGGTCAAGTTTGTGCTGACGTCGGCTGTTTTGATTGTTCCGACGACGCTCATGGGGGCTACCCTGCCGGTATTATCACGATTTATCGTGCGCAGGAGCGACCGCACCGGCGCCGGCGTGGGCTCTTTGTACGCAATAAACACGTTCGGGGCGGTGGCCGGATGTTTCCTTGCAGGATTTGTGCTTATTGGTTGGGTTGGGATGGCACGCTCAGAATATTTCGCGGTATCGCTCAACGTCCTTGTGGGATTGGTGGCATTTGGGTTGCATCGACGGTTTGGTGACGCCTCGCCGAGCGCGGCAAGAACGGTCGAGTCTCAGGCTCCTTGCGCAGTTGAGCCGCATATGCCGGGCACGCTCCGACTCGTGCTCGTCATACTGGGTCTTTCCGGCATGGCGGCGCTCGCATATGAGGTGCTCTGGACGAGGATATTGGTGTTCTTGCTCGGCAGCTCGATATATTCATTCTCGATGATTCTGGTAGTATACCTCTTCGGGCTTACTGTCGGAAGCCTGGTATGTGCCCGTACTGTTGATAACGTGAGGCGGCCGCTGTATGTGTTTGGCTGGGTCGAGATATTGATAGGTTTGAGTGTGCTTGCAGGATTAGTGTTGTTTCGCTGGCTGCCCTTTTTGCCGTTTTCGCTCAAAGTGAGTGTATCGGGTTACCTCGCAAGGAACTTCCTCAGCACCATGCTCGTTGTGCTGCCGCCTACCCTGCTGATGGGCGCAACATTTCCGCTGGCGGTCAAGATATATGCACGCAGCCTCGGCGCCATCGGGGGGCAGACGGGAATCGTATATGCGGTCAATACCGTAGGCGCAATCGTGGGTTCCTTCGCGGCTGGGTTTGTCCTTATTCCGCTGATGGGCTCAAAGAACAGCATACTGCTACTCGTGCTCATAAGCCTGGCCTGCGGCTTTCTGCTGTTGCGCGCGGCTATGAAGGAGGAAGGCGCACCAGCGCTGAACTGGGCTGCAGCCGCGCTTTTCGTGGTGCCCGTATTGGGATTCCCCTTCGGCAACAATCTGATGAAGGAGCTATCGGTAAAACTGCTCGAGGAGCGCACCGGCAGGATTTGGGAAGTTATAGGGTTCGATGAGGATGCCACCGCCACGGTGGCAGTCGCTGAGGACCTTTCAGGTACGCGCCTGTTGACCGTCAACGGCGTCTCAATGACCTATCTCAACGTGGAGACGCAATTGATGGCGCATCTGCCATTGGCCCTGACGGAGGAACCAGAAAACGTTCTCGTGATATGCTTCGGGATGGGGACAACATTTGTTTCAGCCAGGAGCGCGGGCATGTCGGTCGATTTCGTTGAGTTGTGCCCCTACGTGGTCGAGGCATTCAAATTCTATCAAGAAGATCCTGCCCAGTTGACGGAGCCGGGAGTGAGGGCAATTGTCGCGGACGGGCGAAATTATCTGCTTGTCACGGACAAGACGTATGACGTCATCACGATAGACCCCCCACCGCCGCCCTATAGTGCGGGCACGGTGAACCTATACACGAAAGAGTTTTATGAACTCTGCAAGGCGAGATTGACTCCTCAGGGAATCGTCTGTCAATGGATTCCGATGCAATCGTCTACAGAAGAACAGTATAAGATGCTTCTGCGAACTTTTTCCGATGTTTTCCCGCATACAACGGTATGGGGTTCTATCAACAATATGGGTACATATCTCATTGGCACGTCCGAGCGGCTCAGGATTGACAGGGACTCTTTCTACGCGTATTTCGAGGCGCCGGCGATTGCAGAAAATCTTTCCCTCTATACGGAAGAGGACATAGACGGGCCACGCTTGCTTTCCTTCTTACTTCTCGGTGAGGATGGTGTACGGTATTACGTGGAGAATGCGCCCGTCATACGTGATGACCTGCCGCTCATCGAGTTCCCGCTCCTGAGGCCGGAGCGATACGGTGAGCTGATGCGCACGAGCCTTATCTACGGGCGGCGCGGGTGATATGGGAGGAATTTCTCAGAACGCGAGAAACAACGTCGGCAGGCGCAATGGATGATGAAATGAGTCTGCGCCGCTCTCAAGAGCCGAGGTTTTCGATTTCGCCCTCAAGGTTCGTGGCTGCGACGCGGACCAGCCAACCCGCACCGCGCGCGTCTTGTTCGACAAGCTTCATGTTGTCAATCGCTTCCTGATTCACTCCGAGGACACGTCCGCTGAGGGGCGCGCGCAAGTTGAACACTCTCATTTTTGAATTCGTGATTGCTCCGAACGGAAACCCTTGTGAGACGGTTTCGCCCGCTTTTGCGATCTCGATGCTGATTGGCTCCCCGATGGTGGCGAGAAAGGCGGGTTCGACGCCGAAGTGCATGGTTCCATCCGGCTGGATACGTGCATAGGTCTGGTTGAAAAAGGTGCGGTAGTCGCCTGAAGTCGCTTCCCCGGAAACAGCGGCCTGTGCCGCGCCCTCGCGCCCACGGGCCTGGCAGGCGGCATTCTTGACCACGCCTCTCAATTCATCCTTGGTGAACGGCTTGGCAATGTAGTCGAATGCGCCTTTGCGAAGCGCTTGCAAGGCTGTCCGCATGGTGGCGTATCCGGTTATCATGACAACTTTGGTCTCGGGAGCGAGTTCCCGGATGCGGTCAATGAACTGGAGTCCGTCGATTCCAGGCATCATCAAATCGGTAACCACGATATCGTACTTATTCTGACCCATGAGGTTGAGGCCGTCGGAAGCGGACAACGCGGTATCCACGGAAAACTGATGTTCGTCGTCATCCCTGAGCACTTTGCGAACGCTTTCAAGGACGACTTCTTCGTCATCGACAACGAGCACACTGACGTTTTCCGGCATTCGTTACCCTCCGGTTTGCACGGGTGTTTCGGCTGAGCGCGATGGCGTTTTGCCCCATGGCAGAACGATGCGGAATGTCGCACCTTCTCCAGGCTTTGAGTCCGCCTCGAGACGGCCTCCGTGCTGGTTCACGATATTCCAACTGACGGCCAAGCCGATGCCCATGGATTTTCCGCCCTTGGTCGAGAAGAAAGGTTCAAACACTCTTTGAAGGTTGTCCTTGGTGATTCCGGGGCCTGTATCGTTGATGGCCACCTCAACTTCCCTCGTTGAGGAATTCGCACACGATGTGACAAACACCCTTCCACCCTTGGGCATCGCCTCTGCGGCGTTTACCAGAATGTCGAGCACCACTTGTTCAAGCTGCGCCGGGTCAGCGATAACCGGCGGCATGCTGTCACCGAGGTTTGTCTCCACACTGATATTGCGAAAGATAGCCTGCTTCGAGACAAACCCGATCGTGTGAGTGAGGATGTCATTTATGTCGACCGGCCTCAGGTTGGGTTTGTCCTGACGCGAGAAATCCAGCAACTGGCGCACGATCTGACGGCAGCGAATCGCCTCGCGATGGATGACCTTGTAATCGCGCAGGTGCGGGTCATCCGCGGGCGCGGTGTCGACGAGGTCCTCGGCAAACGTAAGTATGCCGGTCAACGGGTTGTTGATTTCGTGCGCGACTGAGGCTGACAGTTTGCCGATGGAGGCAAGTTTTTCTATCATGATCAGTTGTCTCTGACTGGAAAGAAGCCTTTCCTGCATTTTGTTGAATGCGCGTGAAAGGGCGCCCAATTCGGCCTCGCCGACCGGGATGACATGGCCGAGCTCTCCCTCGGCGACACGACGCGTGCCGTCCAAAAGGTCCTTCACCGGTTTGGTGACCCATCGGCGAATGAGGCCGAGCACGATGAGGGAAGTTGCCAAAGCCATCAATATTGAATATGTCATAAGCCGAGCGTGGGAGCCACTGAGAGCCTTGTCGATATCGGCGTAGGAGACATCAAGCTGCATGATTCCCAGCACGCTCTCTTTTGCGGAATGCGCATGGCACGCGCTCGAGTAACATTCGGGAGCGTTATAGATGGGCAGCCACACCCTGGCGAGCTTTGCATCTTCCAGAAGCAGAAAATCTGCGACTTCCGGCAGTCGTTTGAGAGGGTTCGTCTCACCGCTTGCATGACAGCCCGAGCACCGGGCATCATCCAGAGGAACCGTTTCGTATGCATCTCTTTCGCTGCTGTACACCGGCTTGCCCAAGTGAGTCACCAGACTGGCTGAGTGGATAACGTCTTCCATAGCAATTTGTTGAATCGCCGACTGGATTTCGTCGCGACGGTTCTCGAGCATACTGATGCGGAGGATGCGTTCGAACGACCTGCACATGTTGAGCGAACTGCTGACAAACATCATGATTGCTTCGCGCTTTTGACTCATTAGGCTGAGAAACGCGAACAGGCCGGTGGAAAGAACGAGCAACGCGGCCATCATGATGGCCAAACGGACACCTATGCCGACGCGTTTTTTCGCATAGAGGAGTCTCACCGGTCTGTTTCCCATCAGCGCGTGCCCAATTCGTCCAATGCCTCGCCCACATCGGCAACGATCTGGGCCGCCGATTCATAGAACCGCGTGGTGTTGACTGCGAAATGCAGCAGGATATCGTTGAGTCGGTCGGGGATATAGGGGAACAGCTTCTGGAGGTTCATGATTCGATGCTCGTAGAAGGCTGAAGCATCGTCTGTGCAGAGCCGGTGCTTGACGGCATCGGGGAAATCAGGGGATTGCAGCACCTCGCGGAACGTCCGCATGCCCATACCGACGCAGAACTGCATCACATTGCCGATGCTCCAAATGTCGAAGTCGGAGAAATCCTGCGTCAGGTCGAAATCGATCCAGCGATAGGTTCCCGTTCCATGTTCCACAATGATGTGGTCGTTCCGGATGTCGCCGTGGCATAGCTTGTGATCATGCAGAAACTGGATTGCCAAGAAGCACTCTTTGAGGTTCCTCAGAATCCGCGGCAAGACCGTATAGAAATACTCTTCATGCGACAGACTCATTTCGAGGATGAGATTGAAGATGCTCTCGCCGCGAATGTAATCAATCGCCCGCACCTCGTTGCCGCAGATATCAAACAGGGCTCGGCCCTGCATGAAATGCGGGTAGCCGCGGACAAGCTCGAGCACCTGACTTTCCTTCCGGGGGTGTCGGTAACATCGAATTTTGAGCGGGCCGACACGAACCGTAAACTCTTCTTTATAAACAAGCTTAATGATTTGGGCAGCCCCGGTTTCGAGGTCAACGGCTTTTTTCACCCAGTATTTCGGCTCATCGCTCATGCCGAAGCGAGACTCATACACGTTGCCGGTTATTAAATAGTAGTGGCCGTCCAATTGCAGAACATGACCGCGATGAATGCTCATGAACTCGGTTGTATCCGTAAGAATTTCCGGACTTTCATCGATGTGTGCCGCAGCAACCTGGGCTATGCGCTCGCTGAGCCATTTCTGGTTTTGTCTATTCATGGAAACACTTTCTCACAGACCGCATCCCCACCTGCTGGGCAAAAGTGGACCGAATGCAGGGGCCCCGTTTTCTCGAAGCAGAACCCTGCCTTAAATTATAGCATAAGTGCGCATTGGCAGGCCAAGAGGAAAGGCTGAAGGATGCTCTCCCACCGCCGCTTCGGGCAAACAGCAGACAGGTGTCATGAAGCACGCGCTGGACCGGAGAACCGGATCAGGCGGCCACTTCTTCCTTTACCGAGACGGCTATCTTATAGAGGACGGTGAGAATCAAGAAGCCGGTCGCCCAGATTCCAAGGGTGATTAACAACTCGGGTGCTGTGGGCGTGTATTCGACTATCTTCTCGAGAGGGTTGGGGACAAAGCCTGCCAAGACGAGGCCAATCCCCTTTTCAATCCACAGAGAAATGAATGTGGCCGCACATGCGAAGCCAAGAATAGTCTCGTTTTTCCGCGTGTTGGGATTGACGAGCAGAATGGCGGCTATAATCGCCAGCACCGTGGCCACCCGCATCCATGGAACCAGCTTGGCGTGGCCTTCGAGACCGAAGAAGAGATATTGCAGGCCGTGGATGTGGCCGGGCACCTTGCTGTAGTAGGCGGTGAAGAACTCGAGCGCCACAAAGAAAATGCTTATAAGCAGGGCATAGGTGACAATGCGCCCAAGGTTCTGAATCGCTTCCTTTCCTGGGTCAAACTTACTGATACGTCTCACAATAAGGCACAGTATGACAAGCAGGGCCGGGCCGGCGGCAAATGCCGAGCCGAGGAATCGAACCGCCAGAATTGCGGTAAGCCACAGATGCCTTCCCGGAAGACCTGCATACAGGAACGCCGTTACTGTGTGGATGCTGACTGCCCACGGGATGGAGAGGTATATTAACGGCTTCAACCACGCAGGCGGCGGAACTCCCTTGCGTTCGGCTGCCAAGGTGTTCCATGCGATTACGATATTGAGCAAGAGGTATATATTCAGAACGATCATATCCCAAAACATGATGGAATTGGGCGTCGGATACAATAGCAGGAAAAACATGCGTTTTATGTTGCCAAGGTCGGCGAGGACAAAGAGGAGACACATAGTCACGGCCGAGACTGCCAGGAATTCACCCAGGACAGTGATTTTTCCAAACGCCTTATAGTTGTGCAGATAGTACGGCAGGACCACCATGACGGCGGACGCAGCCACGCCGACGAGGAAGGTGAACTGAGCTATGTACAGACCCCACGAGATGTCCCTGCCCATGCCTGTTATGGTGAGGCCTCGGCTTAGCTGATACAGGTAGCAGCCGAATCCGATTCCTATGAGGATGAGCAACAGCGTTATCCATGACCAGTATTTCTTGCTTCCAGTCAGTGCCTTCTCTAACATATCCACCTCACACGATATAGTACACTTGGGGTCTGGTACCGAGTTCGGGTTTACGGCGAAGGGTAAAATTGGACCGGAGAATTTCCCTGATGGGCGAGTCCGGTTCGTCGAGAGCGCCGAAAACGAGCGCGCCGTGCTTGCATGCCTCTACGCATGCGGGCATCAACCCGACGGCGAGCCGTTCAACGCAGAATGTGCACTTCTCGGCGACACCCTTGGTTCTCGTCGGATATTCCGGATTGGTTTCCTTAATATAGGGCCGTGGGTCTCTCCAGTTAAAGCTTCGTGAGCCGTAAGGGCATGCAGCCATGCAGCATCTGCAGCCAATGCAGCGATGGTAGTCCATCATGACGATGCCGTCGCTTCTCTTCCATGTAGCCTGTACGGGGCATACCCTGACGCACGGTGGGTTGTCGCAGTGGTTGCAGAGCACCATGAACGGTTTGCGCTCGATTTCCTCGGCCTCATATTCGTGTTCCTGGCCGGGGAACGCGTGTCCATAGTATTCGTGCCATATCCACTTAATCTCGTCCTTTGGGTTCCCGAAATCGGGAACATTATGGGTTTGGTGGCATGCATCGATGCAGTCTCTGCAGTCGTCAACGCATTTCTTCGTATCGACCACCATTGCCCACCGCTTTGCAGTCATGGCGTCCGGACCCGGCAATATCTGCGGCTGCTCGTTCTTCGCCAGCGCATGAACGACCGGTTTGACCCCGAGCCCCAGCAGGCAGATTCCGGATATCTTCAGGAAATTTCGTCTGCTCCTCTCCATCAATTGCTCTCCTTCGGCTCGATGTGGCAGTCCCAGCAATAGGGTACTACGCCAATGTAGTTGTGGCACTGATCGCAGAACTCAACCTTGTTCGGATGACACTTCATGCACGTATTGGAAAGACTCATCTCATGTTCTTGGCCGTTGAAGGCCACATAGACCCTCATGCCGTCGCGGACCACCAGGTCCCTCCACTCGTTCAACATGGCCTGGTGCGACGCCCTCATATAGTCCGTGGGCGCCACACACTCCTTGGCGTCGGTGACGATTTTCGGCTCGGGCGCTCGAAGCGCCTCCCCGCTGGCCTGCCTGTACCACAGGGGAAAAGTCACCACGCCAATGAATACGACGAGTCCGACGACGATTTTCCCACCGTCATACATGCTCTTTTTCCTCCGCGTTATTGAGCGGCTGACCGCGCATATCGGTTTCTCTCTTGGTTTCCCCCTTCATAACCAAAGCATTTGCCACCATCTCATGGATTCCGCCCACCTCGACTCCGGGGACCCAATACTGCATGAGGACGGGCAAGGTGGCTTTGTCAATGGCACATATACAGAGGAGTATATTGACATCGTGTTTTTCATTCACGTATTTCACCGCGTTTGCCCGGGGCAGACCTCCACGCATCCGCATCTCGAAATTTTCATCGTTGCCCAGGCCCGCTCCGCTCCCGCAGCAGAATGTATGTTCTCTGATGGTATTGGGCGGCATTTCGAAAAAGTTGTTGCACACGCTCTTGATAACGTAGCGAGGCTCCTCGAACAGGCCGAGCGCGCGCGCGGGATTGCATGAGTCATGGAACGTTGTCCGCCAGTGGTCGTTCCGGCTCGGGTCGAGCTTCAGTTTGTTGTTCTTGATCAGGTCCGATGTGAACTCGGTGATATGCACCATTTTGGTGGATTTCGCGTTCTCGAATCGCGTACCGGTCACGGGTGAAACCGGTTGCTCGAGGAAGTCGGCGGGGCCATTCATGGTATCCATGTACTGATGGACAACCCTCCACATGTGGCCGCATTCCCCGCCGAGAATCCATTTCACGCCCAGCCTCTTGGCCTCCGCATACATTTTGGCGTTGAGTCTCTTTATCATCTCGTGGGAGGTGAACAGGCCGAAGTTTCCCCCTTCAGACGCATATGTGCTCCATGTGTAGTCGAGCCCTATCTCGTGAAAGAGTGCGAGATACCCGAGAAGAGTGTAGTAGTGGGGCGACGCGAAATAATCGGCGGAAGGTGCGATGAATAGGATTTCGGCGCCCTTCTTATTGATCGGCGCCTCGACCCTGACGCCGGTGATCTCTTCCAGCTCGTCAACGGCAAAATCAATGCTGTCTTTGAACCCGTGCGGTTGAACGCCGAGGTGGTTGCCGGTTCGGAAGCAATTCGCACACGGCTCGATTGTCCAGCCGATGTTCAGCCCAACCAGATTCAGCAGTTCTCGCCCGAGCATCGTAATTTCCGCCGTATCGATTCCATAGGGACAATACACGGAGCAGCGGCGGCATTCGGTGCATTGATAGAAATAGTAGTACCATTCCTTCAGAACATCCACCGTGAGCTCGCGCGCGCCGGCGATGCGTCCAAGAATCTTGCCTGCCGCGGTAAAATCGTTCCGGTAAACCGACCTCAAAAGTTCCGCTCTCAGGACAGGCATGTTCTTCGGATCGCCGGACCCGATGAAGAAGTGGCACTTGTCGGCACATGCGCCGCACCGCACGCAGATGTCCATGAAGAGCCGGAATGAACGGAACCGCGTCAGCCGTTCCCTCATGCCGTCCAGGATAGTCTGCTTCCAATCGGCGGGCAGTTTCCAGTCGCCCTCGGTCGGGTTCCACTCCCTCGCGTTTGGGAGATTCAGATACTCCATGAACTTCGACCTTGCGCTGTAGCAATACGTGCCCTTCTTCAACTCGACGGGCTTATCCATCCATCCCCTGCGAGGGGGTTTGTACCTTATCTGTGCTAATTGCTCCGGTTTCGGGGTGCCTTCTGGGATGTCCGACATTGTTACTCCTTTTCCAACGGTAGCCCGGCCGCTTTCATCTTGTCCCTGAATTCGTCCTCATACTCTTCATATGTGTGAACCTTGACAGGGTAGTTCCACGGGTTGGTGTGCCTCTCCATACGGTTGTTGTTCGCCAGATTTCTTGTGGGGCTGAGGAACACTCCGCCCAGATGCATGAGCTTGCTGAAGGGGAAATATGCAAACAGGACGCTGACAAGAAAAAGGTGAATGTAAAACAGCACGTTTATCCCCTCCGGCACGCTTGGTCGGAAGGCAACCAGCCCCATCGCGAGTTCTTTGATGGCGACAACATCTACTCTCACAAAATATCGCATGAGAACTCCGGAAAGAACGAGGCCGAATATGAGAAACAACGGGAAATAGTCGGCAGCGAGTGAAATATAGCGAATCTCGGGGATGAGGACCCGCCTCAGGAACAAATAGGTCACAGCAGCAAGAATGACAGCATCGCTGAGATACAGCGCCGGCAGGCCGATCTGGAAGAAGGCATCGAGCCCTTCAAGCGCCTGAATCAACACAGGCACCGGCTCGGTGAAGAACCTGAGGTGCCTCACCAGGATGACAAGAAATGACCAGTGAAATACAAGCCCGGCGAGCCAGAGCCACTTTTCCCACTCATATGCAAGCTTCGGCCCATTCCTGAGCTCGAGCCGGGTGTTCCTGAAAAGGGAGCGGAAAAGGAGCACTTCGAGCAGCATTCTGCCGATTACGCCGATGGTGCTGTGTGGATTGTCCAGGATATCATTCTTGATCCAGGGATGCGATTTCTGCTGCCCGCACGTCGTGGTTATGCGAAACGGAACGGGCGAGCGAGCCCATATCACGATGCGGTAGATGAAACCCGCTATGAACGTAATGAGGGCCGCATAGGGAATGATGACCCCGAACAAGTAGCGCAAGTTTGCCGCTTCAACGCCCACGAAAACAATCGCAACGAGCACTACCACTGCGAAGAAGGATACTAAGGCTCCCATGTACGAGTACCTCGCTTCATTTTCCGTCGCTGTCGTCGTTACTATCCGGCTCATGCTCCGGCATTTCGGTCAGGAGATTCGTTCTCTCAAGCAGCTTCAGCGTCGCGTTCTTTACCTGAGTTGCTTTAAGCTCGTAGATTGTCTCTCGACACCCCATGTATATGTCAAAGGAGGCAAGCGCCATTGAGTCTATCCTTGCCTCAAGCGCGAAGAGTTCCTCCGCACTCGCGTTTCCCGACCGGATTTCACTTTGAAGCACGTCTCGGATAATCCTTTTCAGCGTAAAGATGAAACCGATAGCCTGAGAGGGCGAAAAATCCTGAACCGCCCTGATCCTCACGATGTCGTCGAGAAGCGACGAAACCTTCGCGGAATCGTTGCCGTCGAACAGTTGGTCGAGCAAGCCTTCCATCCCATATGAAATCGCATGGCCGACTGGGTTCGCAAATCGGTCTTTTTCCCTTCTGAGAAATCGTGACGTATCTGCGGGATACGTTTCCAGTGCAGCCTGGAACCACTTCTCCAATATGGCTGGCCTCTTTTGCAGTAACAAGTCGTGCAGTTTCATCATAAACACCTTCACCGGTTCATCCGATCACTGACTCGCAGACACCCAGATTCCCCTTTTGCGGCAGGCACACTCCTCCCCCGCCGTACTATGCGCTTCCCTCAAGCCATGCCGAATGCCGCAACCACTTCATATGCGACACGGACGTGTGGGGTGTGATGTGCTATCTCTCCGAGTCCAGACGGCTGAACAGCAAAATAATACTCCGGGCCACACCAGTGTTTTGGCACGCAGGTGTGGCAGCGCTCAAACTATACGCAGCCGGTTGGCTTTGGAAGGCCTGCGATCTTGCAGGCGCCCTTTGCCGGACCTGACGGAAACAGCTCGTAAATCTTCTTCAGGTTGCAGCCGGTCTCCTTACAGAGCTTCCGGATCATTGGAGCGACCCCGAACTTGAGATAGTAGTCCCGAATATAGTGGACCACATTCCAGTGTTCGTCGGTCATCTCGGTAATTCCCTCGAGGGGCGCAAATGCCTTCGCGACCTCATCGTCCCAAAGCTCTGGGTTTTGAAGGAACCCGTCTTCGTCCACTTCAAAGGTTTTTCCGGCTAGTACGATTGTCTCCATTCTTCTCGTTCCTTTCTGCTTCTTGAATGACCTTAATTTACCCGATGGGCATTTTTCCTCGGTAGAGCACTCTCTCTATCTCTACGAAGCCGACGCTGCCCGGGCGCTGCTTGACTCCTCGGGAAGTCGGGCTTCGTCAAAACCGGTGTTGGCCTCGGGACGCTCATAAGCGCCGTTTTCCGTCGAGGCCGAAAGCATTCCGTAAAGTTCCGGCCTTCTGCGCGCCAGGAAGAACCCCATTCGTGTGTTTCGAGTTTTCCTCAAGGTGTCGGCCTTCAGGTCGGCAATGATCATTCTTTCCTCGTCGCCTGAGGTTTCTGCAATCAACTGGCCCCGGGGGTCAAGAATCAAGGCGACTCCGGAGAACCTGATACCTGCGCCACCGTCCCCCGTTTGATTACAGGCGACCACGAACGCGCTGTTGTCGTACGCTCTCGCCGACAGATACCGCAGCCATCGCATCCGTTTCTGCTCCGCCGTCTCCGGAGGCGGCGAGGCATGCGGCATGAAAAACACCTCCGCGCCCTTGAGCGCCAAAATCGTGCTCAGCTCGGGAAAGTGTGCGTCGTAGCACAACTGAACTCCGAATGTCGTGCCTCCCACCTTGAAGACCGGCGCATCACAACCTCCCTCAAAAAGCCCTTGCTCGCCCTCGGACAAGTGGAGTTTACGGTATATTTCCATGGTACCGGACGGTGATACGACTACCTGCGTCATGGCCATTGCGTGCGATCCGGTCAGCTCGGCCAGACCGGCAAGAATCCCGACCTTATTTTCCCGAGCCATGCGCTGTACCTCCGATGTGCTGGGACCCGGTATCGGCTCGGCAAATTTTTCTATCTCACTTCTCAACACATACCCCGTAATGGACATTTCAGGAAAACACACGATGTGCGCGCCGCTTCTTGCAGCCTGCCGGACAAAACGCTCCATCGAAGCCAGGTTCGAGGTCGTTTCTCCAAATCCGGACCTCATCACAACGGCCGCTACGCGCAAATCGTCCATTGGTCCCGTGTCATCCTTACATAGGCCTATCAGACGGCCATGTTGCTCTTCCCGGCAGATATCGTGCTCACCGCGCATGCTCTGCGAATCGCGAGCCCTACCACTGCCTCCGCCCATTCCTTCTCACCGAGCGCGTGCACATGGCAAAATGAGGCCAGCACGTTCTTGTAAACAAGCCCATCACGCCCGCAGTCAAATCCATATCCCCGCCTGACGCTGAATACCGTCTTCACTTCCGCGGGATTGTAAGCGGTAACGCCGGCATAATGAAATTCATGCCCGCGCAGTGTGGCGCCCTCTTTGAAGAACGGGTTTTTGCCGTCCACGTCCACTATAACATATCCGTGGCCTTGCGGTTTGTCCGCAACCGAAAACGTGACAGGGAAGACTCCGGCCATCGGGTATCTGTGTCCGCGAAATTCCACCGCTTCGGCAAGATAGATGAGACCGCCGCATTCGGCATATATCGGAAGCCCGTCCTCCACTTCCCGTCGCAAAGAGGCTCGCAGTTGCTCATTGCCCGCCAGTTCCTGCGCATGAGTTTCCGGAAAGCCTCCACCGATATAGAGCGCATCCAATGGCGGCAACACCGTGTCTCGCAGTCCGCTGAGCTCCACCAGTCTCGCGCCGGAGCGCTCGAGCGCCTCGAGGTTCTCCGGGTAATAAAAGGTGAATGCGGAATCGCGGAATACTCCGATGCGGGGTGCTCTGTTCGCAACGCAAACCGACTTGCTCGCGGCCGTGGCGCGTGAAACCAGCGGCGGAGCGGACGCCGCAAGCTGCCATATTGCATCGGCATCGATATTCTCGCGCGCCGCCTCAAACAGTTTTTCGAGTGCGGATTGCGCGCGCGGATGCTCCTCCGGCGGCAAGAGGCCGAGGTGTCGCTCCGAGAACGGCAGGTTCTTCACACGCGGCATCGCGCCAAGCACAGGCACGCCGGCTTGCGCCTCAACTGCGGTGCGGATAACAGATTCCTGCCTGATATTGGCCACCTGATTCAGGATGACGCCGCCGATGCGCAGCCGCGGGTCCATTATCTTGCATCCGAGCACAAGCGCGGCAACGGTGCGCGTCGTCTTCGTGCAGTTGACCACCAGAATGACCGGCGCATCGATGAGTCTCGCGAGCTCCGCCGTGCTGTGCGTACCATCAGCATCCATTCCGTCGTAGAGCCCGCGGTTTCCCTCGATTAAGGCGATATCGGCAGATTGGCTGCGGGCTCCGAGACTCCACAAAATGTCCTCTGGCTCCATAAGGAAGGTATCGAGGTTGTGGCTCGGGCGACCGGCCGAGAGGCTATGCCACGCGACGTCGATATAGTCCGGCCCCTTCTTGAAAGGCGCAACGACGAGGCCCTTCCTCCGTAACATCTCTGTGAGCGCGAGTGTTACAACCGTCTTGCCTGAGCCGCCGCTCAGCCCGCTCAGCACAACCCGCGGAATTTTGTGTATGCTCGTTTCAGTCATTTCTGCATCATCGGTACTGGGCAAACCCATGGATGAGCGTGCCGACATCGAGCCCGAGAGTCCGGTCCTCTATTCTGGTTCTCCTTCAACGGAGTCGCCGTCGCCGAGTTCATAGCCTTTGAGGCGGATATAGGTGGTGCTGCCGCTTGACCAGTAATCCAGCACTC
>QZKI01000105.1 GCA_003598055.1 Candidatus Abyssobacteria bacterium SURF_17 | reverse complement strand
CTGTGGGAGACCCGGGGTAAATGTCGTCCCAGTAGTATGCCTCCGCGAAGGGGCCTTCATCGGTATTGACTTTTGTATCCCCGTAGCGCACCCAGACCACTTTCATTCTGAAGCCCGCATCCGGGTCTTCTTCTAGCTTGCCGGCAACGGTCACTTCATCGCCCTTCAGGCGCGCTTCTTCTATGAGACGGTACGCCTTTTCGATTGTTGCCGGATTGAACCCTTCTTCCTCGACGACAAGCCCGCCTTTGCCGCATGAATCAAGGACAAAGGACCACTTTCGGAATTCGGCGCCCACAGGCGCTGAGTTCTCGGCTATCGGCGCGGTTATTTCCAATTCCTTGCCCTTGAATTTCTCGGGGCTATCCTTTACTGCTCCCAAGTCGGCAGGACTTGGCGACCACGCAATCAGAAACATCGCTGCTACCGCAACGAGTACATGTATGGCACGCATTGTACAACACCTCCATTCTCTCTGTGTAGGGGCGTTCACGAATGCCCCTACTCTATTACAAAAGTATGCGAAAGAAGGCGGATTAAGGCTAGTGTGCCCGAAGTAATGATCTGCTTCGTACTTATATCGCATGAAGAAATGGGGCGTTTGGGAGAGATGGAGAGGAAATTGCTGGAGGCAGGAAGAAAGGCCTTCGTAATCGTAGCTTCGCTTACATTCTGCAATAACGCAAGGGATAAACGGGTCTTTCCCGCAGTTTGCTCTTGTGTGCCGCTTGAACCTTCTTAGTGCACTTGTTCTTTAACGGCGCGGACGAGGCCGCCGGCGCGGAAGTCCTCGATTTTGCAATAGGATGCGCCCATCGAACGAGCGACTCGTTGCGCCATCGAGGGCGAGGTGGATGCGTTGCGGAAGACGGAAAAGCGCTTCTCCTCGGTGTCTATCACGAGTGTCTTGATTCTCTTGTCTTCGCGTATCATTTTTGCGATTTCGAACAGCTCGTCGAGGAGGGCGGAATAGCCCGGGCCCTCGTAAGTCCTGTCGTGGCGGATGCCGACATTTGCCTCTCCATCCGAAATAAGCACCATGAGCGGTGTTGTCTGGCTGTCACGGCGTAGATGATTGATGAGGAGTTCGTGCGCTTTGAGCAATCCGTGCCCGAGTGGCGTCTTTCCGCCGGCGGGCAGGTCTTCGAGCAGTTTTTTTGCGAGGTCGATGCTGTTGGTCGGCGGGAGCAAGACTTCTGCTGAATCTCCCTTGAAGGTTACGAGGGCGACCTTATCGCGTTTCTGGTATGCATCGAGGAGCAGGCTTATCATTGCGGCCTTGGTCTCGGTCATCAGGCGCGTACCCATCGAGCCGCTCGCATCAACCACGAAGAGCATCAGGCTGCCAGCCTTCATTTCGCGCACTTTTTCGCGGATGTCAGATTCCTCGATGGCGATTGCGACATCGCGGCGCACCCTATTTTTCTGGTGGGGCGCAGCGGCCCGGATAGTGGCGTCGAACGCGAGGTCGTCGTTGCGGCGTTCCGCCGTGCTGCGCACGTACCGTCCTGTTTTTCGCAATGTTTTCGTCGGCATGCGGCGGCCGCTCTTCTTGCGGACGTTCCGATCGCGGTCAAGGAGCAGGGGAGGTACGCGAAAGGTTTCGCCCACGCCGAACAAACGGTCTCGGCAGCGCTGCCCATCGACTTCGCCCTGGTTTCCGAGCATCTCGCTGTCGGTGCCGGGCTCGAGACGGGCGGCGGAATCGGGGGCATTGAGGTCGCTGGTATCTCCAGTCGCCTTTGAGCTACTGGCGCCATCTCCTTCCTCGAACTCCGAGTCTTCGTCAGTCACCATCTGGTCGGCATCCACCTGAACCGGCGAGCTATCCTCATCATCGCTGCGCTGTCGCTCGGACGAGTGTCCTTCCTCTCTTGCGAGTTCTTCGGCGAGCATACGGTGGAAGTCCTCAAGTGTCTTTTTCGGCAAGTCCGTCCTGCGCGAGCGATGAGGGAGCACAAGTGCTGCTGCCTGGCTTAAATCTTCCAGCGTGGGAACCAATCGGTGATTGAAGGCAGCGATAGTCTTGGCTGTTTTCTCGATGTAGATATCGGCGCGGTGTCCGTCCACCTGGTTCAGGAGGCAGATTTGTGCGATGAAGGCGCGTGTTTTCTCGGGAATGAACGTGCGCGGAAGCAGTTCTCTCGCGCGGCGTATCCTTGTTCTTAAGGACTCTTGCCGGCGCGCCCATTTCTGGGAGAACCCAGGCGGGTCGCTATCAAATTCTTCTCGCCGCTTTATTACCATGACACGCGATTCGGCATCGGGTATGCTCTCGATGCTGACGCACAGGCCGAATCTATCGAGAAGTTGCGGCCGCAGCTCGCCCTCCTCGGGATTCATTGTGCCCACAAGCGCGAACTCCGCCGGATGCGCGAACGAGATGCCTTCGCGTTCGATGATATTTATGCCCGTCACGGCTGTGTCGAGGAGGAGGTCCACGATGTGGTCGTCGAGCAGGTTCACCTCGTCGACATAGAGAATATTGCGGTTGGCCGAGGCCAGAATGCCCGTTTCAATCCGTTTTTGGCCCTCACGAAGCGCGTGTTCAAAATCGATGCTGCCAACCACTCGGTCTTCGGTCGCACCGATGGGGAGGTTTATGACTTGTACTTTTCGCTGCTCCGTTTTGAGTTCTGCTCTGCCGGAAAGGCGCTCACGACAGCTCAGACACATCCTGCCCTTATCGCGGGGATGGCAGCCGAAGGGGCAGTCGGCCACGACCTCGACGTCGGGCAGCAGGTCGGCGAGAGCCCTGACGGCAGTCGATTTCGCGGTTCCTTTTTCTCCCCTGACAAGAACGCCCGAGAGCGAGGGATTGATTGCATTGAGCAGGAGAGCAAGCAGGAGTTGTTCTTGGCCTACTATCGCGGTGAACGGATAAATCACCCGCCCGGACGCTTCGCGCCTCTTTGCATTCGCCGTCTTCATTTCGTCACTGAAACATTCTGTCTGAGCACCGATGCGATGCGCTCGCGGTCGAGCACGATATCCTCGAATGGTTTGCGCCTCACCCTGTGCTGGAGCGCCATATCCGCCGATTCTTCTAGGTCCTCGAACGTGACGACAGGCCGCTGGTGCAAGGCGGCCACGGTCTTGGCGGTCTTCATCATGATGATGTCGGCCCGGTGACCGTCCACGCCGATTTCTATCGAAATCTGAGCGATCTTGTTGAGGACTTCGTCGGATATCTCAACTTCAGGCAGTATTTCGCGCGCGTGCACGATCTTGGTGCGAAGGTCCGCCTCGGCCGTCTGCCATTCTTTTATGAATGCATCGGGGTCTTCCTCGAAGGCGACCCATCGTTTGACTACCTCGACACGCTGTTCCGCATCGGAAATGCCCTCGATATTGACGCACAGGCCGAACCTGTCAAGAAGTTGCGGCCTCAATTCGCCTTCCTCGGGATTCATTGTGCCGACGAGGATGAACTCCGCCGGATGCGTATACGAGACGCCCTCGCGCTCGATAGAGTTGACGCCCATTGCTGCCGAGTCGAGGAGCACGTCCACGATGTGGTCGTCGAGGAGGTTCACCTCGTCAACGTACAAGATGCCTCGGTTGGCATCGGCCAAGACACCCGGCTCGAATCGTTTCTCGCCCCGCTTTATCGCGTGCTCGAGGTCGAGCGTGCCCACCACCCTATCTTCTGTGGCATTGACGGGCAGGTTGATCACGCGCGTCTGCCTCTCCTCCGCCTCCAGATTCACGTTTTGTCTGACTTTTTCGCGACATTCAAAACACATCTTGTGGATGTCGTACGGGTCGCAGTGAAACGGACAATCCTTTACTACGTGCAGATTCGGGAGAAGCACCGCAAGCGAGCGCACTGCGGTGGACTTTGCCGTGCCCTTCTCTCCCCGGATGAGGACGCCCGAGAGTTTCGGATTGATGGCATTTAACACAAGGGCCAGTTTCATCTTTTCCTGACCCACAATTGCCGTGAACGGAAAATTCAGTTTCGAGCTTCTCATAGAGTCTTTGTTCCCTGAGTCATGGTCGCACGATCGTCTGTCGCCACCCACACTTCACACTGCCTGACTCACCTGCTGGGATTCGGCAGAGTAGGATAAACATACTTTCCTTTTAATTTTACCGTTTTCGGCAGGAGATTGCAAGGGAAACGCCGACGCGAATTGAAAGGCAAGAACACTGCGCCTTCTAATGAGCGACGGTGATGAGGTCGAGGGTTTTATTGATGGAGAAGGGTGTGAAGGAATAGTCGGCGTAGTGGCGGATTTTCTTGAAGCCGGCGCGCTTGAGAGCCGACTCGATGTGCGTTTTTTGAATCGGACGGAGGCGGGTTGTCTGAATCTTGTAGTTCCATCCCTGCGCCTCGCGAAGGAAGCGAATGATGTGGAAATCGATGCGTCGCGGAGTGTGAATGTCGAGCATCCTGAAGAAGATGCACTCGCGACCCTCCCACTCGGCTGAGGTGGGCGGCATGAACCTAAGATTGTCGCGCAGGATTCGAGGGTAATTGCGGTTTTGAGTGATGAAAATGCCGCCGGGCGCGAGCACGTCTTTGATGGAACGGATCGCTCGATCGAGTTCGCGTTGGGTGAGCAAGTGCGGGAGTGAGTTTCCGAGACATACAACGGCGTCGAACTGCTTGCCGCTGACCTCGTCTTTGAGGTGTGAGAGGTCCGACTGGAAGAAGTTCACTTGAACGCCTGCCGTGGAGACATTCTGCTCGGCCAGCTCGAGCATCTGCGAGCTGATGTCGCAGGCCGAGACGTCGTGTCCCCAGCGGGCGAATTCGATTGCGTGCTGGCCGGTGCCGCATGCGCAGTCGAGGACACGTCTCACGTCGTGCTCATCGAAGAGCTTATGGAAGAACGGGGCTTCGCGTTTCAGGCGGGCGTCCCAATTTATCATGAGCTCGTAGCCAACGCCGAGGTCATCATAGAACTCGGCGGCGGATTTGAGGGTGTTCTCTTTTTTCTTCACGTTTCCCTTAAGGACGTAGGGTGGCAAGTGCAGTCTCTGTGCGCGTATCTTTGATTTTGACAATGAGATTGCTTCGGTCGCTTCGCTCCCTCGCAATGACGAAACAGTTGCAAGTTCCTTAGGAGCGCAGGGTCGCAGACCCGTGCGACGAAGCAATCTCTCTTTCATACGGAGATTGCTTCGCTCGGGCCTCCGACCCTTCGCTCGCAAGTGCAACTTCTCGTAGATATGGCGACGTATTCCCCATTCTCTTATAAGGGCCGTTCGCGAACGGCCCCTACAAACGCCCTCGTTCTCGCTCCTCGTTTATTTCACACATAACTCCGCCGGAGATAGGGTCGGATGCTCGCAATGACCCCGCTCGAAACTGTCCCGCAATTGCAGGGGCGCCCCTCTGTGGGCGCCCGGGCGGCTCGCCGCGAGCGGCCACGCAGGGCCGCCCCTACAGGAATATTTCGAATTGCGGGACAGATGCTCGCCCTTAGGTTCGGGAAGAGGCTTCGGCAAGACACTCGTTCAGTTCAGTTACGACGGCATCTGCATCGAACCCGTGCATGGTGGCCCCGAACGCGATCGTTTCGAGCCGGGCGCCGGGACACGTGAAACATCCTTCGCCGAAATACTTCTTGAGTACCGGAAGCGTCTGCGGATAATCCTTGAGCACGTCGCCGATAAGCCAGTTTGCGTCAATCTTTTGCTCGCTCATGTGAGAACCTCCTCGTCATTGAGACTGTACCTCCTACTATTATTCTCACATGTATCATGTCTCGCAAACGGCTCAAACTCTGTGACTTCCATCACATCGGCAGTAAGAAATGCGCGCTTTCGGGAAAACCGGAAACCTCGCCTTATGATATACTGGCTCGTGATGGTGCTGTCCGGCAATGTGGGCAGCGTATTTTCTGTAGGGGCGACTCGATGAGTCGCCCGCGCAGGGCTTACGAGGTGCGCTGACGGGATTGTGCGGTGAGGGATTATTCCGGAATCCGTTCTTCGACAGAGCAAATCTGGAATGGAAACGGGTTTTTGAATTAAAGGAGATGACTCTGTGCCGTTTATCTACGTCAGGGGGAAACGAATATTCTTCGAATCTATTGGAAGCGGAATGCCCGTCGTTCTCGTGCATGGCGCCGGTCAGGACACGGCGTCGTGGAGGTACAATGTTGAATCTCTCGCTGGCTCGCGCCGCGTGGTTGCTCTCGACCTTCCTGGACACGGGAAATCGGAAGTCTTCTTCCCGCCGCTCACCAGCACGGATGATTTTGCAGGTTATGTGGAAGGTTTTATCAAAGAGCTCAACCTGAGTCGGCCGGTTCTCGTCGGGCACTCAATGGGCGCGGGTATTTGCCTGACGGTTGCTCTGAGATGCGGCGAAAAAATCGGCGGTGTCGTGGCTGTCGATGGAGCCGACAAAATTACCGGTGTCTTCGGCGAAGAGATACACGAGGCGTACCTCGACGCTTCTTTGGAGCTTATGCTCGAGATGAGCATGGAAGGCTTTCGTGCTCTCTGCTCGAGGTTGACGCAGCCGAATCGCGTGGAAGAGATTGTTCAGGACCTCCTTCGTATTCATCCTCGCGTGACCGCTGCAGACACGCAGGCGTTCAATACCTTTGATATGAGCGGACAGGTGCGAGAAATCTCCGTACCGGTTTTGCTGATTTCCGGAGCCGACGATTTTCTTGTGACACCCGAAATGGTTCGCTCAACGGCGGCGAGGATTACAGGTTCAAAGGTGGTAATTCTCGATGGTGTCGGCCACTTTCCGCACACCGAGTCGCCGGAGAGGTTCAACCGTGAGGTGGGAGAGTTCCTTGCCTCGCTAGAGCTTGAGAACGGACGAAGCCCACGTAAAGCCCGACCCGAAGGCTGCTAACACGATGATATCGCCTTTCTTGGCTCTACCCTCCTGAATGGCTTCGTTCAATGCAAGCGGAATTGAGGCGGCAGTCGTGTTGCCGTATCGTTGGATATTGTGGTAAACCTTTTCCGGTGGGAGCCCGAGCTCGCGCCCGACAAATTCGTTGATGCGAAGATTGGCCTGATGGGGAACGAGCAAATCGACATCATTGATTGTCAGCCCATTTGCAGCAAGAGCCTCGTGGACGACCTGCGGCATGGTCTCGACGGCCATTTTGAAGACTTTCCTGCCGTTCATTCGGGGGTAGTGCCGCCCCTCGTCCATATGCTCTTTGGTCATCCGGGGCTGGTAGCAGCTTGCCGGTATCTCAATCCAGAGGTCTTTGGCATATCTGCCGTCGGCATGGAGATGGGTCGAGAGGATTCCTCTGTCTTCATCGGTCGGCCCAAACACGGTTGCTGCGGCGCCGTCGCCGAAAAGAACGGTCACATCCCGTCCCCTATCCGAGAACTCGAGTGCGCTCGAATGCACTTCGGCCCCGACGAGCAGTATTCGCTTGTACATCCCTGTTTTCACAAAAGCGTCTGCGATAGAGAGTCCATAAAGGAATCCCGTGCACTGGTTCCTGACATCGAGCGCGCCGATTCCGGGTAGCCCGAGCTTATCCTGAAGCAGACAAGCTGAACCAGGAAACTGATAATCAGGGCTCAGCGTAGCGAAAATGATGAATTCGATGTCGCTCATCTTCAGGCCGGCTGCTTCCACTGCTCGCTGCGCGGCAGGCACGGCGAGGTCAGACACGCCCACATCGCCGTCAACATATCTTCTTGTGACGATTCCCGTTCTCTGTTGAATCCATTCGTCGCTCGTGGTGAACATCTTCGCGAGGTCGTCATTGGTGACTACCCGCTCGGGCAGGTAATGTCCTAATCCGAGTATCGCTGTTCGAAGCATCTGTCGCTCTCTCCCATCAGGCGGACAATAGGGATTCAAGAATTACCGCCGCCTTGACTTATTTCCGTCCCGCGTTTGCGATATTTTAACAGACGCGAGTTCGTGAGTCAATAATGAGGGATTTAAGACAGAGCCCTCTTTCCGATAGTGCGTGAGGCGGCAAAAAAGGAATCGCAGCCAAAGACAGGGCTCTCTCCCTATCGTGTTTCCTATTTGACCTTTCTCTTGCGGGCGTGCTATCTTAGAGACACCATTGTGGTAAGTGTGCGTTGACACGAGAGCAGTTTTCCATCTGCACGAAAGGAGATGAACGTCGGCATCGGCGAGATTGGCAGCGCTCATTGTATAACATCCAATCAAGACGGGGGGGTTTATCATGAGTGCGGATGCGGGAAGAGTCGAGATTCGTCGTGTCGAATCGGGTCGGGAGCTTTTGGAATTCATAAAGTTCCCGTGGGAAGTCTATCGCGGTAATAAGAACTGGGTGCCTCCCCTCATAAAAGAGCAAAAAGTCTTCTTCAGTGCGCAAAATCCCTTCTTCCAGCATGCCGAGGCTGAATACTACCTTGCGTGTCGCGGCGGCAAGACGTGTGGCCGCATATCCATGAGTATAGACTATAACTATAATACATTTCATGAAGAGAAAACGGGATGTTTTGGCTTTTTCGAGGCGTTCAACGATTTCGAGGTTGCCTCCCGGCTGTTGGATACTGTCCGTGACCGGTTGAAGCAAAAGGGAATGGAATTGATGCGAGGGCCCTTCAACTTCACAACCAATCACGAATGCGGTCTGCTCGTCGAGGGCTTTGATACCGATCCCCTGATGCTCACCACATACAATCCGCCGTACTACGTCGAGATGATCGAGCAATACGGCCTGAAGAAAGCGCGCGACTTGCTTTCCTACCACATCACCGACCTTGAGGTGGACGTGTCATTTGTCCGCAAACTCGCTCAGAAGGCGACTGAGAACCACGTGGTTGCACGCAGGGTAAATCTCAGAGATGTTCAGAACGAGATGGAGCGTGTCAAGGAGATTTACAACAACGCATGGAGCAAGAACTGGGGCTTCGTGCCGCTGACGGAGGCGGAAATCGAGGATATCGCCAACCATATGAAAGACCTTGTGATAGAAGACCTCACGTATATCGGTGAGCTCGAGGGGAAGCCGATCGGATTCCTCATGTTCCTGCCGGACTATAACGTGGTTGCTAAGAAGATGAACGGCAAAATGGGGCCGATTCAAATGCTTCAGTTCCTGTGGTATAAGACCAGGATAAAGAAAGGTCGCCTCTTCATGCTCGGGGTGCATAGGGACTATCAGAAAACTGGCGTGGCGGCGGCCATGGTGGCCAAAGCGTACGACCAGGCGATCGCCCGGGGCTTCAAGAGCGCGGAGTTTTCATGGATTCTCGAGGACAACACGCCTGTTATCACAATCTGCGAAATGATTGGCGCAAAAGTCTATAAGGTTCACCGCATCTATGAGATGTTCTTGTCCGGTTGAGTGGATGCTTGCGAGAAACTCTGCGCAGGAGTGAAGAGAACTCGGTGACACCAGGCTCTCCTTATGGCGTCGCTGAGGATTACGACTATCCCAGCGAGTATGAATCCGGCAATCACGTCGATGACGTAATGATAGCGCAAGAGAACGGTTGACAGGATCAAACCGACTCCCACCGGCAGCATGCCCCAGAAAATTCGCCGCTCAAATCGGTAACAATACACGAGCGTCACGGTCGTGACACCCACGTGACCGCTGGGAAAACAATCCCATTTGTACGGCTCCAAAGCAAACAGGAGCCATCGAATGAAATCTCCCACCCATTTTCCTTGCAGCGGAACTGTATGAATTGACTGCATGGTCTGAGACGGGCCACATGAGGGAAAGAGTATGTTGCCGATGTAAAACAGGTAGAATGCGAGGCAGATTGCGGACGCGGTGGCCTCGAATTCGTCCATCCTGCGTCTGGAATATAAGCGGACGGCAAGGATCACTGGGAGAAAGTAGTAGCTTGCATAGAACAGTTGTAGCGCATCCATCGCATACGGATTGACGAAAGGCGCCACGAAGACGGTCGGGTGCACTCGAAAGATCGCATAGTCAATCGCCTGCAATTCAGAATCGATGTCATAGGGTAATACATGGTGGACAATACGGCTGAGGCTGAAGAAAATGATGACGACGAATGCGAGAGGATACCACCGCCTCAAGAGAGCCTCGCAGGGGGTCGGGTTGCCTCGATGACGCCATACCAGAAAAGCGATCGATGCCAACATGATGAGATACAGGGGAGCCAGAAGATACCAGGATTCCACCCGGGAGGCACAGATGACCGTCAAGAGAAGCAGGAAAAGAAGAAAGATAACGTTGATGATATCTGAAGGCAGAATTAATCCGGGAAGCGTCACAAACAACACCTTGCGTTCCGGAATCATCTTGTTTCGTTTTCTATCGAGGGCAACCGCCACTTTTCAGGCCTTCTTCGTTGTACTCGATGCTCTTAACTGACCGCATGCTGCGTCTATGTCTGCCCCGCGCGAGCGACGTATGAATGCCAAGACCCCGGCCTTTCTCAGTTCAGCCTGAAACCGGAGAATTCGCTCTTCTGACGGGGATCTGAATCGTGAAGAGGAAATCGGATTCCACGGAATGAGATTCACCTTCGCCCTCAGCGATTGACATATCCCGGCCAGTCTGCGTGCTTCACCGAGTGAGTCATTATGCCCCTCGATGAGCATGTATTCTATGGTCAATGGAGTTCGTCGGCTAAGGAGAAGATGATTACATGCTTCGAGCACTCGCTCTATCGGATATTTCTTATTGATGGGCATGAGGCGATTTCTCGTGGCATTGTCAGTCGCGTGGAGCGACAACGCCAGGCGAACCGGCAGGTCATCTTCTGCCAATTTCTCAAGACCTGGAAGGTAGCCTGCCGTCGAGATTGTGACGCGCCGCTTTCCGAGCGCAAAACCCCGTTCGTGCAGGAATATGCGAGTCGCCTTTGCCGTCGCCTCGTAGTTGGCCAGTGGTTCTCCCATTCCCATGAGCACAATATTTGTCAGGTTTCCGATATCCGGGTGAAACCGCGCTCGCCGGGCCTGGTCCACGATCTCGCCGACTGAGAGATTGCGCGCGAGACCGTCCTTCCCGCTTGCGCAAAAGGGACAGCCAAAGGCGCAGCCGACTTGCGTTGAGATGCATGCAGTGCTCCGTTTTCCCTCGGGAAGCACCACGGTTTCCACCATTGCGCCGTCGCTCAGGCCGAGCAGAAATTTCCTTGTGCGATCGGCCTGCGAGACCTGCACCTTGAGAATCTTCAGGTCGGTGACGCTGTAGTGCTCGGCACATTCACTGCGCAGACTTTTTGGCACATTGGTCATGTCGTCGAACGAGCGCGCACCGTGTTGAAAGAGCCATTCGACCACTTGGACTGAACGGTATGATGCAAGTCCGCGCGCGCGAAAAAGAGCATCAATCTCCTCGGGCAACATTCCCAGTAGGTCGGGCTTTTCATGAGTAAGCGCTGACACTGTATCTCACGCTTTCTCGGACAGCACCTGGACAAGGACGGACCTTTTACGGGGTCCGTCAAATTCACAGAAGAATATCCCCTGCCATGTTCCCAAGGTGAGTTTGGCGTCGCTTATCGGGATGACATGAGAAAAGCCGACAAGCGTGGACTTTATGTGCCCGTCCGAGTTTCCTTCCGAATGCCCGTACTTCGGGTCGTCGCGCGGAATCAGGCGCGAGAGCATCATGAGAATATCGGCCTTGACGCTGGGGTCGGCATTCTCGTTGACGGTCAGGCCGGCAGTCGTATGCGGAACATAAACGATGCAGATTCCTTCGCGTGTCTTCGCCTTCGTGACGATTTGTTGAACCGAATTCGTGATGTCAACGAACTCCTCCCGCGATTTGGTGGACAGGGAAATTCTTTCAAGCATGGGAAGATGCCTCCCTCAACCGGTTGAAAGCAAAATTACATGAACCTATTGTGCCAAGACCAGCAGCGGATGGTCGCGGAGGACGTTTAATGCCGCGCGTTCGCCCGCCCGAATGGAACGGTCGGTCTCCTTGAAATCGAACATCCGCCGCGTGGGCATATACGGCTCAATTAGAATAAGCGGGTATTCGTAGAACTCGCGCAGTTGCAACTGCAGAATTTGGCGCATCATGATACCCGTGCTCTGAAGGATGATGTCAATGATTCCTCTTTGCTCGGGGACCTCGGTGACTGTCGTGCGCGCGGGCAGCCCAAGGTTCACCGCGATGATGAGGTCTGCGTTGCGACGGCGCGCCTCGTGAACCGGCAAGTTCGTTCCCACGCCGCCGTCGGTGTAGTACGCATCGGCCCACTTGAGGGGAGGAAAGATGCCGGGTATGGCGCAGGACGAGTATACCGCTTCGTGCACCGGTATGTCGTTCAGACCCTCGCTTCCCCAATATACTTCCTCGCCTCGGCTGAGTTCGACGGCGTTGACAAGAAGTGGTTTGTCAAGCAGTTTGAAGCTGTCAATGGGGATGATTTTCTCGATGTAGCGATGGAGTCGTTCGCCCCGGTAAAGGCTATTAATCCTCAGACCCTTCCTCATGAAGCGGGTGATGCTCAGGTCCAGGATGTCTTCGCTCGTGAGCGCGAGGGCGAGCCGCTCCATCTCTTCTATGCTCATGCCTCCAGCCGCAAGAGCGGAGACAAGCGAGCCCATGCTGGTCCCGATGTATTCGTGTATAGGAATTTCCAGGGCAGAGATGGCCTTTAACGCCCCGATATGGGCGAGGCCACGAAGGCCGCCACCACTCAAGACAAGCGTTACCTTGCCCAATCCCAGCACCTCCGGATGTTCTCATGGCAGCTCAGGCGGGAAAGGGTGATGCGTACACGCAAAGTATAGCAATTGACAACGTGAAAAGTCAATCGGGGCATCGGGGCAGCGCAACTTGCGCGGAATCATGATCCTTGGTCAGGGTCTCATTGCGACACTTATTTCACCGATTCTTTGAGTCTGACCCTGCCGGGAGCTGATGGCAGACAGATGGGACTATTTCATTTTTCTGCTTGACAAGCCAGAAAATCCATGATACTATCTTGATTGACTAAGTCAACAATTCGTCTCGATGAGTCCATTATGTCCATCTCACAAAAATGTCAATATGCATTGCGAGCCACCTTTGAACTTGCGAAACACGTCGGCGAAGGACCGGTAAGAATAGCCGATATTGCCAAGACTCAGGCCATCCCAATCCGCTTTCTGGAGGTTATTCTGAACCAGTTGAAGCAGGGGGGGTTCGTTGAGTCAAGGCGAGGGAGCACAGGTGGCTACGTGTTAACGCATTCGCCTGCGACGCTGACTGTGGGCGAAATCATACGATTCATCGAGGGACCTCTCTCTCCCGTGCAATGCATTGCGGGAAGCACGGGGGATCAGTGTCCGCTTCATGGCGATTGTGCGTTTCTTCCGATGTGGGAGAAGGTAAAGGACGCTCTCTCAGATGTCTATGATTCGACTACTTTTGAAGATTTGGTGGAGCAGGAGCGCGTGAGAAGAAAAGAGCATGTGCTGGACTATAGCATATGAGGGTGTCCGCAGATCGAAGTGAGCGGGGGAGGGGTTTTTTATTTTTCGGCAATCTCTACTATGTCGGTCGAAATGATGATATAGCTGCCTCTGGGAAAGCCTAAGAATAGTAAATTCGGTCAGTCGTCCACAAACATGGGAGGGTGCCTGTATGAAAGCGGTGGAGGTCGTAGAGGACAATCAGTGGCTGGTAGAAAACCTTAATTTTGCTGAGAAAATTGACCGTTCTCTTCGGCTTATCCGACAGGCGCACGAGCGGTTCAACGCTCGCTTAGTCGTTGCCAACAGCCTCGGCAAGGATTCTGTTACGGTTTGGCATCTTGCGAAACGGGTATCCCCTCATATCCCGGGATTCATTGTGACAACTCGATTCAAGCCGCCCGAGACAGTGGAGTTCATGGAGCAGGAGGTCAAACGCTATCCCGAACTCCGGATTTTCAGCTCAGACGAGCCCGTTTCCGAAGACCTTTGCCGGACAGCTCCCGATCGTTGTTGCGAGATTCTGAAAGTTCGGCCCACGCGCCAGGCAATAGAGGAGATGAACGTGGCCTGCTGGGTGACTGGGCTGCGATGCACGGAGGGCCGGACCCGAACCGATTTCCGGGAAATTGAGGAACGCGACCACGGACTCATCAAGTTGAATCCCATCCTGCTATGGAAAGAGCGGGAGGTCTGGCAATATCTGGCGATTCACCGTGTACCCGTGAATCCTTTGTATGAAAAGGGTTATCGTTCGCTTGGCTGCGCTCCTTGCACGCGAATCGCGACTGGCCCGAATGAGCGGGCAGGGCGTTGGGCCGGGACCAGCAAATGTGGGGGCGAATGCGGGATACACACTCGCCCCTTGAGAAGCGCCGTATTGGCTGAGGCGACTATCATCGGAACTCAGCGGGGAGAGATGAACGAATGAATCGAACACAAGAAGCAAGCATTCTCAGACATGATAAACCTGGGGAGCGTCCGGATGTAACATTGGATTTGCGGGGAGTCAAATGCCCGATGACGTTTGTACGGGTGAAATTAGCTCTCGATAAGATGAACCCCGACCAACATCTTGAAGTGCTCCTGGACAGCGGCGAGGCAATGCATAACGTGCCCCGTTCGATAAAAGAGGAGGGACACCGAATTCTGAAAGTGGAGAAGTCGTTCGGGAACAGCTTCAGCCTGCTGATCCAAAGGAATGGGGAGGCTTAAGTGATATGGTGGATAAATTCGTCGAAGACAGAGCCGATGGAGTGAGTGCGGGAACGCAGGTGGAAGGGAAGACCGACGAGATAGACTTTGAAACCTTGAAGTCCGGCGGTTTAATTAAGCAGAGACAAAGAGACATGTTCACGGTGCGTTTGCGATGTCCGGGCGGGCGAGTGCCGCTCTCTAAGCTCGAAAAGATTGTTGATGTGGCCAAGAAATACGCGGGCGACTACGTGCACCTTTCATTTCGACAATCAATCGAGCTTCCCTACGTGGACTACAGAGATTTCAAGGTGATTTCCGATGAACTCGGCAAGGTGGGACAGACCATTGCTTCCTGCGGACCGCGCGTGAGGGTGCCCACAGCCTGCTCCGGCTGCGAGTACAATCCGAATGGACTGATGGATACGCAGAAAATGACAAAGCTCGTGGATGAAAGATTTTTCGGGACGGACTTGCCGCATAAGTTCAAACTCTCCTTCTCGGGCTGTCCCGTAGACTGCGCCCGGACGAGCGAGATGGACATGGGATTCCAGGGCGCCGTGAAACCGGTCTGGGATAGCGAGACATGCATTGGGTGCCGAATTTGTTCCAGCGCCTGTAAAGAGGGGGCGATCGAGAGCGACCCGGAAACAGGCCATCCGATGTATTTCCCGGAGAAGTGTCTCTACTGCGGAGACTGCATTCGCACGTGTCCTACGGACAGTTGGCGCGCTGGTATTAGGGGATGGATTGTCCGTGTCGGCGGCAAACATGGGCGACATCCGGTCATAGGACACAAGATTGCTGAGTTCGTCTCGGATGAGGATGCCATGAGAGTAATTGCGAAAACGCTTGCGTGGTATCGGGAAAATGGCGAAGAATTCGGACGAACGCGAATCGGAACTATCCTGCAAATTCCTGAAAAGTGGGAATCTTATCTCAGCACTCTGCGTGAAGAGTTCGGCAGCAAGATCCTCACAAACCCACGACCGCCGAGCGCCTGCGAGATTCATTTTGAATAGTGCAGGCTGAAACCCAACCCTATTTCTGGCTGCAATTGCTTATTTGCATCATGCGGGTTCAGAAATAAGGCTCTGTCCTTCTGGTATGTGTCGCGCGTCCGCTCCGGTGAAAGAGCTTGACAGGTTGCCAACTCCGGGGTATAATACGCTCCGAACATAAGATGCCCTTTAAATCGGTTCTGCGAAACCGGCAAGGGTTGGTGAAGTCCGGATGGCCGAGCTAAAGCAGCGGACGCGTGAGTATCTTCGCGGAAAGGCTTGCGGCAGGGCGATCCGGCATGAGTGATAACCCTCCGGCGAGGGTTTTTTTTTGGCCTGAATTATGAACCATTCCGCAACGATACTCGACAAGGCTGCCATCGAGCGCACCCTGACCCGCATTGCTCACGAGATCCTTGAGCGCAACAAAGGAATCGAAGACCTCTGCCTAATAGGTATCCGCTCGCGCGGCGATGTGATTGCCCGAAGATTGGCGCAGAAAATCGAGCAGATTGAAAAGGTTTCCCTGCCGGTTGGAATAATCGATATCACGCTGTACCGCGATGATATCAGTTCTCCTCAGGGAGGTCAGCCGCAGGTGCGGAGTACAAAGATCAACTTCGACCTGAACGGGCGGAAGATTGTTCTCGTTGACGATGTTTTGTTCACGGGACGGTCGACGCGCGCCGCAATCGACCAGATCATGGACTTCGGCCGCCCGAGAAATATTCAGCTCGCCGTTCTCATAGACAGAGGGCATCGCGAGTTACCCATTCGTCCCGACTATGTGGGCAAGAACGTGCCGACCAGCCGCGACGACGACGTCAAAGTGAGCTTGAGCGAGACCGACGGCGAAGATAAGGTCGAGTTGATGAGTAAGGCTCGCTAAGAACCTGATGCATCGGTCTGGACAGGAAGTGATTGATGCGCTGGAACCGTAAAGATTTGCTCGGCATCGAGGATCTGTCGGTAGAGGAAATCAATCATTTCCTCGATACGGCATTCTCCTTCAGGGAAATATCCACTCGCCCCATCAAGAAAGTGCCCGCGCTGCGGGGCAAGACCATCGTGAACCTCTTTTTTGAGCCGAGCACGCGCACACGCACCTCGTTCGAGCTTGCGGGCAAACGATTGAGCGCGGACATCTTGAACATCACCACCGCCGCGAGCAGCCTCGTGAAAGGGGAAACACTGATAGACACCGCTGCCAATCTCGAGGCAATGAAAATAGATATGATGATTATGCGGCATTCTGCCTCAGGCGCACCGCATTTCCTTGCGTCGAGGGTGAAGGCCAGCGTTATCAATGCGGGCGATGGCTCGCATGAGCACCCGACTCAGGCGCTGCTGGATATGCTGACCATCAAAGACAAGCTTGGCAAGATCGAGGGTGTCAACGTTGTGATAGTCGGTGATATCCTCCACAGCCGTGTGGCTCGCTCAAACATCTGGGGACTGACGAAGCTGGGCGCGAACGTGTCGGTATGCGCCCCGAGGACCCTGATTCCGCGGTTCATCGAGAAGCTGGGTGTGAAGGTTTACTGCAATGTATACGAGGCGGTTCGCGATGCAGACGTTGTTTACATCCTTCGCATACAACTGGAGCGCCAGAAGTCGAACTACTTTCCCTCGATCCGCGAGTATGCGCGCCTGTTCGGAATTGACCGCGAGAAACTGAGGCATCTCAAGAAGAATGCAGTGATCATGCATCCCGGTCCCATCAATCGTGATGTCGAGCTTTCCGGAGACGTGGCCGACGGTGAAAATTCCGTCATCCTCGAACAAGTTACAAACGGCCTTGCCGTCAGAATGGCCGCGCTTTACTTATGCTCGGGCGGAGATATCGAGAGTGAAGATACTTATTAAAGGTGGGAGAATCATCGACCCGGCATCGGGCACTGATGCCGTCATGGATGTTCTCGTCGAACGGTCAGGTGTCACCAAGATGGGCAAGAACATCTCGTCTCCGTCGGCAAAACGGCTTGATGCTGATGGGCTCATCGTGTCGCCCGGTTTCATTGACATGCACACACATCTCCGCGAGCCCGGACGGGAAGACGAGGAGACGATCGAAAGCGGCAGCCGCAGCGGGATAGCGGGTGGCTTCACCGCACTGGTACCGATGGCAAACACGGACCCGGTGGCCGACAACGTCGAAGTGATCAATTTCCTGAACGCACAGGCGGAGAAACACGCCTGGACACATATTTATCCCGTGGGGTCCGTTACGCGGGGTCTCGAGGGAAAGGCGATAACCGAGATCGGCGAGTTCAAAGAGGCGGGCGCAGTCGCGATTTCCGATGACGGGAGGCCGGTAGTCAACAGCAAGGTGTTCACCCTTGCACTCGATTACGCGAGCATGTTCGGTCTGCCTATCATCTCGCATTGTGAGGACGTGTTTTTGACCGAGGGCGGCTGCATGAATGAGGGACTGAATTCAACGATACTCGGTCTCCCCGGAATGCCGAGCGCAGCCGAAGAAATCATGGTGGCGCGCGACATCGCGATTGCTCGGCTCACCGGCGGGAAAGTGCACATTGCCCACGTGAGCTGCGCACGGTCGGTCGAGCTCGTTCGGGCGGCCAAGCGCGATGGAGTGCATGTGACCGCGGAGACTGCGCCCCATTATTTCAGCCTTACCGACGATGCCGTGAAAACATATGACACGAACGCGAAGATGAATCCACCGCTGCGCACTGCGGAGGATGTAACGGCGATAAAGGAAGGCCTGCGCGATGGAACGATTGATTCGATTGCGACCGACCATGCGCCCCACACGCAGGTGGAAAAGAAAGTGGCGTTCATAGAGGCGCCGTTTGGAATCGTAGGACTCGAAACGTGCTTGCCGCTCGTGATAACGAGGCTTGTGAATGACGGTGTTCTCACGCTCTCGCAAGCTGTTGCCAAGCTCACCGTCGGGCCGGCAAGAATTCTGAATCTGCCGATGGGGAAGCTCGAGGTCGGCGCGCGGGCGGATATAACGGTGTTCGACCCGGCATACGAGTTCACCGTAGACACCAGTACGTTCCAGTGCAAATGCCGAAATTCCCCGTTCAATGGCTGGCGCCTCAAGGGTGGTGCTGTGCACGTCATTGTGGATGGACAACTCAGGCTGCACGACCGGCGCCTCGTCGGATGACTTCAACTTTAGACTTCGGATTCCATCCGTGTGATTCGTAATTGGACTTCTTTTCTTCTCCGGAGCGGATAGTGAAAGCGATACTAGCGCTTGAGGATGGGCGATATTTCGAGGGCGCTTCCTTTGGCGCTCGAGGCGAGCGCTCGGGCGAGGTAGTCTTCAACACCAGCATGACAGGCTATCAGGAAATTTTGACCGACCCATCGTACAAAGGCCAGATAGTGACGATGACCTATCCGCACATCGGCAACTACGGTGTGAACGAGGAGGATTTCGAGTCGCTCAAGCCTCATGTCGAGGGCTTCGTGGTCCGCGAGTGTTGTCGTTACCCGAGCAACTGGCGCGCTCGCAAGCCGTTGGCCGAGTTCCTTGCCGAGCATGATATTGTCGGTATCGAGGGCGTTGACACACGCGCGCTCACCAAGCATCTTCGCGACGCGGGTGCAATGAAGGCAGTGCTTTCGACAGAGGATTTGGACGTCAAGAGTCTGGTGCGCAAAGCCAAAGAATCCCCGGGACTGATAGGGCGCGACCTTGTGAAGGAAGTAACGTGTCCCGAGGAATATCGTGTGCCTGCCCGAGGGGAGGCAAGGTTCCGCGTCGTTGCTTTTGACTTTGGCATCAAGCGGAATATTCTGAACAACCTTTCGAAACGAGGTTGTGAAGTCCTGGTTGTCCCTGCACAGACCACGGCTGCGGAGGTGTTGGCGCACCAACCCGATGGAATCTTTCTGTCAAATGGCCCCGGCGACCCTGAAGGCGTGCCGAATGTAGTTCAAACAGTCCGGGAATTGATTGAGAAGAAGCCGACGTTTGGCATATGCCTCGGGCATCAGATGTTGGGACTCGCATTTGGCGCAAAGGTGTGCAAGTTGAAATTTGGCCATCACGGCGGCAACCAGCCGATTAAGAATCTTGCCAGCGGCAGGGTAGAGATTGCTGCCGAAAATCATGGGTTCGCCGTGGTTAGAGATACCCTGCCGAGCGACGTCGATGTAACGCACATGAATCTGAATGACAAGACCGTTGAGGGAATGAGCCATCGAAAGCTGCCCGTCTTTTCCGTACAATATCACCCCGAGGCTTCGCCCGGGCCTCATGATGCCTCCTACCTGTTCGACCGGTTCATCGAAGAGATGGAACACAACCGCCGGTGAGGCTGAAAGAGAGACCTGGTGAAGAAGCTCAGATTCTGGCTTAATTTCGGCATAGGGCTTGCCATAGCCGCGTTTTTCCTCTGGCTCTTCTTCAGAAGCGTCAAGAACTGGGGCGAGCTCTGGGATTCGCTCCTCACTGCTCGATATATCTTTATAGTGCCTGCGATATTAATTTCGCTTGCCACCTTCATTTTCCGTGCTCTTCGTTGGCACTATCTGCTTTATGGCATAAAAAGAATTCCCTCCCTCCGGCTGTTTTCCCCCATGCTTATCGGTTTTATGGGAAATTGTCTCCTTCCTGCTCGCGCGGGCGAGTTCATCCGCGCGTATTTGCTTGCACAAAGAGAGAACATCAAGCTGACTGCCTCGCTGGCCACGCTCGTTGTTGACCGCATGTTCGACATGTTCGTGTTGTTGCTGCTGATCGCCGGCGTGCTCTTGTTCTATCCGCTTGACGAGACCGTACTGTTGAGCGCAACCGGTCGTTCGCTCGAGGACATCAGGTTCTTCCTTGGAGTCGTGGCCACGTCCGCCTTTGCAGGTCTGGTGGGTTTCATCCTTCTCCTGTATTACAAGAAGGATGCTGCCGCTCGCATTCTGAGTGCCGTGCTGTTTTTCTTGCCGTCTGGAGTTAGGCAGAAGATTGTCGCGCTCTTCGTGTCCTTCACGGAAGGGCTGCACATTTTCAAAAATGGACGACACGTATGTATCGCGGTGGTGATTTCCATAGCGCAGTGGATTTTAGGCGCGCTGATGTTTTATCCGCTGTTCTTCGCATTCGGAATTCAAGAGAAGCTTTCTCTCACGTCGGTCGCAGTCGTCCTCGCTGCCGCATCGGTTGGCGTGTCGATACCGACGCCCGGCTATGCAGGCCCCTTCCATTTCTTTGTGCAGGTGGGGCTTCAATTATGCGATTCCTCGATAAGCGACACGACTGCAAAGGCGTATGCGCTCGTGACGCACATCGCGACCTTTTTCCCGGTTATTCTGATAGGAATCGGATTTGCGTTCAAGGAAGGAATATCGCTCGCTCAGATGGAGAAAACGAGCGAACAATTGAAGGAGTCCGTGGAATAATTCAAAGTATTCTTCAGTGAGCAGGGGAGGGAAGGATGAAATCACTGCGGACTGAGACCGGCGACGGAGTGCGCTCGATAATCCTCTGCCGTCCGAAGGAATACAATACCATCACTCCTCAACTGCGGGATGAACTCGCTCAGGCAATCGATGAGGCGGATGCAGACGGTGAAGTCCGGGTGATCCTGCTGCGCGCGGAAGGGCCCGCTTTCTGTGCGGGCTATGGGCTCGATTGGTCAACCGCCGCCCAGGCGCAGGGAGAAGGGGCGGTTGGGCGTGTGTGGGATTCTGTGGCCGACCTCGAGGTCATGTCCACATTTGTGAGCACCTACATGAAGCTGTGGTACGCCAAGAAGCCGACAATTGCCGCTGTGCAGGGCTGGTGCATCGGCGGTGGCACTGACATGGTTCTCTGCGCCGACCTTATTATGGCTGCCGAAAATGCGGTGTTCGGCTATCCACCCGCGCGCGTGTGGGGAACGCCGACGACCGCGATGTGGGTGTACCGCATGGGTCTCGAGCGCGCCAAGCGTTATCTGCTCACCGGCGACGAAATCCCGGCGAAAAAAGCGGCGGAAATCGGTTTGATTCTCGAAGCGGTGCCCGAAGGAGAACTTGCCGAGCGTGCTTTTGCACTTGCAAAGCGAATAGCGCAAGTGCCCACGAATCAGCTCATCATGCTCAAACTTTTGATAAATCAGACGGTCGAGAATATGGGTTTTGCTTCAAGCCGCATGCTGGGAACCCTGTTTGACGGCATCGCCCGTCATACGCAGGAAGGGCTTGACTTTGTTCGCCGCGCCCAAGAGGGAGGTTTCCGCCAGGCCGTCCGAGAGCGCGATGATCCCTTCGGCGACTACGGCAGCCGGAAGAAGGGATAGCAGTTGGTTACCGAGCCGGCGTCAACCCTTGTTCTGAGTTCTTGTGCGCGCGATATGAATGGCACTCCAAGTCCACGCATGCCCACAAGACGGTGTAGAGGTCGTTCGCAGGCAACCTCTATAATTCGAGAAGCGCAAAGCTCGCATCCCTTCGCACGAGCTGTTGCTTCGCGAGCAGCCTGAGTCATTTGCCTATCAGACAATTCACAAAGCCGCTTTAAGAGTCAAGCGCCTCTTACATTGCACATCCCGAGTGTTTCGTATGCTTGCTGGACCCTGTTTTTGTTGATATAATTCGTTGAGCTTTCGGACTAAGAAGCGAGATCTCGTGGTGAATGTGAGGCGAACGGAACGCACAGGATATGCCCGCCCTTCCGAAGAAAAAGCTGTTAAGACTTTACCATGATATGATGCTCACCCGCATGTTCGAGGACCGCCTCTCGAAACTCTATCGGCAGGGAAAAATCCTCGGCGGGCTTTACCTCTCCACGGGACAGGAAGCGATTCCCGTCGGCACGTGCGCGCACCTGAGAGAGGATGATGTCATCTCGCCCGTTCATAGAGACCTTGGCGCATTCCTTATCAAGGGAATCGAGCCGAGATTCTTGATGGCTCAGATACTTGGAAAAGAAACAGGTCCGTCAAAAGGGAGAGACTCATTCCTGCACGCGGGCAGCAAGAGATTGGGCATCATTCCACCTACAAGCATTTTGGCTTCTACGATTCCAATAGCGGCGGGCGTGGCGTTTGCATTCAAAGTTCGGGGCGAAGATAGTATCGCCGTCAGCTATTTCGGTGAGGGCGGCTCCAACCGGGGCGATTTCCACGAAGGCCTGAATTTTGCCGGCATCCACAAGGTTCCTCTGGTGCTGGTATGCGAGAACAACAAGTACGCGTATTCGACTCCTGTTGAAAAGGAAATGGCAATTTGCTGCGTGTCCTACCGAGCCGAGTCGTATGGGTTCGAGGGCGTCACGATTGATGGAAACGACATATTTGCGGTCTACGACGCCATGGAGAAGGCCGTCGAAAAGGCCCGGAACGGCGGTGGGCCCACGCTCATCGAATGCATGACATACCGCATTAAAGGTCATTCAGAGCATGATGAGGCCAAGTATCAGCCAGCCGAGGAAAAAGAGGAGTGGAAGCAGAAGGACCCGATTGCGAGGTTCAAGAAGTTTCTAACCGAATCAGGTCATTTAGGCGAGTCGGAAGAGCAGGATATTATTGATAAGATTGCATCCGCCCTGGACGAAGCCGTGAAGTTCGCCGAGGAGAGTCCGTTCCCACCGGGCGAGGATGCGCTGAAGCACGTTTTCGCAACGAACGAGGAACCCTAATCCATGCCCGAGATAACAATGGTTGAGGCAATCCGCCTGGCAATGAAAGAAGAGATGGAGCGCGACGAGTCGGTTATGGTGATTGGCGAGGATGTGGGAATGTACGGAGGCGCGTTTCGGGCAACGGAAGGGCTCTATCAGCAATTTGGCCCGAATCGAGTGGTTGACACGCCGATATCAGAATCCGCGATCGTAGGCGTTGCTTTGGGTCTTGCCATCATGGGATTCAGGCCGGTTGCCGAAATCCAGTTCGCCGATTTCATCTCATGCGGATTCGACCAGATAGTGAACCAGACGGCCACACTTAGATACCGCACGGCCGGAGATATGTTCGCACCCATGGTCATACGGGCGCCTTCGGCTGCCGGTGTGCATGGTGGTCTTTACCATTCGCAGAGCCCGGAGGGGTGGTTCGCGCATACGCCCGGCGTGAAGGTTATCGTTCCTTCATCGGCATACGACGCGAAGGGATTGTTGAAGGCTGCGATCCGCGATGACGACCCGGTCATCTTCTTCGAGCCGAAATATCTGTATCGCCGCGCGAAGGACGATGTTCCCGAAGATGACTACGTCATCCCAATAGGGAAGGCGAATGTCTTGCAGGAGGGCGATGATGTGTCCCTCATCACGTACGGCTCGATGGTGCATCATTGTCGAAGTGCGTTGGAGAAACTCGAAGCCGAAGACCTCTCCATCGAGCTCATTGACCTTCGTTCCATCATGCCGCTCGATAAGGAGACGATATACGCGTCGGTCAAGAAGACCAACCGCGTTGTGCTTGCCTATGAAGACCACAAGACGTTAGGCATTGGAGCTGAAATCGCGGCGCTGCTTTCGGAGGAGTTGTTCGAGTATCTCGATACACCTATCGTTCGCGTGGCGGCGCCTGATACCCCGGTTCCATATAGCCCGCCGCTTGAGGAGTTCTATCTCCCAAAGGAAGAGGATATCGTCAAGGCTGTCCACAAAGTAATCGAGTATTGACAGGGGGCCGCAATGCCAACCGAAGTAGTGATGCCTGAGATAGGGGAGACGGTAGTAAGCGGAACCGTCGTCAAATGGCTGAAGGAAGTGGGTGATTCAGTCAGCATTGACGACCCGCTTGTGGAAGTTCAGACCGACAAGGCGAACGTCGAGATTCCATCGCCGGCCTCCGGCATATTGAAAAGAAGACTGGCTGAAGAGGGTGACGAGGTCAAGGTAGGTGGATTGCTTGCGATTATCGCCGCGCCGGACGAGGAAATCGAAGAAGAGAAAAAACCTGCGAAAACAGTCGAGAAAAAGGAAGTGAAGGAAAAAGAAACGGCTCCTCCGAAAAAGGGAAAAAAGGCGGAGAAGGAAGAACGGGAAGAGGAGGAAGACGAAAAGGAACGAAAGGCGAAAGAAGAAGGGAAGGCGAAAGAAGAAGGGAAGGCGAAAGAAGAAGGGAAGACGAAAGAAGAAAAGGAATCAGCCGAATCCCTAGCCGAGCGGCGCCGAACGAAATCATCTCCGCTCGTCCGGCGGATGGCGCAGGAACACGGCATTGATCTTGCCGAGGTCGAAGGCAGTGGCATTGATGGTCGCGTGACGAAAGACGACCTGCTGGACTACATTGCAGTGAAGCAGAAGAAAGGACGACCAGCCACTCCGAAAGAGACGGCAAGGGCGGAGAAGCCCTCCAAGAAACCTGGCGAACGGCCGCTGGAAGAGCTTGAAGAGATTGTTCCGCTGGAAGGTATGCGCAAAGCAATCGCCGAGCATATGGTGCGAAGCAAGCGAACATCACCGCATGTGACCACGATTGCGGAAGCCGACATGTCGGCAGTGGTCGCACTGCGCGGGAAATATAAGGATGCCTTCCAGCAGAAGCACGGTATGTCACTCACATTCCTGCCATTTATCATCACTGCCGCTATTCGCGCACTGAAAGAATTTCCTTACGTCAACTCTTCGCTCGAGGATGACAAAATAATTCTGAAGCGGTACTACAATATAGGAGTGTCGGTGCAAACGGAACGGGGGTTGATGACGCCCGTCATCCGAAACGCCGATAGACTTGACATCGAGGAACTCGCCAAGACGCTCGATTCGCTTGCGCGCCGCGCGCGCGAGGGACGCCTGGCACTTCATGAAATCCAGGGCGGGACATTCAGCGTCACAAATCCCGGTTCGTACGGAGCCATTCTTTCCACCCCCATCATAAATCAGCCACAGGCCGCGATACTTGGGGTTGAGAAGATAGAGAAGCGCGCGGTCGTTGTGGATGATGCCATAGCTATTCGCCCGATGATGTATCTTTGCCTCTCGTATGACCACCGGATTGTTGACGGTGCTACGTCGATTCAGTTCCTCCAACGTGTTCGCGCGCAGCTTGAAAAAGGTGATTTCAAGATTGACGTATGCCTTTAGACGCCATCACTCTTATGCAAATGACGAAAAGACCATTACCGCAGATGAGGCGCGATTCATCGCGCCTCTGCAGAAATTGTTCAATTGTGTCTGTAGGGGCGCAATTCATTGCGCCCAATGGATGCAGAGCTATCTGTGCGACCTATTGCTTATGACTCGTACAATCACGTTGATTCCCGGTGACGGGATCGGTCCCGAAATCACGGATGTCGTAAGGAAATGCGTATCCGCATTAGGAGTGGATATCGAGTGGGACATCCAACAAGCGGGCGCCTCCGTCATCGACGGGGAAGGCGTACCACTCCCGCAGAGGGTACTGGATTCCATCAAGCGCAACAAGGTGGCGTTGAAGGGGCCGGTCGAAACTCCCGTCGGTAAGGGATTCAGGAGCGTCAATGTGGAGCTCCGCCAGAAGCTCGACCTGTATGCCTGCGTGCGTCCGTGCAAATACTATGAGGGTATCCGCAGCCGGATCTTGAATCCGCACGCGATTAACCTTGTCATTGTCCGCGAGAACACCGAGGATCTCTATGCGGGAATCGAGTTCATGGAGAGCTGCGGAGAGGACAACCCGCTGTTGAAATTTCTGCGAGAACAGAAAGGGGTTGAGCTCGGATGTGATACGGGAATCAGCATCAAGCCGATTTCTGTCAAAGGGTCAGAGAGGATTGTGGTCTTTGCATTTGAATATGCGCGAAAATGCCAAAGACGAAAGGTGACTGCGATTGATAAAGCGAACATCATGAAATACACTGACGGCCTGTTCATGAAGGTCGCCGCGGATGTAAGCAGAAGGTATCCCGATATTCCCTACGAGCACATGCTCGTTGATAATATGTGCATGCAGCTCGTCCAATTTCCTGAGAAGTATGATGTGCTCGTGCTCCCCAATCTATACGGCGACATCATCTCTGACCTCGCAGCGGGGCTGGTCGGCGGACTCGGCGTTGCGCCGGGCGTCAACATGGGAGACGAGTTTGCCGTCTTCGAGGCTACTCACGGGAGCGCCCCCGACATCGCGGGCCGGGACCAGGCGAATCCGACGGGCATGCTCTTATCGACCGTCATGCTGCTTGAACACATTGGCGAGACCGACGCAGCAAGAAGGTTGGAACGTGCAATTGCCGAAGTCTTGAGAGAGGGGGAATCCGTAACCGCCGACCTGAGGCCGGAAAGTGCTTCCTCGAAGGGGGTCGGAACGAGGGAAATGGGCGCGGCCATCATCGACCGAATAAGAACCGACGCAGGCTAAATGATAATTCTCATTTATCTGGAACACGCGAGGCAGCCAGTTCCTTGAGCTTTCTCAGATGTAACTTTGCACGATCTCCCTCACCGAGCCTCTCGTAAACACGGGCGAGCCAATAATGGGGAACACTCCAGTCAGGGCTTAGTTCAACCGCCGCCTGCAAGACCTCGGCGCTCTTCTCGAGCTCACCTTTGTCGTAGTATAGTCTTCCTAGTCGAACGCAGATATCGGGATTAGCCGGGTTGTACATTCTGGCAGTCTTGTAGTTCTTGAGAGCGATGTCCGGCTCACCCATACGTTCATATACCTCCGC
>QZKI01000010.1 GCA_003598055.1 Candidatus Abyssobacteria bacterium SURF_17 | reverse complement strand
CTATCGGGAATTTCCCATGGGCGCCTACTGTTTCCTTATGTCTTCTTGTTGCCCCGCAAGCCGATGGTCAATGCCTTTGAAACCGCACTCCGGAGTGTAACACGTGACGTCGGCAAATTCGCATTTCTCGCGGCATGAGGGACATATGTCCGGCGGCGCGCTGAGCTTTAGGGTATAGCCGCAGCCTTTACATTTCCAGTACGGTTGGGCTTCACTGCCTGTATGATTCTCCATGGGAATCATTCCTCCTCTCGCCGTCGCGCCTCGGTACATGGTCTCGCAAGTTCGACAGCGTAATAGACCCCGCGAAACACAGGGTGTGGGCGACCCGGTGGGTCGCCCCGACAAAAGGTGATGGGATACGGCATCGACTTTCTGAAAGAAATGCTAAGCATCTTGTCGTTAAATTCCCTCTTCAGCAACCGAGCCTGCGCCTGCCAACGGACGAAACATCTTCTTGCCTGCGCCGCAGAGCGGGCATTTCCAGTCATCGGGCAAATCTTCAAACCGGGTCCCCTTGGGTATCTTCCCCTTCTTGTCTCCCCGGTCCGGATTGTAAATGTATCCGCAATTCACCGTCTGGCACTGCCATTGGTCTTCCGGTCTCGACATTCTTTTCTCCTCTTCTGGTTATGGAAGTTGGCGCCCGGTGCACATTTCCGCCGTCGGGCACCGGGATGCACCCATCACGCAAACATGCGTCGGTGTTACTTCAATTTCTCCGCCGCGAGCAGGGCAGCCTCATAGTCCGGCTCGTTCGCGATCTCGCCGACCAGTTGGGTGTATCGAATGATTCCCTCGCGGTCGATGATGAACACGGCCCTCGCGAGCAGTCGCAGCTCCTTTATAAGAACTCCGTACGAGGTTCCGAATGAAGCGTCCCGATGGTCGGAAAGCGTTTGTACCCGGTCCGCGCCGGCTGCGCCGCACCAGCGTTTCTGCGCAAACGGCAAATCCATACTGACGACCAGTATCGAAATCTGAGGCCCAAGCCTGGCGGCCTCTTCATTGAACCGCCTCGTCTCCATATCGCATACCGGCGTATCCAGCGAGGGCACAGAACATATGATGCAAACCTTCCCTCGATATGAAGAAAGTTTCACGGGCGCCAGATTCACATCGACCGCCGTGAAATCCGGAGCTGCCTCGCCGACCTTCACTTCCGGGCCGAGCACGGTCAGCGGGTTGCCACGAAATGTCACTACGCCTTTTCGTTCGAGCATGTGCGCACCTGCTTCCATAAATGTATTTAATCCTCACACTCCATGGTCACACGGGTGTTCCTGTCAGGTTTCTCCACACTTTCCTAATGTGGGCGAACACGAGGTTCGCCCCTACAAACGATGAATCGGCTCAATAATTTTCGATAAGCAATTCAAAATGCGCCTGGGCATGAGCGCAGGCTGGACATTCTTTGGGGGCCTCCGGGCCATTGTGCAGATAGCCGCAGTTGCGACAGCGCCATACAACCGGCTTATCCTTCTTGAACACCTTGTCCGCCTCGACGTTTGCCAGGAGTGCGCGGTATCGTTTCTCATGCTGCTTTTCGGCCACGGCAATCGATTCAAAAATCTTTGCGACGGCCTCTTTCCCCTCCTCGCGTGCAATCTTCGCAAATGAGGGATACATCTCTTTCCACTCGTGGAGTTCGCCGCCGGCTGCCGCTTTCAAATTGTCCGCCGTTTTCCCAATAATGCCTGCAGGGAATGGAGCGCTTATTTCCACTTCGCTGCCCTCGAGCAATTTGAAGAGGCGTTTGGCGTGTTCCTTCTCCTGATTCGCCGTCTCCTCGAAAATGTAGGCAATCTGCTCGAAGCCCTCTTTCTTCGCCTGGCTGGCAAAGTAGGTGTAGCGATTGCGAGCCTGCGATTCGCCGGCAAACGCGGTCAGGATGTTCTTCTCAGTTTGTAATCCTCTCAGTCCCATGTTTTTTCTCCTTTCTTAAAGCTCTTTTTGTTTGCGTTGCAGTGCGCGGAGCTTTGCGCTTGCATTCGGGGCAGATTCCCACGAACTCCACGTGATGTCCGATGATCTCATAGTCGCTCATTTTCCGAAGCGACTCTTCAATCTCCGAAACCGGCTTGATGGGAGCATCCTCGACGCGACCGCAGGAAACACAGCGAAGGTGGTAGTGATGTGTCGCGTCGCCGTCGTACCGTCTCTGCGAGCCGCCGTACTCAAGCTTCCGGACCATTCCGGACTCACAGAGCAGCTCGAGATTGCGGTAAACTGTTCCCAGGCTGACCCGCGGTAGTCGACGCCGCACGAGCTCATACAGCTCATCGGCGGCAGGATGCGAGGCTACCTTCTTGAGTTCCTCGAGAATGACCATTCTTTGCCGTGTCATCCTGAGTTGTCGCGATGATTGTTTCACGATTCTCCTTCTTAGAAATAGTAATCATTACCAATATGTTCGCTGAGATCGAATTCGGCAAGTCCGAACACAAGAAAAAATAGACCTGTCAAAAATATCCGTACGGCAGGAAGACACCTCAAATGGCAGTCACACGACAAGAGAATGCAGCGGGGCATAGCCGCAACCCAAAATCGTCATTGCGAGCATCCGACCTCGCCTGCGACGGGGTTATGTCTGAAAGAAACGTTAGTGCCGTCATTGCGAGCGCAGGGCCGCAGGCCCGAGGGTCTCGGACCCAGGCGAAGCAATCTCTGCATCTATCTTCAATTCTCCCAATGAGATTGCTTCGGTCGCTTCGCTTCTCATAAGAAACTGGCGTCCCATCAGTCATTGCGAGGGAGTGCAACGACCGAAGCAATCTCCTTGGCATGCATACGATCATGCAGAGATTGCTTCGTCATGCCCCGCACAAGGCGGCTCATGACTCGCAATGACAATAAGGAGTCATGCGCGTTTGTTTCACAGGCAACCTGGGGGGAGTCGGGTCGGATGCTCGCAATGACTGCACATCAGAAATCACGACAAGAATTCGAAGTTTCGAGAGTGCGTAGCGCGCGCGGCGGGGTCACGGCGGGTTGGCGCGTGACGAACCCGAGGAACGGAGGCAGGCAGCTATCAGGTAGGCTAAACCGGCGATGCGGGCCAAAAAAAAGGCAGTCGGCATTCCCGATGGGGGAATGCCGACTGTACCCTATGGTTGAACTGGCTCTTGCCAGCGTTTCAAGCAAGCCGGCTATTAGCTGCCAACCGGAGGAAGCGCCTGTCCGGCTGCACGGTTTGCAACAGCAGCGCCAGCACCGGTGTCACTGCCACGCAGAACGCCCGACTCATCGATGTAGAACGAGCGGTTTCCGCTCCGCTGATACTGCACCGGATATGCGGTCGCCCACCAAATGACCTCGTCGTCGTTTGTCACGCCCGTCGTGGTAACCAGGAAGTTATATCCTGACTTCTGACCGGCGCCCAACACCTCATCAATGTAAGGCGGTGTGGAGTTCGAGTACAACATTGTGAGACTTGCGTACTCGCCCGTGCCATCGCCGTCAGCATCGGTGCCAGCCGATGACTGGAACGTGCTCTCGGCGCTGCCGAGCGTTCTCATCGCGCCAATGGCCGCTGATTCGTTCGAGGCCAGACGCGCACGGAGCAGGTTAGGTATGGCAATCGCTGCGATGATCGCGATGATTGCCACAACGATCATCAATTCGATCAATGTAAAACCTTTGTTGCCTTTCATGGGTAACCTCCCTTACTTAACATGTAGTATTCGCATTTTCTTCTCTCATGAATCACTCGATGTCTGTTCCGCTATCGCCTCACCTCCTGGTTAATGCATATGATTCTTTTATTTTTATTGAATGAGCAATTTGCATACCAAGACCGCGCAGAGAACGGCTATCTCAATCAGAATGAGGGTCGTAACCTTATGTACTGCAAAGGGAAACGCCATTTCCTGAGTTCGCACTCCATTGGAAAGTTGGCCTTTCAAACCCTTCATAATAGCCTCCCGCAGATTATTTCCCTGACAAACTTCGTCGGGTGTACGGCATTTTGCGGAACTCAGTTTCCTATCGGAGGGAAATTGCCTCCGAATAGTGGGTCTGCCATGGCGCGGGTCGCAGGAATACCCATGGCGCCTATGACTCCGCCTAAGTCGCTCGCTCTGAGCACGCCGCTTTCATCGATATAAAAAGTGCGGTTGCCGGTGCGCGCCTTGCTAATGGGATACGCCGAACCCTGCCAGAGTCTCTCATCGCTGGACGGCACACCCGTGGTCGTGACCGCGAAGAAATACCCTGATTTCTGCCCGCTGCCGAGGCTGTCATCGATGAATGCAGGCACCGCGTTGCTCAGTTGGGCAAAAGAGCCGAATTCCCCTACGCCATTACCGTCTGCGTCGGTGGCGGAAATGCCTTGAAAGGTTATCTGAGCGCTCGAGAGCGTTCTCAAGGCGCCTATGGCGTCTCCTTCATTGCTCGCAATCCTTGAGCGCAGGAGACTAGGCACGGCAATGGCTGCGATGATGACAATAACTGCTACGACAATCATGAGTTCAATGAGGGTGAATCCCGATCTGTTCATATATATCTTTTCCCTATTGATAACTGGCCGGTCATTTACCCAGGGCAAAAGCAAGAAGCGTACCACTTTTACAGTTAGTTGTTTTTCACGAGGGATTCAAGGATGGGGAGCAGCCGGTGGTCATTCGAGGCAAGAGTGTAAGTCCTGTGATAATCAATAGTTAGAGCTTTCTTAAGACTCCGGGAACTGGCCTGGGTGTCGCCTTGCAGCACTTGCAGGCATGCCAGGTTATACCAGTTCTCGGCGTTCGTCGGCTCGATGTCAAGTGCCGCTTTTAGTAACTTCTCCGCACTTTCCGTCGCTCCCTGTCTGAGATAAATCACGCCGAGCGACGAAAGGGCTTCGGGCGATTCCGGACGCAGGACAAGAGCCTCTTTGAACATTCTAACAGCGGAATCGCTTCTGCCGACCTCGGCGTAGCACAGACCGAGATTATAATAGTCCTCAAATTTAGGAACATCGAGACGAACCGCCCGCCGAAAATATGGAATCGCGTCGTGGAATTCGCCGCGAATCATAAATGACTGGCCAACATTGTGGTTTGACGTCAGGTCATTCGGATTGACTCGAAACGCCCTCATGAAGTTCTCGTGGGCTTCCTGAACATTGCCGAGGGCGGCAAGCAACGCGCCAAGGTTGTTCAATGCTCTCGTGTCATCAGGATTAAGCCTCAACGCCTCCTCATATGAGTATCGAGCGGCGTCACCATCATTGTGCCATTGATAATAGATGCCATAGTTGAAGGCATGGTTACCGTACACCCTCCCGGCCACTGTGTCGTCCCCTATGCGTGTCACGATTTCATCCACGTTCAAGAGGTTTGGCCCGTGAGGATCGGGAGACCGGCCGGATGCAACGATGCGAAACACAAGGTCGTGGGGGACGAACTGCTCTATAAGCAATTGATTCGCCTCGATTCCTTCCCAGAACATGGGAAACCTCGGCGCATTTTGTTCATACAATAGCTTGAAATATGAGTTGGCATACCATGGCAGCCCTGCCTCCCGCGTTTGAATATGCGACGGGCGAGCGCCCTCGTCGCCTTCGAACTGAAATTCATGTGGCATGTCGAGTTCCGGATGTTCGCGGCGGACCTGTTCCAGGTAGCCCGGCCTTGTCAGGCCGTTTCGGGTAATTACTTTCACGTCTATTCTGAAGTTCTCACAGTATTGGAGATACCAGGCAATGAAAAGCGGGTCGGCCGTGCCCGTTATCAGGATTGCGTTTTCCGGCAGCGATGAGAGCAGATGGACTCCATACTCCCGGGCGTGCCAATACTGGCGCATATTGTTTTCCGGAAAATGGACAAAGGCCTGAAACAGCACAAGGAGAAGGACCGCGCAGAAGGGCGCATACGTCATGAATGCTTGTCGAACGCCGGAAAGCCGAATCGCAACGCGGCCTGCGCGCTCGCACAGAAACGCTATGCCGAAGCCGGCCCATAGCATGAGCATCAGTTCTGCGGGCACAAGATAGGCCGAGATGAATGCGCTGTTAAGGCTGACAGAGAAAAGAATAAGCACGATAACAGACCCGTAAACGACGACCGTTCTGCTTGTTCTCCATAACCTGAGCGCCCCTATGAGAGCGAGAAAGAGGCCGAACGGCGTCATATCGGAGAGAAAGACCTGGAATATGTTCCCTAACCCCCAGAGAAACCCGGAAAGTGTGGGAACGCGCAGAAGGTTTGCGCTGTATTGGCGCGCGGTCACAACCCAAATGAAATTGCTCAACGTCTCCGGATTGCCCCAATCTATGGCCGGGTTTGAACGAGAGCTGAGAGGAAGATACGCATAGACCACAAGACCGAGCAGGAAGAGGGCGAACATTGCAAATAGCCTGCCCGGCTTGAAAAGCTTGAGGCGCAACCGGAAAAGCAGGAGGAGCGCGAGTGACGGCGCGAAGAAGAGACCTGCCACGTGGTTTGTGAAGCTGAGCCCATAAACGAAACTCAGGAGCAGAAGTCTCTTCGTGATGCGCGGGTCGTCTTCTCCCGAGAATTCAATGCGAAACGCAATAAGCGTTACGATAAGCATGAAAAACGAATGAAGCGTGGTCGTCTCTGCGACGACTGACTGCTCCCACATCAACGAGCAAAGCGCCAGGCTCAGCGCAGCCGCGCCCGCGGCGAAATGCGCATAGCGGCGAAGGCCTTCCTCGCGGCATACCAGTTCTTTGACAATCTGGAAGAGGAGAGCGCAGGTCAACGCCCCGAAAAAGGCGGACATGATGTTCACCCGAAAGGCGGGCGAGCCGATGGGCATGAGCGTGAACAGCTTCCCGAGTATTGCATACAGGGGGTGTCCGGGCGGATGCGGCACGCCGAGCGTATAGCAGGCGGCAATCAGCTCGCCTGCATCGTCCCAGTACACCGTGGGGCAAGCGGTGTAGGAGTACAGTCCGAATGTCACTCCGAAAACAAGCGCAGGGAGAACAAATGCCTTTGATTGACCGGTTTTCATTCAGGGTATCCGACCCCGTCTATGGCGGGATTAGCGTCGTCATTGCGAGCGAAGGCCCGCAGGCCCGATGGTCGCAGACCCGGGCGAAGCTCAATGCTGCCACCGAGATTGCTTCGGTCGCTCGGGTCTGAGACCCTTCGCTCTCTCGCAATGACGAAACGGTTGTCAGTTTCTTAAGAGTCCGGCTCCTTCTCGGTTGCACGGGAAGCGCAAACCGACCTGAGCACAGGGTCTTTTTCAGCCAGATCAAGGACCTGTTTGCCTCCCAGCGCTGCTGCTGAATCAAGGAACTCCGCCGCTTCTACCCTGTGTCCCTTCAAGGTTTCTACAACCGCCATCAAGTAGATGTTCTGCCAGACATCTGCATCCGCCTCGATGCCCGCTCTGAGAATGCGTTCGGCCTCGTCCACCATCCCGTCATTGATGAGGACTTGAGCCAGGTTCGAGTAAGCTGTCGGTGTTGAGGGATTCAGCCTGATTTCCTCGCGAAATTCGTCCTCGGCCTCTTCAATCTCTCCCACGGTCACGTAGAGGGAACCGAGCATATTGTGCGCGTCGGGGTAGTCCCGTTTCTGGTGAATGAGCTTCTCTAATTCCGTGATAGCCTCGCCGTATCTTCCGAGTGCATAGAAAGCGCATCCCCTGAGAAAAAGCGCCCGAGCGCGCACACGTGAGTCGAGGCTGGCGGCGTGTTCGAGGAGACCGAGGGCTCCCGTGAAGTCATGACTCTCCATGCAAAGCTCGCCAAGGCCCAGCCACGCACGCGCGTATGCAGGATTCATTGTGCTCGCGAGTGTAAATGCCCATTTTGCCCGGTCCGGGAGACCGGACCGTTTGAACAGCATGCCCTGTTGAAACAAGTTCTCCGGATATACAAGCGTCGCCACTCGGTCGGAGGCAAGCGTCGGGACGCGACGGAATTCCTCTGCTGTTTTCTCCCAGAGACCTGCATTTCGCCCGAGCGCCTCTTTTCCAAGCGTCACATCGGCATTCCGGGTGAATTCATACACCAGTCCGCACGGTGTGAGCGAAGGGATTATCGGAACGGCTCCCCAGAACACGGGACGCACCTCCGCGTTCTTGCGGAGAATGGCAAGGAGCAAATCGCTGTCGAGGAATGATGTTTCCGCAAGTCGCTCGCCGACGACTATCTTCTCGCCGACCTCCGGCATGAGCAATTCGGGATACCGGTGGAGCAGCTCTTCACGCATCGAATCGGAGTTGGTGAGCCACGTGGGCTCGATGACCAGGACATCCTCTCTCACGCCTTCGCAATATATGAGGTACCACATCGTGAACATGGCATTCACGTCGATGGTGAAGAAGGCGGCGTTCGGCGGCAGGCTGTCGAGAATTCGCATGCCATACTGTCGCGCGAGGAAGTAGTCGCTCCTATCGTTCATCGGGTAGTGGCGGAGCAGAGGGAAAGCGGCGAGAAGAATCATCACTACGCACATAACTGCGCCTGCCGCTCGCTGGCGGACAGAAGCATCAAGAGAGGCAATGAGCGTGCTCGCAAGCCAGTGTGCCCCCAAGCCGAGAAATACGGCCAGCAGGAGCAATGCGGGAATGATATACGCGACGATGAACGCGGGATTGAGCGTCACAAGAAAGAGCGTCGCTATGGCAACTGATGCGAACAGGAGATAATCGCGCCTTCGCCGGAGAGCATCCCAGAATCCAAAGAGGATGAGAACAGCGCCGACCCCCATGAAATTCTCGCGAATGTTGGCCATGTGCCGCATTACGCCTTCAATCAGTTGGGAGGTCGCCGGTACGTTCAACACGTTTTCCCGAAACTGACCCGCCGTTACTACCCACAAGAAGTTCGACAGCGTTTCCGGATTGCCCCAGTCAATGACGGGATTCTGAGCCGACCGGATCGGGAGGTAAAGATAGACGGAAAGGCCGATGAGGAAGAAAAGCGGCGCCAAGAGCACATTCCTGACGCTGAAAAGCCTCCGGCCTACAGCCACAAACGCCCATATGGCAAACGCCGGAAAAAGAAACAGTCCCGCCACATGATTCGTAAGGCTGAGTCCGTAGGTAAGACTGAACAGGAACAAGCGAGCCGAGAACGATGCCGCATCTGAAGCGCGCACCATACCGAGGAACAACAGCATCAGCAGCATAAAGAAAAATGCATGGAGCGTCGAGGTCTCGGCCACCACCGATTGGTCCCACAGTGTCAGGCTGAAAGCCGCGAACAACGATGCCGCGGCTCCGGAGCAGTGCGCGACGGGAGCAGATGCGACTTCGTCAGGCAGAAGCCGCACGACAACGGCGTACACGAGAGCCGAGGCCAGCGCGCCGAAGAACGCCGACATGAGATTGACTCGCGCCGCGATAGTTCCGAGAGGCAGCAGCGTGAACAGATGTCCGAGAATTGTGTAGAGCGGATGCCCGGGCGGATGCGCGATCCCGAGGATGTGGGAAACCGTGATGAGCTCGCCGGCATCTTCCCAGTACACCGTAGGACAGAGGGTTCGCACGAAAACAACCAGCGCCGCCCCAAAGAGGACCGTCACGATTATCGGATTTGGGCGAGTATGCATTGTCATTATGTATCATCGAAAACGGATTCTTCAGCCAACCTTCTCAAATGCACGTCATCCTGGGCATGCATGATATATCCAACGCCGCCGATTTCAATCGAGCGGCGAAGCGCTTTCTTCGCCCTCTCGCTGTCCCCGAGGAGAGCGTGGTATTTCGCGAGAGCGAACAGGCCGGCGGCTGAGTTGGGCTCTATCTGCAGGGACTTCTCCAAGGGCTCTCTCGCTTCCTTGGGACTGTTCATCTGAAGATACACAGAGGCCAGTCCCCTGAGAGCGAACGGATATGCCGGCTCTATTTTGAGCGCCTTCCGAAACTGCTGGACCGCATCCTCCGTCTGCCCGGCAACGGAGTAAAGCTGGCCCAATGCCGTGATTGCCTCGTGGTAGCGGGGATACAGACGCGCCGCCTGCCGATAGGCGAGAAAGGCTTCGTCCAGGCGACCCACACTCCGGTATGCATTGCCCAAGTTATAGTATGCAACGGCCATACATGGATTCCCTGCAATCGCGCGGCGGTATTCACGAAAGGCGGCCTCGTAGTTTCCCGCGCGCGCCTCGAGCCTGCCCAGATTGTATCTGCTGATGGGGTAATCGGGATTGAACTCGAGCGCGAGCTCTATCGCCCATCGTGAGAGGTCATCGCGGCCGAGTTCCTCAAACAGTAATCCCAGATTGTTGAGTTCGACCGGATAAATCTCCACGGCAGAGCGTTCCGTGAGCATTTCGGGATGGCTGCGGAGCCAGTCTGATTCGGACTCCCAAAATTCCGTGTTCGCCGTCAACATGTTTCCCTGCATCTCCACCGGCTCGACAGAGTACCGATACACAATCCCTTGCGGAACGAGGTTTCTCAGGAATGGAATATTCTCTGAGATTATCCCCCAATAGATTGGACGGTGGGCATTCGCGTCGAGCACGGACTGTATGATCAGGAACTGTCTGGTTCCGGCGTTCGTCGCTCGCGCAACGTACTTCGCGACTATGTCCGAAGACGGCAGCACGAGCTCAGGATACTGCTCGAACACCTGCGAGCTCAAAGCGCCGCTCGACGACAGCCAGGTCGGCTCTATCACCATGAGGTCCGGCCGCCGGTTCTCGCAATACTTGAGATACCAGAGGATGAACAGGGCGTATCCGTCAACGGTGAAGAAGGCCGATCCCTCGGGCAACTGAGCCATCAATTGTTCGCCGTAGCGGAGAGCGTATCGGTCATCGCTTTTGTCCATATTCCCATAATTCATCCCCAACGGATAGGCAAAGCTGACCGCCAGCACGGCGCACAGAGCATGCCGAGCCGCCATGCCAAAGGTCGCGGGTTTGAGCCACCGCGCGAGATGTTCAGCGAAGTTGAGCGCTCGATGAAGCCCGACGCCTATCCACACCGCTATCAGCGCCAGGGCGGGAATGAAATACGCCGAAATGAAGGCCGAGTTGAGCCCGATATAGGAGAGCACGCCGATAATAAACACGCTGAATATCACGACTCTTTTCTCGCGGCGATACAGAGCGCATGCGCCGACAATCCCCAGTGCGCAGCCCGCCACCGTGAATTGCCGGAGTAAGTCGGTCCCGCGAAGAGTAAGATTCGAGCCTATCGTATAGACATTGAGTTTGGGGGCAATATTCGGGGCAAATTGCCTCGCTGTCACAACCCACAGGAAATTGCGGACAGTTTCGGGGTTCCCCCAATCTATTGCGGGGTCGGCCAAAGACCGTATTGGCAAGTATGCATACACGATCAAGGCGACGAAGAACGAGAGCGCCATTTGAGCGAGCAAGCGCGGCTGAAAGATGCGCCGGCCATACGTCAAGAGGAGAAGATAGACAAAGGATGGGAGGAAAAAAAGGCCTGCGACATGGTTGGTGAAGCTCAAACCATACACGAAGCTGAAAAGGCAAAGCGACCGCGTTTCGTTCTTCCAGATCATGCGCCCGGATGCCAGCCGGAATATGAGAAGCGTGAGGAGCATCATGAAGAAGCTGTGGAGCGTCGAGGTCTCCGCCACTGTTGATTGCTCCCACATTGTGGGTGCAAACGCGAAGAACAACGCGCCGCCGAGAGCCGCCATCGGCCTCCAGGGATTCTCCTCGAGCCTGTCGGTGATTATCTTGTAGATAAGAAAGCATGTAAGCGCCCCGAAGAAGGCTGACATCAAGTTGACGCGCCAGGCGATGGAACCGTGAGGGATGAACGTGAAGAGCTTTCCTGTAAGCGCGAACAGGGGATGTCCGGGCGGATGGGGAATGCCAAGCGTATAGGCGGCAGTTATCAGCTCGCCCGCGTCGTCCCAGTAGACCGTCGGGCACAGGGTAAGCACGTAAACGATGAGGGGAACAGCGAATGCAAGTGCGCCTGCCCGCTTTCCGTGTGTCTCGAAAACCATTCAAGCACCGGCATTTCTCTCAGGACGAAGATAGACGGCCCTGCGGAACGTTCGCTTCCACCAGAGCAAGAACAAGTCACGTATCGCCCGCCGGATGACCGCAGGGTTTCCGCACGTCGCCGTGCCGGCGGAGCGCGGGACGTAGGTGATATCGACTTCTTTCAAACGATAGCCGAGGTCGCGCGCCTTTATCATAATCTCAGCGGTTATGAAGACGCCGCGCGACTCGATGTGCATTCGCTCGAGCATCGTTCTGCGGTACATGTGGATGTAGTTGAACTGCCGTTCCTTCATTCCGAACATCAGCTTTATGAGAGCGATATTGACGAGAGAAACGATTTTTCGGAAAAACGAATAGTCCCGCCGGTCGGAGCGCACTCCCACAACAAGGTCGCACGTGCGGGAGGCATCCACGTACTTCTGGAGTTCATTGACATCCAGCGCGAGGTCGGCGGGGATGAAGATCACAAACTCGCCTCTGCCGGCCTCGATTCCCGTGAAGACACCGCTGCCCGGGCCCAGGTTTCGCGGATGATTGATGAGCCGGATGCGCGCATCTGCTTGACCGAGTTCCTCGGCGATTGGGCGAGTGCGGTCGGTGCTTCCGTCGTTCACGATGATAATCTCGAAGCTGGTTTTGAGCTCATCGAGCTTGTTGGCAACAAGCGTAACCGTCGGGCGGAGGTTCATCTCTTCATTGAACGCCGGAACTATCACCGAAACGTACGGTTCCATCCTCTTACCGCCTCCGGATCAGCCTTGCCGGAACTCCTCCGACGACCGTATATGGCTCCACATCCTGACACACGACCGCTCCCGCGCCTACCTGCGCTGCCCGGCCTATTGTGACACCGGGAAGGAGCACGGCGCCAGTTCCGATGTCAGCTTCATCCTCGATGACCACGGGCTTGAAGACGAGCGGTGTGTGCAAGATGGGTTTGGACCTATCTCCTGCCTCATGATGTGAGGTGATAATCTTGACCGCGGGCCCTATGCCGACATTGCGTCCGATCTTGAGGCCCCCGGCACTGTGAAAGAAACACTGCTGGCCTATCCACGTGCCGCTCTCTATTTCCATCTTGTTCTTGTGATATGCCTTGAGAATGGTGTTGTGGCCGATGTAGACATCGTCCCCAATCTCGATGTTCTCAGGATGGAAAACGAGCACGCCCGCCTCAAAGACCACGTCTTTTCCGAGGCGGGCCAGCCTGCTGAGTTCGGGCTCTCCGCTGCCGTGGGACTTTGCCATGTCTCAACGCCTGAGCATCATCGTCTCTGTTGCCGAGCATTCCCTTTCAAATATGAGCGACCACATGCCGGGGCTGCTGCCTGTCCTCATGAAGAAAGCCGGCAGTTTTTCCCTGCTCCATTTGCCCTCGATACCACTCGATGGTGCGGGATAACCCTTCATTGAGGTCTACCGTCGGCTGGAAACCCAGAAGCTCTGCGGCCTTCTGAATGCTTGGTATGCGGAGCTCAACGTCCACATAGTTCTTCTTGACAAATACTATCTCTGACTGCGAGCCGGCGAGGGCTCGTATTTTCTCCGCGAGCGTGTTGATGGTGACAGTGCCCTTGGGGTTCCCGATGTTGAACACGTGGCCGACCGCCTCGGGCCTGGTGAGCGTGAGCAGTATACCTTCCACCATGTCATCAATGTAGCACCACGCGCGTATCTGGTTCCCGTCGCCATGGATTTCAAGCGGCTGATTCATGAGCGCCCGCACGACGAAGGTATGGATCGCCCCCACGCCGACCTGCCTAGGGCCGAATACGTTGAACGGCCGGATGGAGACCGTGGGAAGCCCCGTCTCCTTCCCGTAGTTGTGGACAAGATGTTCCGCCGCCAGTTTGCTGACGGCATACGTCCAGCGGGCCTCGCCCACGCTTCCGAGCGTCGTCGCGCTCATCTCCTCGGCGTGGTACACGTGCGTCCCGAAGACCTCGCTTGTTGAGAAGTCAACGAACCTTTCAGCCTTCGGCGCATGGGCGATTGTGGCTTCGAGCACATTATATGTCCCGATGAAATTAATCTTCATCGTCCTTGCCGGGACGCGAAGCACGGTATCCACACCCGCAATGGCGGCGAGGTGGAGCACCATGTCCGGCTTTGCTCTCTTGATGGACTCACTCAACATCTCACTGTTCAGAACATCTCCGTGAATGAAGAACAGGTTCGGATGCGTCCAGGCCGGAGAATCCTTGAGGGCGTTGCGATGGCCGTTGTCATAGACCACTATTCGATTGTGCTCGAGGAGTCTGTGCACGAGCGTTGTACCGATGAAGCCCGCACCGCCCGTCAGGAAGATTGACTTATCCCGTATTTCATGCATGTACGCACCCAATTCCTTTCTCAGCCCACCAGCGTCGAGAGCTTGAATATGGGCATGAACAACGCGAGCACCATTCCGCCGACAACGACGCCGAGAAACAGAATGAGCAGAGGCTCGATGAGCGACGTGAGGCTCGCAATGGCCGCCTCCACTTGCTGGTCATAGAACTCAGATATCTTTGCCAGAAGCTCATCGAGCGAGCCGGTTCTCTCTCCGACATCGATCATCCGGGTGACCATCAGCGGGAACACCCCGCTCTTCGCCAACGGCTCAGCGATGGAAGCGCCCGCCTTGATGCTCGTTTGCGAATTCTTGACGGCACGGGAGATCACTTCATTCCCGATAGTGCGCTCCACGATCTCGAGCGCCGCGAGCACGGGCACTCCGCTGCGAGTAAGCGTGGAGAAGGTTCGCGCGAACCTGGAAACCGCCACCTTCCTGAAGAGCGTCCCGAATATCGGCAACCGCAGCTTCACGGTGTCGAATTGGAGCCGTCCCGCCGGAGTGCTGACATAGTAGCGAATAGCGACCACGAGCGCGACGAGCATGCCGACGACGATGAGAACGTAATGCCGGATGGTGTCACTTAAGGCAATGAGCAACTGTGTTGGCCTGGGCAAAGTGCCTCCAAGGCTCTCAAATATATCCTGGAACTTCGGAACGATGAACAGAAGCAGGCCGGTTGCAATGGTTACGACGATGACAAGGGCAATGACCGGATACGTCATGGCCGAGCGGATTTCCCGCTTCAACTTCTCCGTCGCCTCCAGATACTCCGCGAGCTGAACGAGAATCCCGTCAAGGTTACCACTCGCCTCGCCCGCCCGCACCATGCTCGAGTAGAGCTCGGTGAACACCTTCGGATGCTTCTTCAGAGCGTCGGAGAACGTCAGCCCGGCCTCGATGTCCTCGCCTATCTGCGTCAACACACGCTTGAAGTTCGGGCTCTCGGTCTGCTCTATCATGATGTCGATCCCCTGAAGGAGCGGAAGACCGGCATTGACCATCGTCGCCAGCGACCGCGTGAAGAGGACCATCTCCTCCGCCTTAACCTTTCGGCCCCTTGTCGTCCCTGCAACGACGGCCTTGCGCACACCCGATTTTGCTGCGGCTGATCGTCCGTCATCAATCGAAGTGGGAACGAGTCCCCCGCCCCGAAGTTTCTGCAACAGTTCCTGCTTGTTGCCTGCTTCCATCGTGCCGGAAAGACTGTTGCCGGACTTATCGCGCGCAGTGTACTGAAACTTTGCCATGAATAATCCCTCCACTTCGACCACGCAGAAGCGCGTAGTTCAGGCTTCCCTGCTCTTCATGTTATATTTCTCGAGTTTGTACCGGAGCGACCTCGGCGAAAGACTCAACAAATGGGCCGCCTTCGTCTGGCAGTTGGCTGTCCGCTTCATCGCCTGTTTGATAAGTGAACACTCAAACGCGTCAACGTGCGAATTCAGGTCAATGCCCTCGGACGGGATTTCTCCGGTCGAGGGTTCCCGCGCCGTTGAGTCACACAGCTTCCTCGGCAGGTCATCGGATTCTATGGTGTCGCTGTCGCACAGCGCGGCCGCCCGCTCGATGACATTCTCGAGCTCCCGCACGTTGCCGGGCCACGAGTGCTGTTCGAGCATCGCTTCCGCCGCATCCGATATCGTGATACGCCTGCCCGCACGCTCACAAAATCTGTTCAGGAAGTGCCTCACCAACAAGAGAATGTCCTCGCGCCTTTCGCGCAGCGACGGCACGTAGATGGGGATAACATTGAGGCGGTAGTAGAAATCTTCCCGAAATCTGCCGTCTGCAACCATCTTATCGAGGTCTTTGTTTGTCGCAGAGATGAGGCGCACGTCAACGGCGAAGTCCGTCGCGCTTCCAACCGGTCGTATCTTCATCTCGTCGAGCACTCGTAAGAGCTTCACTTGCAGCGCCATGCTCGTTTCGCCGATCTCGTCGAGGAATAGGGTGCCGCCATTGGCGACTTTGAACAGGCCGTCTTTGTGGGAGACCGCGCCCGTGAATGCTCCCTTGACGTGGCCGAACAACTCGCTTTCAAGCAGATTCTCCGGCATGCCGCCGCAGTTGATTGCCACAAAAGGCTTGTCGCTCCGGGGACTGCAATTGTGTATTGCCTTGGCAACGAGCTCTTTCCCTGTTCCGCTCTCACCGAGTATGAGAACCGTGCTGGAAAGGCAGGCCACCTTGCGTATGAGGTCCTTCATGGCGTTCACGGCGAGGCTGTTCCCAACGATATCGTCAAGCCTTCCGTGTCTCTTCAACTCCAAGCGAAGCGCCCTGTTTTCGATGCGCAACTTCTTGCCTTCAAGCGCCTTTTGCACGACAAGCTTGAGTTCCTCGTTCTTAAAGGGTTTTACCAGATAATCATATGCCCCAAGCTTCATGGCCTCGACGGCTGAATCCACGGAACTATGGGCTGTTATAACGATGGAAGAGAGAAAGTTATCCGCATCCTGCGCCTCCCTGAGCACCCGTATGCCGCCATCCCTGTCATCGTTCAGCCAGAGGTCGGTGATGAGGAGGTCCCACTGTCCGTTCTTGATCTTTTGCGTGGCCTCCTCGTAGGTCTCGACTCCTTCCACGTCGTATCCCTGCTTCTGCAGCATGATGGCCAGCAGCTCGCGCATGCTGGATTCATCTTCGACTATGAGAATTCGTGACCGTTCCATTGTCATCCCTTCAAATCTCGTTCGGCAGCACGATGGTTACCGCAGTCCCTCTACCCTTGATGCTTTGCACCTCAATCGAGCCGTCATGCGCAGAGACGATCTTGTGGGCAATTGCCAAGCCCAGGCCGCTCCCCTTTGGTTTGGTGGTGTAGAAAGGGTCGAATATCTTTTCCCGCTCATCCGGCCCAAGGCCGCAGCCAGCATCCTGAACGGTGATGACCGCATGTGTCGGCTTCCCGGGGTCGATCCGCGCGCCAACGTGTAACATGCCTCCGCCCGGCATTGATTCGATTCCATTCCGGAGAACATTGAGGACCGCCTCTTTGATCTGGCTGCAGTCGCCCATCATGAATCCCAAATCAGCATCATACTGTTTGAGAATCGTTACACTGCCATTGCAGCAACATCGTTCGGCAAACGCTACGACCTCGTCGAGGAGCTGGCCGATAGCAAACCGCTGCCGAGAAGACGGACCGGGCGACACAAACGTGAGGAACTTCGACACAACCTTGCTGAGCTGGTCGCATTCCCGCACCGCTATCTGCATCAACCGTCCGTTCACCCCGTCGAATTGAACGTTGTCGGCCAGTTCCTGGATAGCGCCCCTGATAGACGCGACCGGATTTCTGATCTCGTGTGCGAGTGAAGTCGACATCTCACCCACCGCAGCGAGCCTGTCGGTCCGCCTGAGTTTCTCCTCCATGCGTTTGCGTTCGCTGAGGTCCACGAAACTGGCAACCGCTCCGAGAATTTTCCTCCCGTTCCCCTTGATGTGCGACACCGTAATGCCAACAGGAATCTGTTCCCCGTCTCCACGCTTGACTGCGATTTCTCTGCTCTGGAATTCCCTTCGGTCCCGTATGGACTCCTCCAGCGGATTCGGCTGTCCATCGGCAAGCGGGAAGGCGAACGAGACGGGCTTACCCTCGACCTCGGAGAGAGAACGACGCAGCAGATTCTCGCCAGCGGGATTCAGGAACGTCACGAGACATTCATGGTTCACGCTGATGAATCCGCTCGAGAAGCTGTTCAGGACATTCTGCTGAAATAACTGGAGAAGGCCGACCCAGCGAGAAAGGTAACCGGCCAGAAAAGCAGTCAGGTAGAACGCAAACACCTTTATCCCGGTATACGCCCAAAGGTCCGGCAATGCCATCCGTGGCTCCATCCACCTGAAGGCAGATGCCGGAATAATGAGGCCCTTCCATTCAAGAAATGCCCCAAGCACAAACAGCAGAGAACATGTCGTGGCAATGAGCAGGTTCCAGTTGAAGGAAAGAAGAATGCTCGCCGACAGGATGACAGCTATGTAGAGAAACGCAAATATGCTCTTGCTCCCCCCGGTGACGACCACGATTCCGCTTACGAGGACAATGTCGGCACACAGGAGCAGAGCCGAGAAACGTATCGTGGGCTTATGTTCCATCCAGAGCATCAGGATAATGATGCATGACTCGATGAGCGCAACGGCGAATATGACATAGAGATATGCCGTGCTGAGGTCCAGTGTGGCGCCGCTCTTCAACTGCAGGCCGCCGCATGCCAGCCCCACGAACGCCACAATCACGGCTCGGGCAAGCGCAAATCGCTTGAGTACAAGCCTTCCTTGCTCCACATCGGTTTTGAATGGATCCATCATCGCGCTGGTCGGTCTTTCAGAAACCCTTTCCCATCAGCCTGAGGAGGTCTTCCTGATTCGGGCTGTTTTCGAGCGCTTGCTCATAGGTAATTTGACCGGATTTGTAAAGCTTGTGCAGGCTCTGGTTCATTGTCTGGCTCCCGAGCGCCCCGCCAGTGCTTATGGCAGAGTAAATCTGATGCACCTTATCCTCACGGATGAGATTCCTGATGGCGGGAGTAACCATCATGATTTCCAGGCCGAGAACGCGCCCGTTCAGGTCTTTGCGCGGCATGAGCTTCTGAACGATTACGCCTTCGAGCACGAACGAGAGCTGGGTGCGCACCTGAAGCTGCTGATGCGGAGGGAACACGTCTATCATGCGGTTGATCGTCTGTCCGGCATCGTTGGCGTGAAGCGTTGCAAAGACGAGGTGTCCCGTCTCGGCCACGACCAGCGCCGACTCAATGGTTTCAAGGTCACGCATTTCTCCTATCATTATCACGTCGGGATCCTGGCGGAGGATATGCTTGAGCGCTGCGGGAAATGAATGGGTGTCGGAGTAGACCTCCCGCTGATTGATGATACACTGTCTGTGAGCATGAAGATACTCGATGGGGTCCTCTATCGTGACAATGTGACAACGCCGTTCGCTGTTTATCTTGTTGATCAGAGCAGCGAGCGTCGTGCTCTTGCCGCATCCCGTTGGCCCGCACACCAAGACCAACCCCTGGGGCCGCTCAGCAAGCTCGCGCACGCATTTGGGTATGCCCAACTCTTCAAAGCTGAGCACCTCATACGGAATCGTCCGGATGGCAGCGCATACCGACCCGCGGTCTACAAACAAATTCACTCTAAATCGACTCAACCCCTTGATGCCGAACGACATGTCGAGTTCCTTCTCGTGTTCGAACTCTTTTATCTGCCGCTCGGTCAAGATGCTGTACGCCAGGTTCTTCGTGACTTCGGGAGTGAGCACATGCGTGTCCATCGTGTGAAGTTCACCGTCGATCCGCAACTGAGGCGGAGCGCCGACTACGAGATGAAGGTCCGACGCATTGTTTTCCACCATTTGCCGGCAGAGGTCCTCGAGTTGTAGCATGGTCATTCTCCGTTGGCCTGAAAGCCAGTCCGTACGCTTGTAGCGTCTAATGGCAACTTTTGTACTCTGAAAATTTCAAATTCGTATTGAATACCGGGATTTTTCACCATCGCGGCCCTTGAGTGCAATTCCTGTGCCAGATTTTGTAACTGAGACCAGCGGAAATTGTCAGAGCGCCGAAACCGGCCGCTCATGGCGAGAGAATGAAAGGAAAACCGGGCGCATGGTCAAAGACTTAATCAGGGGCGGTCACGCGCAAGCCTTCTTCCAACGTAGTCAGTCCGGCTTTTACTTTGACAAGCGCCACCTGCCGCAACGTGAACATCCCATTCGCGATTGCAGTCCGCTTGATCTCTCCGGAGGGCGCCTGGGCCATGATGAGGTCCTGGATATTGTCCCTCACGCGCAAGACCTCCAGGAGCGCTAGCCTCCCGCGGTAACCGGTTTCTCCGCATCGCGCACATCCTTGTCCCTTCCAAAGCGTCACTTTCTCGCCCGGCGAATTCCGGAATTGGGCGCGGCTGAGCACCTGGTCGGGAACGCGATAGGGCTGCTTACAGTCCGGACATATCTTGCGGACGAGGCGTTGGGCGGCGGCCATGAGGAGGGAAGATGCAATGAGAAACGGCTCCATCCCCATGTCGATGAGACGGGTGACTGCGCCGGGCGCGTCGTTCGTGTGGAGCGTGCTTAAGACGAGATGTCCCGTGAGCGCGGCCTTAATGGCGATATCAGCCGTTTCTTCGTCGCGGATTTCTCCCACCATAATGATGTCAGGGTCTTGCCGCAATATCGACCTCAGGCCGGATGCAAAGGTGAGCCCCACGTCCGGTTTTGCTTGCACCTGATTGATGCCGTGCAGCTCGTATTCGACGGGGTCCTCCACGGTCACAATATTCACGTCCAAGGTGTTCAGCATATGGAGCGCCGAATACAGCGTTGTGGTCTTGCCGCTCCCGGTGGGACCCGTCACGAGGATGATCCCGTTCGGTCTGCTGAGACTGTCGCGGAAGTCATCAAGCGGCTGATTCTCGAAGCCGAGCTTGTCAAGTTCAAGCTGGAGAACCCCCTTATCAAGAATACGGATCACGACCTTCTCGCCAAAATAGGTGGGAAGCGTGGAGACACGGAAATCGATCTCTCTTCCCTCGAATTTGATGCGGAAGCGCCCATCTTGGGGAATGCGTCGTTCCGCAATATCCATCTCGGAGAGAACTTTGATGCGTGAGACGACCGCGGCCTGCAGCGATTTGGGAGGAGATTGCACCTCTCGCAGAACGCCGTCGACACGGTAGCGCGTACGCACTTCTTTTTCGAATGGCTCGATATGAATGTCGCTCGCGTTCTTTTTGATAGCGTTGACGAGAATGAGGTTCACAAGGCGAATGACGGGAGCTTCCTCAACCTCCTTCTTGAGGTTGCTAATGTCTATCTGTTCCTTGTTGTCAAGCACCGTGACCACGTCGGCTTGCGCATCACGCAGGATGTCCTCATAGGCGTCCGTCCCTGTATCCTTGCCGCCATAGTAATGCTCAATCGCCTTCTTTACTTCGGAATCGAGGCTTACAACGGTTTCGACCTCGTGTCCCGTAAGCATTCGCACATCATCTATCGCCACGATGTTCAAGGGGTCAGACATTGCGATGGTGAGCGACTTGCCTGTCTTGGCGACCGGGATGAGATGGTATCGCCGCGCGATGCCCTCCGGCACTTCTGCGAGCACATCAGAGGGAATTTCGTAGCTTTCGACGCGCAGGTGAGGAATGCCCAGTTGCTCGCTGAGCGTAATGACGATATCTTCTTCGCTCACAAGCCCCGAGTTGATGAGAATTGCGACGAGAAGCTGACCGGTTCGTCTCTGCTCGTGCAGCGCCTGGGAAAGCTGTTCAGGCGTGAGCAATCTCTCCTCGATGAGGATATCGCCAAGTCGCTTCTTCAGGGCTTCAACCATAGGACCGTACCCCTCTTGTCAAGCACCCGGTCAGGACGCCACCCCTCTGAACAGGTGTTTCAGTATCTCCTGCGTAAGTTCCACGGATATCTCATGACCGACAAGCGAAGAGTATGCCAAGAGCTTCTTCAGCGCGCCCTCGAGCTCGCGAACGTTCGAGGGTATGGACTGCGCCAGCAATTTGAGCACATCGTCCGGCACACGCGCGCCGCCTTCATCCGCCCTCAGCCGCAAGATGGCCAGGCGTGTCTGGAAGTCGGGTTCCTCCACGCAGGCAACAACACCTCCCTCAAAGCGGGAGATGAGCCGCTTCTCAAGACCTTCCAGCTTCTTCGGGGGGACATCGCTCACAAGTACAATTTGCTTTCTGCCGTTATAGATAGTGTTGAAGATGTTGAAGAACTCTTCCTGTGCCCGCGTTCTGCTGGAAAGGAACTGAACGTCATCAACAATCAGCAGGTCCACGGTGTTATAACGTTCCCTGAATTCCTTCAAGTGCTCATGTTCGATTCCCTCCAGCATTTCGTCGATGAATCGGCTGGCCGGCGCGTACACCACCCTCTTGCGATGGTTCTGGCGAACCACTTCGTTTCCGATGGCGTTCGAAAGATGGGTCTTACCCAAACCGGTATTGCCATAGATGAAAAGGGGATTATACTCCGACCCCGGAGACTCCGCGATCGACTTTGCAAGGGCGTATGTGAACGAGTTCGCTTCAGCCACCACAAAGGTTTCGAATGTGAACCGCTCAATCAGACCCTCCTGACGCTTCTGCTCCTGCTGTTCGGGCTCCTCATGCGCATCTTTGACCTGCTCCTTGGCTTGTTCAGCGTCCAACTCTTCGTGTGCCTGCTTGATCTTGCGCTCTTCCGAGTAGTAGTTTTTTGTGTACAATTCGTTGAAGTCTGCCCACGAGCACAGGATCGGTTTGATGCGAAGATTCACAATCTTCTTGATCTTCTCCAGCGCCTCAATGTCGAGCGGATTAACCATGGCCACCGTGAGAAGCGTCCCGAGTTTATCAACGGGAAGAAGCTTATAGTCGCGGCATATCTCCGCGGGAATGAGCTCTGCCACCCCGGTCGCCACCTGGAGATTGGACAGCTTGAGATGGGGAATGCGGCATTGACGGACGAGGAATCCAATGAGTTCATCTTCGCTTATGTAATTTAATCTTATGAGGATTTCGCCGAGGAATTGATGGCTGGACTGCTGCTCCCGCAGCGCCTCCTCGAGCTGTTGACGGGTTACTATCTCTTCCCGAATCAAGAGATCACCAAGTTTTTTGTTTGCTCCCTTCATAGCTCCCGTTTCTTTTTTTCGTCGTTCTTGCACCATTCCGCCGTCCTGTTTCCCAGGTCAGGGGCCGAATGAGTCTTCACAGCATGGAGGTTTCCGGCCCCGTGCCGGTTTGACTGAAGTTCATGGTTTCGATATAATTACATCGAATTTCGAGAGAGGACAGGTCGCGCGCCCGGGCGCTCGGCCCATCGCCTGAAATGAAGCGCTCCTTCGCAAAAATCGTTCCCTCACGCCTGATGGTAGTCGGGCTTGGCACAACGCTGTTTGTGCTCTGCGTGACGGCGATTCTGATGTTGCTGCCTGGTCTGATAGGCAGGGAGCGGCTTGCTGACAGGCTCGTCGATGACCTCCAATCTCTAAACGCTCTTCATACGGATGTACCTGCCGAAAACCTTGACCGCATATTATTTACGATATGGCAATCGAACAAGGCGAACCCGAATATCTCCTATTTGCGCTTCGTAAACCTTGATGACGGCTCGATTTTCACTTTCGAGGAATACGGACTTCGGCAATTCGTCGGCCGGGCTAACCCCGACATATGGGCCGACCTCATAAGTGACGGCAAGGCAACAGATATCGACGGCGGCAAGTACGAAATCTTTCGCACGCTCTCGCTCGTCCACAATATTGCCATGAACCTCGGTATCGACCCCGGCGTCGCCTATGAGATTGAGTCACAAAGACGTTTGTCTCTCATTGTGGGAAGCATAATCCTTGCCACTGGGATAGGAATCTTGATTATGATCTGGCAAACACGCCAGATTGAAGAAGCAAAGGGCGAGCTGGAGCTGGTGTTGGCGAGCACACTGGAGCCTATTCTCATGGTGGACAATAATTGTCGTCTGGTGTTCGCAAATGAACCGGCCCGAGTGCTCCTGGGACAGCCCAAGGGAAAGGAGTTCAGGAATCGTCCACTCCTGTCGCTTGTTCAGAATCCGGACACTCGCGACTTCCTTTCTCAAATACTTGATAAAGAACAGCCGGAATTCGACGAGTTGGAAACATCGCTGCCCGGCTACTCGGAGACCGCCACCTTCCGCGGAAGCGTTCTTGATGTCAATACCGAGGTCGGGCGCACGCTGGGGAGACTGCTTGTGCTGCGGGATGTAACCCTGGAGAAAAGGCTGGAGGACAAGAAGGTCTCGCAGACCATCCATGAGCTCAAGGGTATGTTGGGAGAGGTAAAGGGACTCATTCGCCAAGTGGTCGACACCATTGATGGAGAAGCACAACGGGAGCAACGGGCTTTCTTGAACATTTGCCTGGAGAAGCTCGGAAGATGTTACGATACCGTGGCCGTGATGGTGCGGTCTATCGTGAGCGCATTCAAACCGCGATCGCTCGAACTCAGGCCCCGACACTCCGACCTTATTGAACTCCTTAAGGTGAACGTGAGCGATTTCAACTCGACGCTCGAGAGCGAGCGGGCACGAGGGCTTATGCTTGAGTTGGCTCTTCCCGATAAGCTGCCGACAATATATTGTGATTCGAACGCAGTTTCGAGGGTCATCATCAATGTGCTGCAAAATGCAGTCCAGCATTGTCCGGACGGAACCGTCCTCGTTTCTGCAAAGGATAACGGCGAAATGATAGAAGTTCTGGTGAGTGATACGGGAAGCGGCATACTCAGTGAGAACCTGGAGAGAATCTTCGAGCCCCATGTCAGCTTCCGGAGGGGCGGTTCAGGAATGGGGCTGTCGATATGCCGCGACTTCATAAGGGCGCACGGGGGAGAAATCTGGGCTGAATCAAAGGGGAGAGGCAAGGGGAGCACCTTTCATTTTACCTTGCCGAAATCAAAGCCCGTCATCGTGTCATCGGACTTGACATTGGTGAGCAAGTTGGACGCGGAATGCAGGAAAAGCGGTTACTATCCGCTCATCCTTGATGATTTCCTGACGGTTACGCGAAGAGTGGCCGACGTGAACCCGAATGCGATCCTACTCGACCTTGATATGCAAGACACGATTTCGGGTTTTTCGCTCGCGTATCGGCTGAAAAAAACCAGCGATACCGCGAAGATTCCGATAATCGCGCTCGCGGCCAATGTGGCCGATGCCCAATCCGAATTGGGGAAGTATGAAGGAATCAGTCTGGAAAGGTATTTGTGCAGAGACTTTACTCCGGAAGAATTGGGGGCGGCCATGGGAACGGTGGAGGCGTATTGGTACCTCGCCGCCGGCACGTAGAAAGCGGGATCGAATGCCCGGCAGGCGCGTGCGGGCGAACCGGACAGGCGGCGGCTCTAACAAAGAGGCCTTTCCAAGGAGCATCTGACAAGTGTCGGACCAGGGAAGCAAGATACTCATCATCGACGATGAGCTGGAAACCGTCCAGAGCATCGTAAGCTATCTGAAAAAGGAAGGCTTTGAAGTAACGGTTGCGTATGACCGTCTCGAGGCCGCCCGACTGCTGAAAAGGACGAGCTACGATATCATTTTCCTGGACTGGGTGCTGGAGAGAGAGATCGGGCTGGAGGTCTTGAATGCCCTTCGCAATGAGTTCCCGACCCTCGACATCGTCGTCTTGAGCGAAGGCGCTTCACTCGAGATGGCCGTGCAGGCGGCGACCCACGGCGCCTACGACATCATCAAGAAAGTCCGCGATGACAAGGGTAATCGCTGGCTGGTGCCGCCGCGGCTGCCCATCGTCATCCACAATCTGTTGGCCCGCAGGCAGGAGCACGAGCTTGTAACACAACAGATGGATGAGAAGTACCACATGATTGGTGAAAGCGAAGCCATGCGCAGGCTGCGGGAAGAAATCAGGTTGGTCGGCCCCAGCGACTACACCGTCCTCATTTGCGGGGAGAGCGGAACCGGAAAGGAGCTCGTCGCACACAACATCCACCGCCACAGCCCGCGACGCGACGCTCCCTTTGTTCCGGTCAATTGCAGCGCGCTCACGCCGACGCTTCTCGAGTCGGAACTCTTTGGAATTGACAAACACGTGGCCACGCAAGTGGACCAGCGCAAGGGCAAGTTCGAGCTCGCTCACAAGGGAACGTTGTTCCTCGATGAAATCGGCGACCTCAGCTACGAAGCGCAAGCAAAACTCCTGAGAGTGCTCGAGGATAAGACCGTCACGCGCGTCGGCGGACAGCGGGAAATTCAGGTGGATGTCCGCGTCATCGCAGCGACTAATCGTGATATGGACGCAATGATCCGGGACAGCTCGTTCAGAGAGGACTTGAGATACCGCCTGTCATATAGGATAACATGTCCTCCTCTGAGGGAGCACAACGAGGACATCAGACCGATTGCCGAGCACCTGCTCGCACAGGCATGCCGCGAACTCCATAAAAAGCCGATTACGCTCGACGCCGAGGCGCTGGAAGCCTTGACTTCGTTCTCATGGCCGGGCAATGTCCGCCAGCTTAAAAATGTCTTACAATGGGCGACCGTAAGGGTGGACGGCACGATAACCGCCGACCTCCTCCGGCGAAACGAGGATTTGCGCTCGTCCCTCACGCCAACGCAAAATTATATGGGGATGACACTCAAGGAGGCGGTACGGGTATTCGAGCGAGACCTCATATCGCGGGTTCTGAACGAAACCACATCGAACCGCGAGGCCGCCCAAAGACTGGGAATGGATGAGGGAAATTTTTCTAAGAAACTCAAGGACTTGCAGTTGCGATGAAGAATGAATACACAAGACAGGATGCTCTTGAGATGTTGGGGTTGAGGCCCGGCGTCGATGAGAAGGCCGTCAGGGAAGCATATCGCCGACTGGCGAAGCAGTATCACCCGGACTGCGCTCTGAACGGCGGCGAATCGTGCGAGAAGTTCCGTGAGGTTCAGAAGGCATATGAAACGCTCTGCGGCCCACCGGAGAAAGATGAAGAACTCGAAGTTCATGTCAAACAACCGCATTCGTCCGCTCGGCAGCGCCGACGACCTCGAACGGCGCCGCGCGCAGAGGAGAGGTGGCCGTTTTTCTCGACTTCCTGGTCCGAGTCCTTTTTTGAACCCCCGGCCGACCTGGAGATTGAACTTTCTCCGAGAGAAGCGCGCTTTGGGACCACGGTGAATCTTGAGCTTCCCGTGGAATCCGCATGCCCCCGCTGCCACGGATTCGGGCTCGTTCGAGCACGCACGTGCCGTTCGTGCGGCGGAAGCGGCCGCGTTATACTCTCAAGACAATTCACCGTTACGCTGCCTCCCCAACTTTCCGACGGCGACCTCGTGCAGATATATTTGCATGAGGTTGGCCCGATGGACCGCACTCTTTATGCACTTTTGAGGGTTCGCTGAAGCACCGGTCAAGAACGAAAGCGGTTTTGTAGAAAGCACAATCGGATTGTTGGCCCCACAAA
>QZKI01000119.1 GCA_003598055.1 Candidatus Abyssobacteria bacterium SURF_17 | reverse complement strand
CCGCCGCAGAAATTGATGACATCGTGGAAGCTCGTGCCCATTCTCACGATCAGGTTCTTGGGCTCCACAATCGCGGTGCCCGTGACCGTGAGCGCCCGTTCTACGAGCGGCTTGCCGTCAAACATGGCCTCGGCGACGGCGAGCGCCGTGCCGACGTTGTTAATAGCTACTCCCACATCCATCGGAAGACCGCCCCGAGGAATCTCTCGTCCCGTGAGCACGCGAATCAACTGCTTCTCCGAACCCTGCGGATACTTCGTGCGGAGTTTCGCCAATCTGATGTTCGGGTTGTTCCCTACCGCTGCGCTGAGCACGCGAAGGGAATCCGGCTTGTTCGCCTCGACTCCGATAATGGCGCGGCTAACGCCGACCGCCTTCATCATCAGACGCAGACCCAAAACCACATCAGCCGTGCGCTCCTGCATCACCCTGTCGTCGGCAGTCAGGTACGGCTCACACTCAGCCCCATTCAGGATATAGAGCTCTATTTTTTTCTCCGGCGGCGGAGAAAGCTTCACGTGTGTTGGGAACGCCGCGCCGCCAAGGCCGACGATGCCGCTCTCCGTCACCGTCGTCTTGATTTCCTCCGGCGTGATATCTGCGAGCCGGTCGCGCGAACGCTTCGTCCCGTACTCCCACTCGTCCTTTCCGTCAGCCTTTATCTCTATCGCATCGCAGCTTCGGAACACCGGGTGCTTCTGTGGCTTGATGGAGACAACCTCGCCGGAGATGGAGGCGTGCATCGTCGTTGTAACGAAGCCGGGGCCTCTCCCGATGCACTGTCCCGTCTTGACGCGGTCGCCCATTTTGACAGTCGCGCGCGCAGGCGCACCCGTGTGCTGCCTGAGCGGAATCACAGCGCGCTCGGGTGGCGGCATTGTCTCAAGCGGCTTCTTTTCTGTCCGCCGCTTCTCGGTCGGAGGATGAATTCCTCCCCGAAAGGTTTTCACCACGTATTCAAACATACTGAGGCGTCAATCTTATGAAACAGTCATCCACTTGGGGTGAAAGCGTCGTGAAGATAGGCTATCAAGCTAAATATTATACCATGATCAATCTGCTCCGTCAACTGCACTCCTTGTTGACAAACAGAGGCATATTCAGTAGGATAGAATATGGAAGTAGGGGAGATGACTGGGCACTTAAAAGGCATTTCAAGCGGAACAAGCTCTGACTTCTCAACATACGAGTAGTCCATCCCCGCCGTCGGATTATCCACCGCATGCGGCGGAAGCGCATTCCCGAGCAGTATGACCGTGCTTTCCCACCAGCTTCCACGGACAATGTACCGATAAGGAATCAGGTAAGAGAGAAAAGGCTGTGATGAGTTTTCGCGTCATCCACATTTTTCTAGCAGTAGTATTCTTTTTTGCTAGAACGTCATTCGCGCAGGATGTCGAACACGTCGACTCTCCCCCGCGTCAACGCGAATCTCACACTCTTTCTGCCCGACCTCATCAGTTGGCCGGCTGGCAGGAAGTCTCGGAGAAAATCCGGGCGGTCCGCGTATATAGCGTGGCTGACGGCATAATACAAGAAACGGTCTTCCATCGGGAAGCCCTGCAAGAAGCCGGCGAGCTGCGCGTGAGCGGTTACGTGACCGGGATAGTGTTCCTTTGTGAAGAACCTATGACCATAACCGTTGAGGGGTACAAAGCGAGCGACATCATTGAGAATCCGGACGGCACATTCAAGGTCAAACATCTTGGGTCCATCCAGCCTTCCGACGAATTGATCCCCGCACTGACCGAAATGAATAAGAGACTACGCGATAGGGATCATGTGCCCGGCGGGTATTCTTGCTTCCCGAGGGTTTTCGGGGATTCGATCGGTCCAGGAGACCGCGTTGATATAACCTTCGAGCACGAAGGCACGAAATATGAAACTGCAATTCTGCAGAGCGGCCCTCACGATGTGCAGACAGTTCTCTCGAACCCGGGCGCCGAGAGTCGCCCGGTCACGTTCCGATTCCTGGGCACAAGCGCGCAACAGCTTAGGGAGCAAATCTCGGATTTCGAACAGCGGCTCTCGGCCATCGCGGAGAGCATCTATCATGTGGAGAAAACGCTTAATACGCGCCTTGTTGAAACCGTCAATATCGTGGGCGTTGGGGAAATCTATGACGCGGTCGCCTGTGACGGCTCCAATGACATCTGGTTCTATGTCACCGCCTTTCGGGAAGAGCCTCTCGCCGAGCTGAAAACCATTGCCAGCCACGAATCCATCCACATCTATGTGGACAAGAACCGCGTCACACGGGACCCGGCAATTCGAAAACTCTTCGCCGATCTAAAAGGATACGACACACTCTCTCTGGAGCGGTTCATGATCATCACCGCAGGCGAAGTCCCTGCCGAGATGGCTCAACAGGACGCGCCCACCGCCACGCTTCTTGCACTCATTGATGAGAAGAACTTCCTGGAGGGCATGAAGGGCGGTCATTCCGGGACAAGCATAGAAGAGTTCTGCACCTCATTCATCCATTCGCTCCTCGTCCTTGACCGACTTGAACAAACAATAGACCGGCCTCTCAGTTTTGCCAACGCCGGAGATGAACCCCAAACGCTCTCTCGTCAAGAACAGATTGCCGTGCTCGATGATTACATCGCCACGATTAATGCTCTCATTCACGTTCTTTCAGCGGAAGAGCCGACAGCAGAATCGCGTACCTTTCTCAGAAGAGGCCTCGATCAAGCGACCGGTCTGCTCGAGAAGCTGCGGCAGACAACATAGCGTTTGAAGCTGTCCCACGGTTGACAATCAGGGATAACCGCCTGTCCGGTTTCGCCCTCTCTACGGCAAAACGAATAAGGCTTGACAGTGATTGAGATTCCGCTTCCTGCCGCGTGCACTCCGCTGCCAAGCCTTTTATCACGCTTCTATCGGGGTGTCAGTATGCACCCTTCATTTCGCCTTCGCGTTCCTCCTCCATCATAGTGCCTTTGTGCTCTTCGTGCATCACGTCCTTGGTTTTCCTCTCGCCTTCGTAGTAGCTATGGACTGTCTTGTTCCACTCGGGGTCACTCAACTTGTCCCACTCGTTTCTCGCGAAACTCGGGGCTTCATCGAAGAAGCTTTTATCCAGGCTGAGGATGATCGCGTCCTCCCCTATGCCGGTTTTCACGGTTTTCCAAGGAACAGGAACCAGGCGGTCACCGACACCAAGAACGCCACCGCGGGAGAGAATGATGTATTTGATCTTGCCGTCCTGAGCAAACAGGAACTCCTCGACCGATCCGAAAACCTCCCCCTTCTCGTTCTTCACACTCTTGTCGAGCAATTTGCTCGCTTTGAAGATACCTTTCTCAGACTTCTCGGTTGTCGCGGACATCTTGCCTTCGTGCTTCTCGCCGCCGGCAAATACTTGCGATGCCAGAAACGTACTCAAGGCAAATGCTACCGCTACCAATATCGTCAATGCTTTCATTATTCTTCCCTCCATTATATGCAACTGCTGCATATGCAGCTACCAGCTTCTTGAAATCGTCTGGTCCCGCGAAACTCTCCTTTAATTAAGGGTGCCTCGAAAGGCCCCGATGCTCTATACAGCATAGAGTGTATTATTCTCCGCCCGCTCGTTGTTGCCTCCGGTCAGAAGGTTTGTTAACCTTCTCTCAGGATGGGCAGCCGCGAATGGGAGCGAAGGCGTTTTGGCGGCAGGAGAAGGGGGCTGGAGCATAAGGGCCGACGGAAGATGGACCGGAAGAAACACATTGTGATCGCCGAGGGCCACGCCATTGCACGCGCGGGGCTCCGATGTCTCTTGTCCGCCGAAAATGAATACGAGGTCGTTGCTGAAGCACGGGACGGTCTCGAAGCCATTCGTTGTGTTGAGAGTTGCAGGCCAGACCTCGTTCTTCTGGACGTTACCTTACCGAAACTGGACGGAATGGCCGCGCTAAAGGAAATCAAGCGCCGATTTCCGGAAACGAGAGTCCTCGTGCTCTCGGCACACACGACCGACGAATATGTCCTCGAGGCGTTCCGCCGGGGCGCGAATGGATACTGCATAAAGGACGTCACCGAGAGTGACCTGTTCACTGCACTAAGAACCGTCCTCGACGGTCAGCGCTACCTGAGCCCGGGAATTTCGGATAAGGTGCTGGAAGAAGGGCCGAGGGGAGAGAAGACGTTGAAATGCGACTCGTCATGGGACCGACTGACCGAACGCGAAAGAGAAATCCTGAAAATGATCGGCGAAGGCTATATGAACAAGAACATCGCCGAGTACCTCTGTATCAGTGTCAAGACGGTTGCGAAACATCGGGCGAACCTCATGAAAAAACTCGACTTGCACACTGCCTCCGCTCTGACCGCGTATGCAATCGGAAAAGGCCTCGTAGCGAAATGACCAAGCCTCTCATTTTTTCGTCGCGGCTAAGCTGATTTTCCCATCATCATTTGACCGGATGATAGCATATGTGTTAGCTTGAGTGAGCGCACTGCAAGCATGTCTGATGTCCCATTCTCAAGACCGCTCCCGCGGACGGTGAAAGGAACCGACACATGGAACTGTTGGAAGCAATCAAGAAACGAAAAAGCATTCGCGCCTATCTGCCGGACTCCGTAAGCCAGGAAACGCTGCGGGAGTTGCTGCGGGCGGCTGTCCTTGCCCCTTCAGGCTCAAACTCGCAGCCGTATAAGTTCTACGTGGTCGCCGGCCAACGAAAGAAACAGGTGGACGCCGTGCTCCTCAACTGTCTCGATGAGAGTCGCACGACAAGCAACGAGCTCCACATGCAGCGCGAAGGCGGCGACGAGAAAGCACAGGAGCGCATCTCCGCGCGGAGGACCGAGTTGACACGCGCCATCATGGGTATCCTCAATGAAAACGACCTTCCTCTCGAACTCTTCGCCCGCGGCAGCTTTCACTACTTCGGCGCGCCCGTCGCTATCTTCGTCACCATGGATCAATCCCTCGGAGAGAACTATATCCTCAGCATCGGCGCGGCAATCGAGAACCTCATTCTGGCTGCTGTCGAAAAAGGCCTTGGTACGTGCTGGATAGGCATGTCCCTCATGTACTCGAAAGAGATCAAGGAAACGCTGGGCATCCCGGCGACCGAAAGAATCATCACGAGCCTTGCGCTCGGATATCCGGACGGTAATGCCCCCATCAATTCCTTCAAGGCCAGCCGCGACCCACTCGAAACATTCGTCCAATGGATAGGCTGCGATTGAACAGCCTACGATTATGGAGGGACTGGACATGAGCATCCAGTTGCGCGAAACCGAGAGAGTCGAGATACTCACCCTCGTCGATAATACTGTCGACCTCCTGCTCGAGAACAGCGAGCACGTCGTGCGCGCGCCCAGAATACGGAATGGCGTGCTTGCGCCTCCGCTGCTGGCCGAGCACGGCTTTTCCGCGCTCATCCGCGTCACCGACGCCGGAGAGACGCATGCAATACTGCTCGACGCCGGATTGACCGAAGAGACGCTACTCATCAACGCAGACAGGCTCGGAATCGATTTTGGCGAGGTCGAGGCCATCGTTATCAGCCACGGTCATATCGACCATATCAGGGCGCTCATACCCGCCCTGGAGCGGTTGCGGCCCGGCATCCCTATCGTCATACACCCACACGCTTTCGCTCCGCGTGTCATAAAGATTCCCGACGGAACCGAATTTCGCATGCCCCCGCTCGACCCCGATGCCCTCGAACGGGCTGGCGCAAGGATAGTCCGCCGGAAAGAACCTTCCCTGCTTGCAGGCGACAGGGTGCTCGTCACGGGCGAAATCCCGCGTGTCACCGAGTTTGAGTTCGGATTCCCCGTCCAGTATGCCATTATCGACGGCGAGGAGCAGCCCGACCCTCTTACCCCGGATGACCAGGCGATTGCTGTATTGGTCAAAGGGAAAGGACTCGTCGTTATCTCGGGATGCGCGCACGCGGGCATCATCAATACGGTTAAGTACGCCCGACAGCTTACCGGTTCGGCAAAATTACACGCAATCATCGGAGGATTCCACCTCGCAGGTCCGCTGTATGAATCGGTAATCGAGCCGACAGTGGCCGCTCTCCGCGAGTCTAATCCCGACTTCGTAATTCCCACGCACTGCACCGGCTGGAAGGCGATTCACGAATTCGCCAGGAGCATGCCCGACGCGTTCATCCAGAACAGTGTGGGCACGCGGGTAATGTTCGGCTCGCAGCGGACTCAAGCGGGTTGAATGTAGCAGAGAAAATGCAGAATACGACTTCCGCTGAGCCCTACGTTCGGGGAGAAGCTCTCCGGCTAGTCGGCCTGGCTGCACAGACTGGCCAAGGCATCCTCCTGAAACCCGCTGTGCTCATGCACTTGACAACGGGCTGCGGGTGTGGTACACTCCCTCACGAGAGTAAAACTCTTCGCAACGAGTTTATAAAGCAGTGGCTCAGGTCCGTAAGAGTTTTGGCTGGCTCTTACGGGCTTTTTTAGTTTAAGCCGTTATCTCGAGAAGGAGGTGAACGTAGTTTGCCGGAAGGAACAGTAAAGTGGTTCAACGACCAGAAGGGTTACGGCTTCATAACCCAGGACAACGGACCCGATGTGTTCGTGCACCATTCGGCCATTCAGGGAAGCGGTTTCAAGACCCTCTCTGAAAATGACCGTGTCCGCTTTGACGCCGTCCCGGGGCCCAAGGGTATGAAGGCAGAAAACGTGGTGAAACTGTAATAGGTCTCCATACAAACTGCACACGAATCCCCGCATCTCCTGAAACAGATGCGGGGTTCTTGTTTGGTGACCGCAGCGGCTGCATGCGGCTCTCTGAGCAAACACATAGCCGTCCGGCCAGAAGCGTGCGCTCATTGACAATGCATCATCCTGCGGATACAATAAACGAAAGACCGCTGATATCATAAGTACGTTTGTTGATTCTCCCTTAGCACAGCCCACGTATACACCGTGGCGGCCCAGCCCATTGGTAAGCAGTAGCGGGTAGACATACATCTCCCTACTGTGTTCAGCCTTGCGCAGCACGGCAATATGAGTGATAATTAAAGGGCAATGCGCAGCCAAAACCGCGGAAATCGTTCATAAGAAACCGCATACAGAGCCTTTGCTGAAAGAGCGGATTCCTTCCCATGAGCAAACTGTTCGTAGCCTTTCTCTGGCACATGCATCAGCCAGTGTATAAGGATCCCATCTCGAAGAAATACACCCTCCCCTGGGTTCGGCTGCATTCGACCAAGAGCTACAACGACATGCTCTCCATCCTGGAGGGTTTTCCCGATATTCGCCAAACCTTCAATCTCGTGCCCTCGCTCATGACGCAGATTCAGGAATACGCGAGTGGCGAGGTGAGCGATACCTTCTACGAGCTTTCCCAAAAACCCGCGAGCGAGCTTACGCCCGAAGAGCGGGTGTTTATCCTCCAGAACTTCTTTGCGGCTAACTGGGAAACCATGGTCCTCATCTATCCACGATACAGGGAATTGCTCGAAAAACGCGGGAGACGCACCTCAGCCGGAGAACTCGGCGAAATACAGAAGCGCTTTTCCGATGATGACATGCGCGACCTCCAGGTGTGGTCCAACCTGACGTGGTTCGGATACGCCGCCCGCGACAAGGACCGCGAGTTGCAGCAATTGTTCCTCAGGCGACGCGGTTTCTCCGAGAGCGAGAAACTGCTCGTGTTGGAGAAACAACGTCAACTCATACAATCACTTCTGCCACGGTACAAAGCAGCCCAGGATTCGGGACAGATAGAAATCTGCGTGAGCCCGTTTTACCACCCGATCCTTCCTCTGCTCTGCGACTTCGAGTCGGCCTTTGAGGCAATCCCACACGTGAAGCTTCCAAGAGAGCAATTTAAACATCCTGAAGATGCCCGCGCACAGGTGGCCTCGGCCATCTCGTACTATGAACACGTCTTCGGCAACAAGCCCCGCGGGATGTGGCCGTCGGAAGGCTCCGTGAGCCCGGAGGCCGCCGCAATCGTCGCGGAAGCCGGCATTCAGTGGATTGCGACCGACGAAGAGATTCTCTTGAACACGATTAAGGGAAAAGGACGCGGAGAAATGATATATGCGCCCTATCGGCTCCAGCTCGACGGCGTCGGCCTGAACATCGTATTCAGAGACAAGAGCCTCTCCGACCTCATCGGGTTCAGCTATTCCAAGAGCCAGCCCGAGATCTCGGCGAAGGATCTTTTCGGACACCTGCGCAACATTCACTCCTTCCTCCGTCCGACATCGGGCGAAAACCTTGTGAGCATCATCCTCGACGGCGAGAACCCGTGGGAATACTACCCGGACGGGGGCAGGTCGTTTCTCACCACCCTCTATTCGCTCTTTTCGCAGAGTGACGCCATCGAGGTGACCACGATAGGCAATTACCTCGAACGGTTCCCGCCGAAACTCGGCCTGAAACGCATTTTCAGCGGCTCGTGGATCAGTCACAACTTCAATATCTGGATCGGGAGACAGGAGGACAACACCGCTTGGGACATGCTCGCGCGCACCCGAAGACATCTTGAAAGGCAACAGAAAAATCTCGCTGACCTGGCTCCCGAAGTATTGGAAGCGGCATGGAACGAAATCTATGCGGCTGAGGGGAGCGACTGGTTCTGGTGGTATGGCGACGATTTCTCCTCGGCGTTCGACGGCGAGTTCGACCGCCTGTTCCGCTCGCACCTGATGCAAGTGCACAGGCTCCTGGGAGAGGACATCCCCGCTTATCTCAACGAGCCGATCATCAACCGCGGAGCCACCCGGCCGACCGAACAGCCCAGTGGATTCCTCAGCCCCCTCATCGACGGACTCGTCACACACTTCTATGAATGGGTTGCCGCTGGCAGCTTCGACGTGCGCAAGTCCGGCGGCGCCATGAATATCTCGGAGACGTGCATATCACGAATGTATTGGGGCTTTGACCAGGAGCATCTGTTCTTCCGGCTCGATACCAGCATGAGCCCGCTCGGGCCTGAGATGAGCGACGCAAAAATTGCCATCAACTTCGAGAATGAGAAACGACGCCGAATCGAACTACTCCTCCCCTCTTCGTCCCGCGAGAAAGCGCTTATGCACATCCGCGAACAAACCGGTGAAGAAACGTGGAGCGAGCCGAGAGAAGGTGGCACAATCGGCGTGAAGAAGATAATCGAGTTCTCAGTTTCGTTCAGCCAACTCGAGCTGAAAACGGGCGAAGAGGTCAAGTTTCATGTCACTGTCCACAAAGGGCGCATCGAAATTGAACGATGGCCCCGAAACGGATATATCGAGTTTAAAGTCCCCGGCGAAGACTTCGAGGCCTCGATGTGGTTTGTATGAACGGGGTCTTGGCGCCAGCATGTGCTGCTCGCCAGCCTCAAGGAGGGTGATCTCGTATGGATAAGAAAAAGCTGATGAGAAAGACGAAATCGGAACTGGTCGAGATACTGGAGATGCGAGGAATAGAACCGCGCGCAGACGTTCTCAAGGAAGACCTTGTCGAGCAGATTCTCGCGACCGAGCGCAAGAAGGATTCGCCCCGCCAGAAAAAGGCCAAACGCAAGGAAGCACAGAAGGTCGAGAAGAGGGACAAACGCGCAAAGGCAGAGGGGAAAGAGAAGAAAAAGAAAGAAGAGAAAAAGTCGAAAAAGAAAAAAGTTCCGAAAGAAGAGAAAAAACGTACGCGAGAGGCCGAAGCAGTGAGGACGGAACAGCAGCGCGTCGAGGAAACCAAGTATTCTACAGGGTTCTTCCGTCCGGAGACGGCTGCCTATGAACAGAAGGCTGCCGCACCCGTCTTCGAGCGCGCGGAACCGCCGTCATTCCCGACCGCGCTTCCTCACCGGTACGGCGACGACCGTATCGTGGCAATGGTGCGCGACCCGTACTGGGTCTTTGCCTACTGGGAAATCACGCCGGAGACATATGAACGCGTGCAACAGGAACTCGGCGACCGGGCCGATGGCTCCAGGACCGTCCTCAGGGTCTACGATATCACCGGCGTTGCGTTCACCGGAGACAATGCCAACAGCCATTTCGACGTCGAGGTGGTCGGCGGCGCAGACAACTGGTACATCAATACCGGCAGGCCGAACCGCGCTTTCTGTATCGACGTCGGACTGCTCACTCCACAGGGGACATTTCATACGCTCGCGCGCTCCAACGCAGTCCATTCCCCGCGCTCGGGCATGTCCGAGGAAGTGGATGAATGCTGGATGAGCCTCGAAGAGGAGTTCGAGCGCATTTACGCGCTTTCCGGCGGGTTCCAGATCGGCAAAGGCTCGCTCGAGCTCAGGGAGATGATGGAGAAGCAGCTTCGCATGCAGCTCGCCTCCGAAGCAGTCGGCAGCCTCTTCAGTATGGCGGTCCCGAAGAAGGAGCGCGGCTTCTGGTTCGTCCTGAATACGGAACTCATTCTCTACGGGGCCACCGAGCCGGGCGCTCGTGTAACCGTCCAGGGCAGGCCCGTCATTCTCAGGCCGGATGGAACGTTCAGCCTTCGCTTCGCGTTGCCGGACGGCACACAGGTTATCCCCGTCACCGCTCAATCGACGGACGGTGTTGAAGAGCGCACCATCACACCGACTGTCACACGCACGACAACGGCGTCGGAACCGGTGATGCAGGAATAGATAATTGGCTGGTTGGGGAAATTACGATTACTTTAGCGGACAGGCCGGCGTTGCATTTCCTGTGCCTGTAGGAGCGCAGCATGCTGCGCCCGCTCTGTACTACTGACGTTTAATTTCTTGAATTTCTGCCGTGATTTTTAAGAATGTATCTGTATAACGCGTTATCATCTACGTTATCATCTAATGTATTCCCGCTTTCGCGGGAATGACAAGAAAGAAGTGTTCATTCGTGTCATTTGTCTCGATTCGTAATTCGTGTTCCAATGTTTTTTGGTTTCGTTGGTTGCGGCTACGCCGCTCTGTGAAATAAGGGGAGCGCCATCTGATGTTCAAGGGATACCTCGCTCTGATTCTCCACGCCCATCTGCCTTACGTCAGGCACCCGGAGTATGAAGAATTTCTCGAAGAAATGTGGCTTTATGAGGCGATCACGGAAACCTATATTCCCTTCGTCTCTGCCTTCGAGAAACTGGTAAATGAGGGCGTTGATTTCCGCGTCAGCATGTCGATCACGCCCCCGCTCGTCTCGATGCTTTCCGACGAGTTGCTCCAGAACCGCTACCTTCGACACCTCGACAAGCTCATCGAGCTTGCCGCAAAGGAGATTGACCGCACTCGCTGGGAATCGCAGTTCAACCGGCTCGCTCACATGTATTACGACCGCTTCACTGATGCGCGCCGGTTATTCGAAGAGACATACGGGCGAAACCTCATCAATGCCTTCAAGAAATTCCAGCAGCAGGGGAAGCTCGAAATCCTCACCTGCGCCGCCACGCACGGCTTTTTGCCGTGCCTCAACGTTAACGAGTCTGCCGTGCGCGCGCAGATACGCGTCGCGGTCGGACATTACGAAAAACATTTCGGGCAGCCGCCCGCAGGCATCTGGCTGCCCGAATGCGGCTATTATCCCGGTCTCGACCGGATACTCAAGGAGGCAGGAATCAAGTACTTCGTCACGGAAGCTCACGGAATCTTGCATGCATCGCCGCGGCCGAAGTTCGGCGTATTCGCACCCATCTTCTGTCCGTCGGGAGTAGCTGCCTTTGGTCGCGACATGGAAAGCTCGAAGCAGGTGTGGAGCGCCGTCGAGGGCTACCCGGGCGACTACAATTACCGAGACTTCTATCGCGACGTCGGCTTCGACCTCGATTTCGAGTATGTGCGGCCATACATCCAGCCTGACGGAATCCGCGTGTTCACCGGCGTGAAATACTACAAGATCACTGGCAAGACCGACCAGAAGGAGCCGTACGACCGCGACCGCGCCATTGAGAAAGCCGCCGAACATGCGGGCAACTTCATGTTCAACCGCGAGCGACAAGTCGAATACCTCGAGTCCGTCATGGGGCGCAAGCCCATCCTGGTAGCTCCCTACGATGCTGAACTATTCGGCCATTGGTGGTTCGAGGGGCCGGATTGGCTCTACTACCTCCTCAAGAAAATCCATTACGACCAGAAGGTGGTCAAACTCACCACGCCTTCGGAATACTTGCGCGAAAACCCGACGAATCAGGTGACGACCCCGTCGATGTCGAGTTGGGGTTACAAGGGCTACAGCGAGGTGTGGCTCGAAGGCAGCAATGATTGGATTTATCGGCACCTGCACAAGGCCGCCGAGCGGATGACCGAGCTCGCGCGCACCAACGGCAACCCGAACCACCTGACGCAGCGAGCGCTCAATCAGGCCGCGCGTGAGCTTTTGCTGTCCCAGAGCAGCGACTGGGCGTTCATCATGAAGGTCGGGGCAATGGACGCATACGCGCGCAAGCGCACGGTCGACCACCTGCTGCGGTTCGCGCGCCTGTATCACGAAATCAAGGCAGGCTATATCGACGAGGGCCACCTTTCTCACATCGAATCCCTCGACAACATCTTTCCTGACATCCACTATTCACTGTATTCATGAACCCTGCCGATATGCTGCGGCGCCGCCATGACCAAACAGATTGGGCGCGATGAATCGCGCCCCTACAACTGTTGTAGGGGCGTCGTCGCCATTTCATCTTGAAAAAACATGGCTGGAGTATAGAATATATGTGTCTCCCAACATGTGCGTTCTCTCCGATTACAGTCCCGAGAGAGACTACCCCATAATTATGTAGGTGCGAATTCATTCGCATACGCATGCCCAAAATGGGCCGGAAAACCATGTGAATGAATTCGCACCTGCGGTGCAAAACGAGAACGTTCACCCAATTGCGGGAGAAGCTTAAGAGCGAAAGCGGGGATGCCCCATCAGAAACAGCGACCAAGCATTCGGCAGGAACTTCACTTTTTCCTTTGCCTGTAATGTCTGCGTGATTTCCAATCTGGTGTTCTTCCTGTACTTCAATCGATATCTGGAGACCCTCGGCGCGACCGCAGCACAGATTGGACTCTTCATGGGCGCTTTCGCGCTCGGGTCGGTCGTGTCGCGCCCGACAGTCGGCGTTTCGGTGGACAAGTACGGCCGCAAGCGTGTCTTGTACTTCGGGCTGTCGCTGATGCTCCTTGCCAATGCAGGCTATTTCCTGTGCCGCGAACTGAACTGGCTCATCATTGCCGTACGTGTGCTCCACGGCGCCGGCTTCGGCTGTTACATCACCGCCATCTTTACCATCGTTGTCGATGATACCCCCGCGGCGCGCCGCGCAAAAGTCATCGGAGTGTTCGGGCTGTCGGGCATGAGCACGTACGCATTGGTTCCGATTGTAGCGGAATTCATACTGGAACACCGGGGCTTCAAATCCTTGTTCGCGGCCGCGCTCCTGATGCTCGTTCTCAGCGTGTTTATCTCGCGCTTTCTCGAAGAACACAGCCCCAGCGAGTTGGAGTTTCCGCCCATCGGATTCATCACCTTGATGCGCCAGATAGACCTCTTCATCCCGGTGGGAGCGCTCTTTTTCTATTGTACGGGAGCGGGCGCGCTGTTCAATTTCATCGCTGTCTATCTCGCGCCGAGGGACATCAGCATCTCATACTTCTTCATCGCAAGCTCCACTGCCGGTGCAATCGTGCGTCTGTACCTGGGCCATCTCGCCGATGTTTACGGAAGGCGGCTCGTGGCGCTCCCGGCGTTTGCAGCAGGCAGCGTTGCCTTGCTATGGCTGGGATTATTCCATTTCCGGTGGGAATTGCTCCTCTGCGGACTGCTGTGGGGCGTCGGCATCGGCTTTGCCGTCCCGGCGGTCGCAGCTTCCATCGTGGACAGGGTGCATCCTCAGGATAGGGGAAAGGGACTGGCGCTCTTCACGGCATCGTTTGACACAGGAGTGATGGCAGGCTCGTTCACCTACGGCGCGGTTGCTGTCCACATCGGATACGCGCATATGTATGTCGTCGCGGCCGCCGTCATGCTCGTAGCAATCGCCATCGCCCGCTTTTTCAGGAATTGAAAGCAAAGTGGCGGTTCTTTTTACCGAAAAACCGCAAGAGTCTGTGAATTCCGCCCAACCTCAAATCATTCGCGCGAATCGGGCCCGCCCACGGTTTGTGGCGCGGGGACGGTCCCACCGGGATTATCACCGGCGGGAACAACCGGTACTCCGGTCCCGATCAATTTCTATGGTCTCGTAATGAGGTCAACCAGATCCGAATCCAGCTTGCGGATACGGCAGGCCATTTCCTGCAAAATACGGAAGGCGAATGAAGGATCTTCATTCACTCGGCGCATGAAGGTCTTCTTGTCTATGGTAAGCACTCGTGTATCCCCTATAGCTCGTACTGTAGCCGATCGGGCTTCACGCATAAACAGAGACATCTCTCCGAAGACGTCCCCCTTGCCAAGTGTTGACAAGCGCACTTCTTTGCCTTCGCTCTCGCGAATCACCTCCGCTTTTCCCTCTTGGATCACATACATACAATCTCCTGCTTCTCCCTGGCCGATTATTGTTTCGCCATCGCAGTATGATTTACCCAAAGCGCCTATTTCCATAATTCCCTCCTGACCATTGAGCCTCCATCACCGGCAAACCGGAATCCCATGGCCACTTCCCATGCAAGACGGCTGAAGAAGAAGGGATGAAGTGTGCGCATGAAAACCTCCCGATAGGGAGCGCTCCCGGTAAACATGTCCCAAAATACCATGCTCATACGTCTCTGGCCGCCCTGCTTTAGCTGTTCCTTTTGACACATTCGCAGGGAGCCACGCACTGAGAATTGGGCTCCTTTCATCATGTTGACGGTTGTAAAGATAAGGCTTCCAAGTCGATTGTCCCGGCTGATTTTTCGACATATGGGCCAATAGTGCTTGCGGAAATCATCAGAGGATATTCCTTCGAAAATTGCCGTCTTGGCGGCGGCCTTAGCAGTCCGGTAGGCCGACCCTACACCGTCTTTGTTAAGCCGCGAAACCCCGCTGTCCCCGATCATCACCACCCTATCGCCGAACGGATTGGCGGCATCCCCGAGGCTAATGTTGGGGGAGCAATGGCAGGCTTCGGCAGCGGCTGATCTGGCATTTGGAAGAAGATGTTTTACGGAAGGATGATCAAGAAATGAATCGACCGTCTCCCGACTCACTCCATCACCGATGAGACACATGGTCACGAATTCACCCTTGGGGATAAAGGCGGCAAAATCCAGTCCTTCCAAGTCCAAGAGGAAAACGTGCATTGAACTCCCGAATTTTTCACTGACCGCATCGAGACCCAGCGGCAGCTCTGTGATAGAGGTCTTCCTCGTACTGGGACGCTTGTATCCAATACCGAGGTTCTCAAACAGACTTAAGCTCGGCGAGTTTATCCCAGTCGCACCAACAAGAAGGTCATAAACCTGAGCTTCGCCTTCTTTTGCGCAAATCAGAGGCTTCCCGTCGCTTAAAGATATTCCTTTGACCCGTCGGCTAACCAGATTTGCCCCCGTTTCGATTGCGATTTCCAGCAGATGCCGGTCAAAGCTTTTCCATCTTGTCTCGCGGATTCCCTTCGGCCCGCTGCCTCTGTGCACAGTTGCAATTCGCATTTCTTCCGATGGCGTGCGAATTGTGACCGTTTCTGTTTCGCTATGCATCACATATGAGTCGATTCCCCTTTGCACAACACTTGTGGGCAAATTGATTCCTTCAATCGACAACGCCTGAACGAGTGACTCCGATATCACCCCGGCGCACATGTTGCAGCCTTTTGGTCCTGCGGACAGGAAGTCTCGCGACTCATATATGTCGACATGGAGGTCCATATCCATCAAGCGTGCCTGCCTCAAGAGAAAATGACTGAAGAAGGAACCAGCCGGGCCTCCCCCGATTACCCCAATGCGAGAACCGTTATTCAGCTTCAGTTCAGAGTTGTCGTTCATTGTGCCCCCAACCTTCCCGTTTAAGGAAAACCTGATTTTTGAATCAGGTCTTCATTCAAAGCAGGAGAGCTCCCCTCACCATCTCCCGCTCCAAAGTTATTCAACCCCTCTTGGATTGTCTGTTGTTCTTGCCGCCTCAGCAGGCAAGCACTTCATGCCGGTATGGGGCGTCGATAGTGATTGGCAGATTCCATATCATTAGGAATTTCAGGCAACGCGGGGGCGAGAGAATGGATGTTGAGGCAGGGACATGTGAATTCGGAACATCCACAATAGCGCTTGACTGAAAAGACCAAAAAATTATCCTGCTCTTTCCCAAATGCCATGCTGACCAAGATCACGCTGAAATATCTTTCCGGGAACTTGCTGCAATCAAACGATCCTTAATGTCTTCCAGAGTCGTTGTTTCCAGGTAGTGTATGACTGATTGCCGCGTTTGTTTCCATAGACTATGCATGGGACACACGTGATTAAGTCCGCACTTGGGTTTCGGTATGCGGCAGTTCTTGCAGGCGCGGAAGCTTCCGCCGGCTTTCTGCGCTTCACACTGCAATCCCATCGGGCAATCATCAAAGGAGTGTTGGCCGTCAACGGCTAGAACGATGTCGAGGAGAGAGGTATCGGCTGGATCACGCATGAGATTGTATCCGCCGCCAGGTCCCCGTGTGCCTTGGATAATTTGCGCTTTGACTAACTCGGCGAACGCCTTGCGCCCGAATGGCTCGGGGATCCCGGCCTCAGCGCATATTTTCTTTGGGGAAAAACCGTCGAAGGAATGACTCTCCGCGACGTGCAACATCGCACGGATAGCGTACTCGCTGCCTTTCGAGAAGAATTTCATACGGAGCGGCCCCACATACCGGTATGATTTGCGGATAATTATATCAACAATTCTACAAATGTCAAGCGGTTTCTTCTTGATTCCCTGGCTGCACGGGAGAATCGATAGCTACTGCGCATTCAAAAGATAAAGGATTGGTTTGGAAGAGGGGAGCGATATGTGAACGATCGGATGGGGAGGTTGCACTCTTAAGGGGTCGGGGAAAGTCAAGGTTTGACACAACAGTTATGCTTCTCTGACAAGGATTCTGCAAATTCCAGCCACTTCAAATAAGTCCAAAGAATTCTAGTCCATCTCTTACGAATACCATCGAAAATATCAGGAGCACGAGTCCCAGTGCCCTAAGGAGATACTTGTAAAGGCGGTTCTTAAGAAACATCTTCGATTCATCGACGAGCAACGCGATGACCATTTTCGAACCAACCAACAATACGTAGAATCCTGCCACATACAAGACGGCAGATGCAAGATTTACCTTGTATGCCTTCAGGATGGTTGGAGTACCCACCGTCATCCAGAACACATATGGGTGCGGATTGAGAAAGTTGGTTATGATTCCTTTCTTAAGAGACTGTGCTTCGACTTGAGGTATATTTAAGTCAATGCCCTTAACAGAAATACTCTCATAGGCGAGATACATCATAAACAGCGCTCCCAGAATAGAGATTATTCCCAGTATGAGGTTCGATTCTGATAGCTTTGCCAAAACCAGTATTGATACCAACACAATTGGCATGTCTGTCAGTACAGGCACACATGCTACGATGATGCCCTCTTTTCTGCTATGCCGTAAGGTCTCTGCGATAACCAGTGTCAACAATGGGCCAGGAGCAATTCCGGCGACTAGTCCGAGCAGCACTCCCGAAGTCAAGAATGGTAATGATTCGACCATAGATAGAGGATTCGAACGATGGCATGGCGCCGTCAATTAGAACACACAACTCTTCATTCTGCTTCCCTAGCCCAAGGTGTCAGCTCCGGAGGAGACTTTCGATTCCACCGATTTCCTCGAGCCAATGAGCGAGTCTGCGCATGCCTTCGCTTATGCTTACCACCGGGCGGTATCCGAGCATTCGTCTTGCTTTCTCACAATTGAAGCTAAGGTCGAGACCCGAGAGAGCCACTGCGTACCGACTCATCACCGGAGGCGTATTCACCCAGGGAAGCGCATGGAACTTCTCGACAAGGGTTCCGTAAGCAAACGCGAGACCGTACGGGATAGATTTCTTCGGTTTCTCGAAGCCGGCTGCATCGGCCATTTTTTCCGCGAACTCGCGGGCGGTAATGCGCTCGTCATCGGTTACGAGGAATGCTTCGCCGGAGACGTTCTCTCTCTGTGCCGCGAGCAGCATACACTCGCACACATTCTCAACATGGCTGGTGGACATCTCGACCTGCCCCTTGTTGATCAAGAATAACTGATTCCGTGACGCCAGCTTCGCCATAACCGGCAATACCAGCTTGTCACCGGGGCCCCATACGAGAGTCGGCCGTATCGCAACAGTCTGCAGATTTCCCGTCTTTCCCGCCTCTGTGACGGCTTTTTCACCCCACGCCTTCGATTCGGAATAGGGGTCCTTGTACCGTAAAGGAAAAGGCTCATTCTCGTCAGCGTTCCGCTTCTCTGTGAAATCGAATGTGACCGATTGGGTGCTTATGTGCACGAGCCTCTTAACGCCGGCTGCCTCGCAAGCGCGCACGACATTCTTGGTGCCTTCCGCGTTCACAGCATAATATTCACTCCTGGGTGCGATTCCCATTCCGACAACCGCTGCACAGTGATAGACATGATCCATGCCGCGAACCGCTTCAAGGACAGATTCATAATTCTTGACATTGCCTTCCGCGAGTTCCACTCCCATGCGCTTCAAGGGGGCAGTCTTGCTGCTTCTGCGAACCAGGCAACGCGCCGAGTTTCCTTGTTCAATCAATCTTCGCACAAGGTTTGTTCCCACAAATCCGGTAGCGCCGGTAACGAGAGCTTTCACCTTTCACCTCCACGTGGTCGCACCCCTAGTCTGCACCAAAAGAATCCGTGGCAGAGACATCGTGCCGGAATCGACCCAACGCTTGCTCAGTGAAGCATTTCGCTTTCCATCTGGGCTATTGAGGAGTCCAGAGCGTCAACCACCATGTCTATCTCTTCCTTGGATATCGTAAACGGTGGCGCGAGCGCGATGCTTTCGGTCGGGATTGCCCGCGCATAGATGCCTCTTTCCCACATGAGCGCTTCGATTCGGCGCGGGCTCTCCATTGGGAGGTCACCGAGCGGCTCTTTCGTTTCCTTGTCTTTCACGAACTCGACCGCTGCCATCAATCCTATCGAGCGAATATCGCCGACCGACCTGTGGTCATAAAGCCCCTTAAGGCGATCCTTCAGATATGCTCCCATCTTCGCAACGTTCTCGACCAATTTTTGCTCTTCGATAATCTTCAAAGCTGCCAGCCCGGCTGCACAACTCACCGGGTGATTGTTATAGGTGAATCCGTGCAGGAATGTGAGGTAATCAGGTAAGTTCTCTGCGATGGAATCGAAAACCTTGTTGCTCATGATAGAGCCGCCGAGTGGGAGATAGCCGCTCGTGAGCCCTTTTGCGATCGAGACGAGGTCGGGATGCACGTCCCAGTTCATGCACCCGAACATCTTGCCCGTGCGCCCGAACCCTGTGATGACCTCGTCATTGATGAACAGCACGTCATACGTATCGCAGATTTTCTGAATCATCGGCCAATATTCATCGGGAGGTATTATTATGCCGCCCGCCCCCATGACCGGTTCACCTATGAAGGCGGCCACGGTGTCGGGCCCCTCCTGCAGGATTGCTTCTTCCAGCGTTTTCGCGCACGCGACGCCGCATTCCGGATACGCCAGCCCGAGCGCGCAACGATAGCAGTACGGCGGCGCGACGTACAAGAAGCCCGGCGGATACGGCTCGAAATACGTCTTGAAGAATTCGATTCCCGTCGCCATCATCGAGCCATAGGTAACGCCGTGAAAGGCAAAGTTCCGCGAGATGATCTTCTTTTTCTTTTCCTGCCCCTTAAGTTCCCAGTACATGCGGGCAAGCTTGATGTTGGTGTCATTGGTGTCGGACCCGCCGCAGGTAAACAGGACATGGCCCATGTTCCACTCCTTCGGCATGAGATTCACTACTTTGGCCGCGAGTTCGATTGCCGACTCTGTCGCGAAACCGAACCACCCTGAGTAGAATTCCAGTTGGCTCAGTTGTTCGGTAATCGCTTTGCCGATAGCCTCTTGACCATGGCCTGCCACGACGTTCCACAAACTGGAAAAGGCATCAAGGTATTCGTTGCCGTCAATATCCTTGACGCGCGTCCCCTTGCCCTCGACGATGATTCGGGGCCCCTTCTTGCGGTGTTCCTTGAAATTGACGGCGGGGTGAACCAGGTATTTCACATCCATTTGGCTGAGCTCTTCTTTTGATCTCATCTGCATCCCCCATTCATTTGAAGCGAATCTACGCAAGCCTTATTCCGAGTCCTGTGCGAATCTGTCAGATCGATTCGCCGATGCACATTCGCCGACAGGTCACAACCCATACTCGTTTTTGGCTATGATATCCTCCTGCATGCCTCGAGTTAAGTTTACGAAGTAGGCGGAATAACCGGCCACCCTGACCACAAGGTCTTTGTACTTGTCCGGCTCTCTCTGCGCCGCCCTTAATGTATCTGTCGAGATGATATTAAATTGAATGTGCATGATCTGCTTATCCACAATGCTTCTTACCAGGCCGGCCAGCCTGCGGATACCGTCTCTTGTCTTGAAAATCTCCGGACTGAGCCGAACGTTCAGTACGATTCCAAGGTTGCACTCCAGGCAATCCACTTTACTTAGTGAGTTGATGATTGCTGTCGGGCTCTCCAACGCTGCGCCGTTGCACGGCGAACCTCCATTCGACAACGGCTGTCCGGCAAGCCTTCCCGAGGGCAGCGCCCCAACCTCACGACCGTACGGCACGGACATAAAAAGTGATTGCAGTCCGCAGACTGCATAGCCACCGCGCGCATTCTTATGCTTGTGTACCTCAGCAGCCCACTCATGCACGGCCCACGCCATGATTTCATCTGCGCAATCCTCGTCATTTCCATACTTGGGCACACTAAGCAGCATTTGACGTATTTCCTCGTATCCTTGGAAGTTGTTGTCCAGGGCATCACACAACTGGTCCATCGTGATTCTCTGCTCCTCGAACACCAGCTTCTTGACCGCAGCTAAAGAATCTGCGACGTCCGCCATGCCCACGGGATAAATTCCGGGGCCCCAGTTGTAATGTGCGCCACCGGCTTCCCTGCACAGCCCTTTCTCGATGCAATCATCTATGAGCGCCGATTGGAATATTGTGGGCTTCAGCTCGGCCAAGGCCATGTCCCGTACGTTGTGTGTCATGAGCTTGTTTCTTACCATGAAGGCAAGTTGCCTGACGAATGCGTTCTTGACTTTGTCAAAGGACTCGAAATTCCGGGGGTCTCCTGTCTCTAAGCCCCTCCCAAGGTTAAGCCGGAGTCGGTCCTCCCATGGGAGTAATCCCTCTGCACTTGCGTCCGCTTCGGCATTGAGTCGTGACAATGCGCTTGTCGCATCTTCCCAAAAGGGAGTACTCTCGAACGAGCGGTTCATTCCGTTATTCAGCGCAAATTCCAGCGCCAAACCGGCGTTAATGAAGCCGGCCGTGATGTCAATTCCGTCTTTCCCAACAATGAAAGGTTCCTGGCATCCCACCTCAGCCGCGTTTCTGGCATCCTCGATTGTTACAGCCGGCCCGCCCATATTCCCCCGGGAAAGAAGGCCGGCGATAATAAAATCGCTGTTCTGAAACATCGGTTGCCCGCATCCGAGTGCGGCGAGCTGACAACCCTTGATAATGAAATCGTCAGGCGCTTTGCCGTGAACCAATACGCTGAAGTCCGGTTCCGGCAGCCTGCAATGCATCATGCCTTCAATAAACATATACGATAATTCGTTCGTTGCATCCGTGCCGTCAGGCTTGTATCCCCCGACGCTCATATGGGGCAGGAGCAAGTCTCCGATAACGTAGAAATGCATGTCATCCATGCCCCACGATGTCAGTGGAATCCTCAGGAGGAAACAATCGATCAGCTCTTGAGCTTCCTCTCTTGTCAATTTCCCCGCTCTGATATCGCTTTCATAGAACGGGCAAAAATATTGGTCTACTCTCCCGAAGGAATGACATTTGGCCTCCATGCTCTCCCAGTACTGGAGAATGTAAGTAAACCAGAACGATTGCATCGCCTCGTAGAACGTTTTCGCCGGATATGCGGGAACCCGCTCGCACACCTCGGCTATCTTGAGAAGCTCGCCCCTCCTCGTGGCATTCTTTTCCTCCTCAGCCAGCTCGCACGCCTTGTCGGCAAAGCGTTTCCCGATTTCGGCTGCACCCTCCATGGCTATAATCACGGCCCGAACAAACGGAATCTTCTTCAGGTCATCAGGATCGCTTGGGTCAAGCCGAGATAGCCGTTCTTCCGCTTCCTTCTTGACACCCAGACACCCTTTCTTCAGCACCTTTTCATAGTTAATGACCTGATGGCCAACCTCCTGGTAGTACGTTCCAAGAGAGCCCACAAGCGACCCACCGGCGGGAAAATGCCTCGGGTCTGCATAGAAAAGATTATCCAGATAATGGTGAATGTAACCGGAAGGCGTTTTCTCGTAGTTTCCCCCTCCTCTCCAGTAAGGGAGAATCTCCTCCATCAATTCCCTTTCATCCTCCTCTCTGAAAACATATTCTCGCGCTCCCGGATAGCCTAACGCGCCCTCCAGCGATGGGCCGTGCTCAATGGCGAGCGGCTGGCCCTCGCGGGTGGCGCCTATATACCCGACAAGAAGCTCGTCGGCCACGATGTTAAGCGGCATCCCCCTGACAATGGCCGCAAAGGCCTTCGCGCTGCGGATCACCATGGGTTCGCCTTCAGTCTCTTTCATTGACTTCGTGAGGATTCGCGCCCTGTCGATTTCGAGTACCGGTTTTAGCCGAAAGTAAGTATCTCGCAGCCTCTGGACTCGAGGGGTCGGTTTAATTGTCAGCATCGTATCAAGGAGGTCAACCATTTTGGGTCTCCTTTCATTGACTTCTCATGCCCGACGGGGCAAGACTACCAGTACCAGCTCTGCCTCTCATTGCTCACTTTCTCAAGCGTTCGAAGGAATTCTGTCTCGTGGATTGCTACCCGCCGATCTGAGCGGCAACGCCGCACGATTCGACAATCTCCTTGAGCCTTTGCATTGTGCGTTCGTTGGGCGGTTCGACGCCTTCAAGGCTGTACTCTCTGCCGAGTTGGCGATATGTCTGGACGCCAAGCCTGTGGTATGGCAAGAGATCAACCCTCTCGACGTTCTCGCCCAGGTCAGCCGCAAATTTGGCCGTATTAAGAATATTCTCGTGAGAGTCGTTGCATCCCGGCACTATCGGGATTCGTATGATCATAAGACGAACAGCAGAAAGCTTCCTGGCGTTCCCCAGGATAAGTTCGTTTGATACTCCGGTAAGCTTCCCGTGCATAAGATCGTCCATATGCTTGATGTCGAGATACACGAGGTCCACGTGCTCCAGCAGTTTCTCAAGACATTTCCAATCCACATATCCGCATGTCTCAATCGCCGTATGTACATATTGCTGTTGCGCTTTCTTGAGAAACTCAGCAACGAACTCGGGCTGCATGGTGGGTTCCCCACCGCCGATGGTGATCCCTCCATCTGACCTTCGGTAAAATGAACTGTCCTTCATAACTTCTTTAACCAGTTCCTCTGGCGTCATATACCTCCCCGCACATTCCAGGGCTTCATTGGGACAGGCTTCGACACATTCGCCGCAACCAGTGCAGAGTTTCCTGTCAATCTCCACTCCCTCTCCGTCGGACAGCATCATTGCCTCGGCGGGACAGGCATCTGTGCAGCAGCCACAAATCTGGCACTTGGTGGCATCGTACAAGACCTCAGGGAACGGATTCTGAGTTTGCGGGGAAGAACACCACAGACACCGCAAGGGGCATCCTTTCATGAAAACGAGGGTCCTGATCCCGGGGCCATCATGGATGGCAAACCGCTCAATCTTTGAAATAATCCCGTGCGGTGACTCCAATCAGGAATTCTCCTTGCCCGTTGTCGCTCCCTGTTTCGGCGATTTTCTTCTTCGGGGTTCCTTCGGTATTGTTCCCTTTTGCTGAGTGCGATGATTGAGGGCTTCCTCACCGTTTTCGATGAATGTCCTGAACGCTTCCAGAAATTTCTTCCTGTGAAGCTGGGATATATAGTTATTGATGCTTTCCAGACCATTTGTGGCGAGATTCTGCAGATACTCAGGATCGCGCAGTGATTCAGCGCCGAGTTCTCTCGAGAGGTCCTTTACTTCTTCGATAGCCAGCATGCCGATCAAGTCGCTTTGTACCCGAAAACCCCTGACTTCGAATCCGCGCTCCTTCGTGAAGCCGGCCTTCCGTATTGCGGCAAACGACTCTATTATTCTTATGTCGACATCTTCATACCGCTTTTCTCCTCGCTTGCCTGTAGTCGGCGAAATGATTTCGCAGCGCTCCATCTCCAGGATATCTTCTTGTGGCAATCCCGTTCTCTTGCTCAGTTCCCCCAGTGTCTGTGATTCATATTTATCCCGGCGCTTCTCCGATTGCATGAGGAATCTATGGCCGAATCGTATAGCATCCAATTCGGCCGGTGACAACTTGCCGTCATTTTGCGAAAGCACTTGCCGTATGACTTCCAGTGGGAGGAAGTACTTGAGCTGTAATTCCTTTATCAGCTTGATGCGTTCGACGTATGATTCGTCGTAGTACGCCATATTCCTTTCCGTCTTGCGAGGCTTGGGAAGGATCCGTTTGCTTATGTAGTAATGGATAGTTGCCTTTCGCACTCCTGTCAGACGGACAAGCTCTCGCATTTTCATTGATTTCTTCGTCTTCCCTTTGGCCATCCTGCCACCCCTCGAGGTTTCCACTATCGTTAAGCGTAAAGTATCACTTAACGCAAGTCTATCCTACCCCCACAGGTTTGTCAATAGAGGCGGGCCGCAGAGCTTACATTATGACAACCTGACCGGATAAGTAACATTGCGGCGGCATGGTGTCCAAAGGGTTCTGCGACGTCCCTTTTTCTGCATTGTCGTGTTGAGAATCAGTTGGTTCGCAATGCCGTTGTCTTATTGGAAGAGATGACCCTGAACGAAAGAGGTACAGGCGCTTGCGCCTTGTTTTACGCCAGATTGCTTTGATAAAATGGATGGTGGGTATTGGGCGTAAAATACTCAGTGAGAATTCACGTGCGTGCGGTTATCCATCAGTGCCTAAGATAAGAGAAAAAGATGTCACTGGGACTTGAATTTGCAATTATAAGTATGATGCTTCTGTTCAACGCCGTTTTTGCGGCTTATGAGATGGCGCTTGCATCCGTCTCTCGGTCTCGCCTGAGCTTACTCCTTCAGGAGAAGAGAAGGGGAGCGGAGACAGCCATTTTTATGAAGGACCGCTTGGAGGCAAGCCTCGCGGTTGTTCAGGTTGGCATCACGCTGGCAGGCGCTATCGCCGCCGCTACGGGAGGAGCCGGAATGGAGGAGACGCTTTCTCCCTATCTGGAGCGGACTTTGCGTATCTCAGAACGCTTATCCGACATTCTGGCAATTGCATTCTTGGTGGTACCCCTGAGTGGCGTCACTATTATCTTTGCGGAGCTCGTTCCGAAAGTATTCGCCCTTCGGAACAACGAATTGGTTTGCCTTCGGCTGTCGCCGATAATGAAAGTCTTATGCCTCTTCTTCTATCCGATCATCTTTGTGCTTGAGGCCATTGTCAAAAAAGTCGCCCGTTTCGGGACTTCGGCCTTCAGGGCCGATCAGGAGTACAAAGAGCGTGGGCTGCATGAACTTCGCGCAGCAGTCAGCCTCGCGCGGAGTTCGAGACTCATTGGAGCCCATGAGGAGAAAATCGTCTTGGCGGCAGCCCAACTTTCGCTCCGGCCGGTTTCCGCCGCGGCAATCCCGGCCTCCGAAATCGCCTCGATATTTTTGGCGAGCGATTTGAACGAAGCGTTGGTCAAGGCGCATCTCGATATGCACACACGCTTTCCCGTGTCTGAAAAGGAAGATGACCCTCAGTCGATAATCGGCTACGTCAATTTCAAGGATATCGTAACCGCCCTGATGATAAACCCTTCGGACCCCACTGTGCGGGGAATCGCGAGGCCGATTGCACGGTTTGACGAGAAGACACCTCTCTCGAAGGTGCTGGAACGCATGATTCACGATAAAATCCACATCGCCCTTGTCGTGTCGGAGGACAATGCAGTCAAGGGCCTTGTCACCCTTGAGGACATCATCGAGGAACTGGTCGGCGAAATCGAGGACGAATATGACCTCATGCCGTCCCGCCTCTACCGCTATGGATCCGGCCTGATCGCAGGAGGCGGCGCATTGATGGATTCGATTACGGAAATGCTCGGAAAGCAGCCGCAAACTGCCCCACGGGCGGAGCGAAGCCCGAGCCTGAATGAATGGTGCGTCAAGAAACTCGGGCGCTTGCCGCAGGGAGGCGACGTGATTGAAGACGATGGGCTTCGGGTACTCATCCGAAAGACACGGCGCAAGCGAATCGCCGAAGCATTAGTCGTTGCGCATCAATAGAGAGAATGGATTGCGCCTTCTGAGATTAAATGCGCCAGTCGCTCCCTCTGAAGGAATTCGATTGCGGCGCGGAATTCGCCTGGGCGATACGCCTGCGAGGCTTCTCTCGTCGGGGAATCAGAGTGAATCAGCGAGGGTATCGAGAGCGCGTTTCTGCGCGTCATCAAGCTCTTTGAAGGGGAAGCGGCAGCCGCATGGATAGCCGCGTTTGGAAAGCAGGTATTTCAGGGCGGGAATGCCGCCGTATCCTTTGATGCCGTCTCGCAGCGTACAAATCTTTCGTTGCAATTCCTCGGTCGGAGAATTCCATAGCGCCACGAAAAGCTCGGGATAGATGTTGCCGAGGGCCGATATGAACCCGTTTGCGCCCAATGTCTTTGCCTTCAGAACGAAATGGTCGCCTCCGGCGAGGATGTCGAGCGTGTCGCCGAAGCGGGATATGATGGTTCGCAGGCGCTCTTCGTTGGCGGAGCTGTCCTTTATGCCGCCGACAAGCTTACGGTCAACCATCGCTTGCAGGGCGTCAATCCGTATCTCGTTGTTTGAATACTTCGGGATATTGTAGCAATACACTGGAACGCCGCTGTTGCGCCTGATAAATTCATAGAAGTCCACAATCTCGGTGTCCGTGAACTCGTAGTAGATGGGAGGGGGAAGGAAAATGCCGTCCGCGCCTTTGTCGGAAACGGACCGGCACAGGTCGGCCATCGCGTCCACGTTCGCATCCCACGGACAGCACAGGATCTTCGAACGGCCGCGGCATTGAGCTATGAGCGTCAGAAAAATGAGCTTCTTCTCCTGAGCGCTGAGATACAGGAACTCTCCGGTTGTTCCCGCCGGACACAGTCCCGCGACGCCGCTCTTAATAAGAAACTCCGCGTGGTCCCGCATGGCATCCACATCCAACTTGCCATCCTTGAAGGCCGTCAAATTGGCAACATAGATTCCGCTGTCAACCACGAGTGCAGTCTCCTCATGAATTCGCGCACGCGTGCGCCGTCCCAAAGCGGAATATTCCGCTTCTCCTGAGATTATACCAGATGATCTCTTTTCTGAACAGACGGAGGGCAAAGAGAAAGGCATTTTAACCACGAAGGCACAAAGGCACAAAGACACAATTTTTTCATCGCTCTCCTTTCCATCCTTCCTTGGTGGCTTGGTTTGCAGCCCATAGGGCCGCGTGTCTAGCCGGTGCAAGTCCGGCCACGGGAATTGACTGTATGCCGTGTAGCTATATCCGACGCCTTGCTGAGG
>QZKI01000113.1 GCA_003598055.1 Candidatus Abyssobacteria bacterium SURF_17 | reverse complement strand
GTGAGGGGAAAAGAAGGTATGTCGCATGCGGATGCAATTCTTGAGAGAGTGAACGAGGCCAAGAACTCGCTTGATGGGTTTGATTCGCATCTCGTCGGGTTTGTGGCCGATATGGTGGCGTTGATCGTGAATGCCTATCGGGCCAACCGGAAGGTGGTGCTCATGGGCAACGGCGGCAGCGCCGCGGACGCTCAGCATCTGGCGGCCGAACTCGTCGGACGGTTTTTCAAGGAGCGCGCAGCCCTCGAGGCGATTGCGCTCAACACCAACACGTCCATCCTCACGTCGGTGGGTAACGATTACGGCTATGAACACACGTTTCGCCGACAGGTCGAAGCGCTCGCTCACGAAGGAGACGTTGTCATCGGCATCAGTACCAGCGGCAACTCACCGAACGTTATCGAAGCCTTGAAGGAAGCGAAAAGGAAAAGCTGTCATACGATAGGGCTCACCGGGCGTTCGGGTGGAAAGATGAAGGGCCTCGTTGACCTGTGCGTTTGCGCGCCCTCGACAAGCACTCCCCGCATTCAGGAAAACCATATTCTCATCGGCCACATCGTGTGCGAGCTGGTGGAGCAGGAATTGTTCGGAAATTCGGCGGGGCAACAGGATTCTGAGTAAGGATAGGGCAGCTTCGATGAAACGAATGAGAATACTGATTATATCCGCCTTCTTTCCCTGGGACGGATATGGTGGCGGGATACGATTGCTCAATACCATCAAAGCCCTCTCCCGGAATCACGAGATAACGCTCCTTTCCAATATATGGCCCGAGCAGCGTCATCTCATTCCGGAGGTGGAGCGCTATTGCGATGAGATTGTCATCTTCTCGACAAACCAGATAAAGGGCGACAATTCCGAACAAGTCGCCATATACAACGAGAACCTCGCGAAACAAAGCCGCGTCTCCGCGTTGAAGGCGGCATTACGTCCAAGGATAATGCGGTTTTCCCCGGTCTTATGGCAGAAATATATCGAGTTTCGTCAGGAAAACACCGCCCGGTTTCCCCAGCATCTGCTCTGCTATTATTCGGAGGACTTCATTCAGAAATTCGACGACGTTATCCGCAGGAAAGACTTCGATGTTGTGGACCTCGAATTCACTGAAATGGCGATGTATGCAGACATGATTCCTGAACGCTGCCTCAAAGTCTTTACTACGCACGAGGCGAGAACCGTGAACTACTTTCGGTTGGCAGTCAACGAGTCTACGTGGTTCAAGAAGTTCAAGATGTTCGTTCAGTGGTGGAAAATGAGGACTTTCGAACACGTGTTCGCGAAAAAATTCGATGTCGTGGTGGCCTTCTCCCCCCGCGACCAACAATTTTTTCAGAGATGCGCGAACAGCCACACGGCTGTCCCATTGGTTCCGACCGGCGTGAACCTCGACTATCTGCAGTATGCGCCGGTAGAAAAGCGTGACGAGGCAACCGCCGTGTTCCTGGGATGTTACGCGAATTACCCGAATCATGACGCCGCCATATACTTTGTGGACAAGATATACCCGCGCGTGAAGGCCGCGCTGCCGGATTTCAAAGTGGTGTTTGTGGGGTCGCTGCCGACCGAGGAGATGAAGCGTCGCGCCGACGGCACGAACATAATCGTCACCGATTATGTCGAAGATTTCAGGCCGTATCTCCAGCGCAGCACGGTATTTATTGTCCCCATTCGGCTCGGCGGCGGAATCAAGGGCAAAATCATAGAGGCGATGGCGCTCGGGATTCCTGTCATTTCCACTCCGGAGGGGGCGGAAGGAATCAAGGTTAAGCCCGGCGAGGATATCATTGTGGCCCGTGGTGCGGGAGCGTTTGCTGACAGCCTGCTCAAGCTCTTGCGAGACAAGAGCCTTCAGCAGAAACTGAGCGCAAACGGCCGCAAGCTCGCGGAAGAGCTGTACGACTGGAACAGGAACGCCGCAGAGCTGGAATCTTGCATCTGGGAGGCGTTCAAGAAGAAATCTCTCGGGCAGCAGAAACACTCGAAGGAGCTGTAAGTGAGCAAGAAAATTCTGAAGGAACAGAATTTCTATCGGCCTGACTGCCGCCATTTCATTGGCGAGAAGCCATGCAGGTATAAGCGACTGTGCGAGGGGTGCCCTCATTACAGCGGGATGGACGGGAAAATCCTCTTGATAAAGATTGGCGCCATGGGCGATGTCTTACGAACAACTCCCCTACTTCATGCGTTAAAGGAAAAAGCGCCCCATTGTCACATTACATGGGTGACAAGAAGCGAATCGGTGGAGCTTCTGCAAAACAACCCGTTGCTCGACCGCTGTATTGCATTGGGCGCTCAGGACAGCCGGTTCCTTGTTGAGACTTTCGACACGGTCATTTGCCTGGATAAGGACCCGGAGGCGACTTCTCTTGCCTCGCTCGTGCAGGCGCCCAGAAAATACGGATTCCTGATGGATTCCCGGAGCGGCAATCTCTGTCCTGCCAATGAGGCGGCGCGCTACATATTCAGACTCGGTTTCGATGACGAGCTTAAGTTTCGGCAGAACAGGAAGACCTACCAGGAGATTATTTTCGAAGCCGTCGGACTCCCCTATAAACGGCAAGAGTACATCTACGTTATGACGCCTGAGGAGAAGCGGTTCGCCGAGGAATTCAGAACCCGGCATAAGGTGGACAGAGGAAATCCTGTCGTGGGACTCAACAGCGGAGCGGGACCAGTCTTCGCTACCAAGCGGTGGGCGAAGGAAAAATTTGTGCAGCTTGCCGAACGTCTCTGGGCCGAATACAGGTACCGTTGCGTGTTGTTTGGCGGCCCGCACGAGGTCGAGAAGAATCAATGGATACTGGCGAACGCGCGCGCTCCCATCGTGGACGCCGGTTGTGGCAACACGCTCCGTCAATTCGCCGCGCTCATCGACCTCTGCGACATATTGGTTGCGAGCGACACCATTGCGATGCACCTCGCCATTGCGCTGCAAAAAAAGGTGGTCGCGTTGTTCGGCCCCACCTGCGAGCAGGAGGTTGACCTCTATGACAGGGGCAGAAAACTGTTCGTCGGGGCCTCCTGTGCCCCTTGTTACCGAAGTTCTTGTGAGAACAATCCGAATTGCATGGATATGATTTCCGCCGAGGACGTGCTCCGGACGGTCCTCGAGCTATCAGGCGACTGATGCTCATCGCATGCGGCGGAAAAGAAATATGAGATGATGCTCAATAGTCTTATGAAAACGAGTCGAGGTTTCTGGGACGTGCAAAGATTCTTTCGCCGGATACGAAGAGCGGCCGGATTCTTGAAGTCGCGAGAAGGCGCAAGACGACTCTGGAAATATTCCTTTCTTGTCTCGGCCCTGCGATTGCTTGGAAGACTCTCCGAGGTCGAAGAAGCATGTTCGCGAATACTTTTTTCGAAAAGAAAAGCGGTTCCCCACCTGAAGGGTCCTGCAAGCCGGGACGGAATCAGCATTGTGGTGCCCAATTACAACGGGATGCGGTACTTCGATACCGTCATTCCCAGTTTCTTTGCGGCGTTGCGCGGTTTCGAGCAATCCGAGGTATTGGTCGTCGACGACGTGAGCAGCGACGGCAGCGTTGAATATTTGAGAGAAAAATATCCAGCTGTGCGCCTCATTGCCCTCGACAAGAATGTGGGTTTTGGGCGAGCGTGTAACGTTGGAATCACAAATGCCAGGCATCGGGCGGTCTACCTCCTGAACAGCGACATTATTCTCGAGCAGGACGGAATCGGTCCCATGCTGGAAAGCCTGGAAAAAGAAGACACCTTTGCGGTGACGCCAAAGCTGTACCTCTGGGACTTCGTAACATTCCATTCCGGCATCAACGCGGCGAAAATGAACAGCGAGTGTTTTCCCGTTTGGAACGAAGCTAATTACGTCAACACTCCCGTCGTAGAGGAAACGTCCCCGACCTTTTACGCAATCGGTGCGGCAATGTTCGTTGATAAGGAGAAGTTTCTCCAGCTTGGCGGGTTCGATCCCATCTACGTTCCCTACTGTTGGGAGGACATTGACATCTGCTATCGCGCCTGGAAAAGAGGATGGCGTGTTCTGTATGAGCCAACCAGCATCGCGTACCACAAGAGTCACGGGACGCTGGCGGACGTCACCAAGCCGACCGCGAAGCTCGCCATCGAATGCAAGAATTCTCTTCTGTTCATGCTGAAGAATATTCACGACAAGCGCCTGTTGGGTTTTCACCTCGAGTATGTCGCGCGGTGCGCACGAGCGGGGCTCGACAACGGGACGTTCGAGTATTACGACGCGTGCAAGATGGTGCTACGGCAATTGTCCAGCGTGCTTCGCGGCCGGATGCGCGAGAGGAGATATGCCCGGGTGCAGGATGCGGCTATATTCGCCTTGACGTATGATGCGTACTCGGCGGCACTGAGACGAAAGGGAATCGAGGTCGCGGGGCCATGAAACGTTCCGTCGTTCATCCGCGCGGCAAAGGGAATTGAATAATGGCAACTATGTTTTTCTTGCCCAAGCTCCTGGATAGGATGATGCAGAGGGGATCCGCATGCGCGAAGTTTGATGCCGACCCCTCATCGAGCATCCGAGAGCTTCACATGGAGCTTACCTATAGTTGCAATTGCAAGTGTATTATGTGTGACCTCTGGAGTAAGAATATCAACGACCCAAAGCTGAGAAACAGTGAAATGACCCTGGAGCAGATTCGATCGGTCATTGAGGAATCAGAATCGCTGAAGAACATAAACTGTGTCGTCTTGTCAGGTGGGGAACCATTCATCTGGCCTTCAATTGTCGAGCTATGCGCTTTCTTGACTGATAAGTTCCCATCCGCCAGGATCAACTTCCTCACTAACGGAATAAACTCGCGACTTGTGCTTGACAAATTGGACCAGATTTTGCGCACCCGTCCGGTGGGGTCTATTCAGCTTGGCTCTTCCATCGATGGAATCGGCGAGACTCACGATAGAATCAGAGGGATACCGCACGCTTTCGAGAAACTCGTGGGCACTATTAAAGAGGTCAAGAAGCGTCATCCCGGAATCAGCTACGGGCTTAATTTCACGTTGACTCCCCGGAACTATCGAGACCTGGTCAAGTGTTATGATTTCGCGGAGGAGATCGGATGCGACTTTTGCGCCCAGTTTGTCGTTCAATGGGACGTGGAAGAAGAGTTCGTTTGGGAGAAAGCTCAATTCGATGAGATACGGGCTATGACAAGGAGCATCTCGGGACGGATAATCGAGAAGTACAAGAAGAAAAATGGATGGTACTTCTTCCCCGAGAACCTTGACATTGGTCTTCTTGCCCAAATCTATTACTGGTCGCACTTGACGGATTATGCGGAGAAACCCAAGCGTTATTTCGACCGTTGCACTGCCGGCCGCACGTTCGTCCAAATCAATCCATATGGCGATGTATACTTCTGCCCGCTCCTGAAAAAACGGGTCATAGGCAATCTCAAGGAGAGGGGCCTTGATGAAATCTGGATGTCCCCTGCAGCTCAACGACTGCGGCATTTCATAGATTCAAAGGGCTGCCATTGCTGGCTTGTGTGCACTGTTTTCCCAATGGCAGGGGAGGCGCTAACATGCGCCATGAATGCTTCACCCAAGCGATTGGCTCTCCTCGAAAGAAGGATGCGGGACAAATACAGAAAGCTTACTCGTCGGTCTTCGCAGTGAAATCCTGTCGAAGGGGAGGACAGGAAACTCTATGAGTAAAATCAATATCCCGGAAGATGGAGATCGTTTAAAGCTCACCTTCGACCAGTATCAGCGGTACAAGATGGTGGGTGACATTATATCGGTGGTCCGGCACAAGGATGCTCCCATGAAACTGCTTGATGTCGGTTTCCTGGAGGGAGAACTCGGGATGTTTCTGACCGAGGACCGTATTGTGTTCACGGATTTGAGGTTAAGGGAAGGACTGCGCCCCGCCGATTTCGTATATTCATCGGGGACATGCCTTCCTTTTCGTGATCGAACCTTTGATTTTGCTGTAAGCATTGACACGCTTGAGCATATTGCGCCGCCAGAAAGGGAAAGCTTTGTGTCAGAGTTGTTGCGGGCGTCGGCCGTCGGGATCGTTGTCGCCGCACCTTTTCATTCTCCCGGGGTAAGGCAAGCTGAGGAGGATGCGAACCAATTTCATCGCAAGGCATTTGGCCGCGGCCACATCTGGCTTGATGAGCATTTGCGGTCGCCGCTGCCTGTTATGGAGGAGACGGTGAGCTTATTGAAAACGCGTCATTGCGTGGTCGCCGTTTTGCCGAATGGATTCCTGCCTCATTGGCGCACAATGATAAAACTGACACTCTACATGGATGCGCACGCTGAATATAGGCCAGCGCTTGAGGCGTTGAACCGCTTGTATAACCATTACCAATATGCCATTGACAATCGCGACCCGTCATATCGCCACGTTGTTATCGCGGTACGGCGTGAATATGCGGACTTGCTCGAGCGCACAACGAGCGTGTTGCAGCCGGCGTGTTCCGCTGTTCCCGAGAGGGTTGACATCACAGCCCTCGCGGAGTTTTGCCTTGAGATGCTTGTCCAACCGTTCGCCGGCAGGCCGCAGGCACTCGGGAATAGGAGCATCATTCACTCTCTTTCCGCGACGCTCAGAAACATGGCAACCCGCTTGAAAGGGGAAACCTAAGCCCCCTTACCGTTCATTATGAGAATCTTGTTTACGATACATCATTTCCTGCCCAGGTATACGGCTGGCGCCGAGATTTATTGCTACAACCTCGCGAGGGCAATGAGTGAAAGCAACGAGGTGCTTGTCTTCTATGCCGATGAAGAGCAGGGCAAAGAACAGTATTCAGTTGAACGCGGTGCCTATCGCGGTGTCAACTACGTGCGGGTCATTAACAACCATGAGGGCGAATCATTTGAAGAGACCTATGATAATAAGCGCATTGACACGATTTTCAGCGATGTGCTGGACGAGTTTCGCCCGGACATTGTGCATTGTCAGCACCTGATGAATCTTTCTGCGAATATTATTCAGATTACCAAGGAGAGAGGCATACCCGTGGTCGTGACGCTGCATGAATTCTGGATGATGTGCCCTTTCGGGGGGCAGCGCCTGCGACCCGACCTCAGTATATGCCGAAATATTCATTCATTTCGGTGCGCCGAGTGCGTTCTGATTCAGCGCGGTATCCTTCCCAACAGATACCACAACTCCTTATTCCCGTGCGCGCAGGGTGAGAGCAACCGTCTTTCAGTTCAGCGGGATTCCTCAGCGCGACGCCTGCTCCGAAGACTGCGACAGACTGTCCTGTACACCCGCCGGATTCTGAAGCGAACGGAGTATCTGCGCGCGATGCTTGCGCAGGCTGACCTGTTGGTGGCGCCGTCGCCGTTCCTGAGGAATGAATTTCTGCGCTGGGGTGTATCGCCCGAGAGAATCATTTTCTCGGATTACGGACACCATGCCAACCTGTCAAGAGGCTTTCAACGCACTCCCTCCTCCCAGGTAAGATTCGCTTACATCGGGACAATCGTGCCTCATAAGGGCGTGCATGTTCTTGTCGAAGCCTTTAATAAGATTGAGCACCCAAACGCCTCACTGCGTATCTATGGCGACATGACGCGATTTCCCCAATACGGGCGCCATGTCATAACATTGGCAAGAAACCCGAACATCTCGTTTTGCGGAGAGTTTGATAGTGCGGACGTCAAAGAGATATTCGAGAACATCGATGTGCTGATTGTTCCGTCCCTGTGGTATGAAAACTCGCCGCTGACAATTCACGAGGCGTTTCTGACCCGTACTCCCGTGATTGCATCGAATCACGGCGGCATGGCCGACCTCGTAAAGCACATGCAAAACGGTCTTCTCTTCGAGGTCGGCAATCCCGACGAGTTGGCCCAAACAATCAGCAGCTTGGTTGAGCAGCCGGGGCTCCTTGAAAAGCTTCGCGCAGGAATCGGGCCCGTCAAGACGATCGAAGAGGATGTCCTCTCTTTCTTGACGGATCGCTATAAGAGCCTCATCAAAACGGGGCAGGTAAGATGAGCTCGTCATCCCCCGCCGTCTCCATATTCCTTCCAGTGAAAAATGGGGGAGAATACTTGCCCATGGTTCTCGATCAAGTCTTCTCCCAGGAGACCAGTCATCCATTCGAAGTTGTCGCAATCGATTCGGGTTCGACAGACGATTCGGTCAAGATACTCAAGGAACACGGCGTTCGTCTCTATCAGATTCCGCCTGAGGAGTTCAACCACGGCAGAACTCGCAACCAAGGGATAGAGAAGTGCAATGGCGAATTCGTCATTGTTATGTCCCAGGACGCAATTCCGATAAGAACGGATTGGCTTGAGAATATGCTCCGCAATTTTGAAGACCCCGCCGTGGCAGGTGTGTACTGCAAGCATCAGCCTTCCAAAGACGCCGATATTCTCATCAAAAGAAGAGTCGAAACCTATTTTGGTTCAATGGGCGGTAGACACGTGAAGTATCTCGAGAACACTGATGACTACGAGAAGTTGACGCCGCATGAAAAGTTCAGGCTCTGCATCTTCGATGATGTCTGCGCATGTCTCAGGAGAAGCGTCTGGAAGATTCACAAATATGACGAGATGGATTTCGCCGAAGACCTCGGCTGGTCCAAGAAGGTATTGTTGGCAGGATACAAGATTGTTTACGAGCCTGAGGCCGCGGTAGAGCACTCCCACTTGAGGTCCGTTCTCAGCGAATACCGGGAAATCTATGAGTGTCACAAACAATTGTATAGATTGTTTGGCCTGCAAAGCTTGCCAGCTTTGGGAGGCGTCCTTCGCTGCTACAAAAGTGGAATCATCGAGGATGCGAGGTATGTATGGGCGCATGGAGAAAACGCGCGCAGGAAAATGTCCGCATTCGCCAAGCTGCCCTTCCGGTCGTTTCTGCGTTTGTATGCCGAATACAAGGCTGTCAAGGACCTGAAACGGGAGGAAGACTCCAGGGTGGCTCCTCGGCAATGAGGCTTCCGGATAACATTATGAAAACTCTCAGACACACGTGGCCAATGAGAATTAGCCGCAGCATTGCTCGCACCGACCGCAGACGCTTTGTAGTTTGTGCTCCCTCATTTCTGTGCGAAGAGCCTGATACTTGGGGCCATACCATACTTCTGAAAAACTCGATTTAGTCAGGTTTCCGAAAGGCTCCCCGTCATACCAGACACCACACGGGAACACGTCTCCGTCATGCCGAATGACGACACTTGTCCAGGGCAAAACACACACCTGTTTCGTTGGATTTGGGCGAATGCGGGTGGGAGCAGGCTTTGCCTGCTTGAATGCAGGTGGGCAATCGAATTTGACATTAAGCTCAGCCGCCCTCTTGCGGGCGCGCTCGAGACAAGTGTCGGAGATGTCTGTATGGTTATGAAGGCTCTCGCTATCAAGATTGAGCTGAGGGAAAGCGTGAAAATGCAGAGCGGTCACACGAGAAATCTGAAGAGAGTGCGCGATCTCGATAATCCCTTCGACTTCCTCGATGTTGCTGCGCATAAGAGTGATATGAAGCTCAACCCTTGGTGTTGGCGTCGAGTGCAATTGCTTAATGTGATTAATGAGTCTGATGTTTTTCATCACCTTTTGAATTGACGCGCCACCCCGAATGGCTCCGAACGTGCCTTGAGTAGCTCCGTCAAAAGACACATAAATCTCCTTTACGCCTGCTGATATTATTTCCTGTATGTTCTCCTCATTAAGCAGCAGTCCATTGGTCGTGAACGCCACAAAAGGTATTTGAGACTTTCCGACCACCCTGAGAATGTCGCTGAAATTCCTCGCCATCAGAGGTTCTGCCGTGCAACTGAGAAAAAGCTCTAAAGTTTTAGGGAATATTTCCCTTACTATTCTTTGGAAGAGCGTCCATTCCATGTCGCTTGCTCTCACACTATGGGAGTCCAAGGCCGAACGTCCGCAGACAAGACATGCCAGGTTACATCTGTTGCTGAGGTCCATTCTTACCGTCAGGAATCGCTTCTGGAACTCGACGAAGGGAAATCTATTTGATACGACAACCCTTCTGCCTGCCGTTCCTTCAACAAAATCCTTCGCGCGGTGGAGTATGCTTGGCTTGGGCAAGAGGACAACCCTTCAGGAGTTAAACTCTCGGGCTTCTGAATCTGATGACGAGTTCGGCCACCACATCATGCAGCATCGTGTGCTCTGATTTCGCTGGCATGTCAATAATCACAATTCTGGCATTGCCGAATTAATCTCTGCGACACATTGCTAGAAAACACTTCCTATTTTCGCCAGCGTTTGCTCCATATTGTAGAGCAATGTCATCCATTCAATATTGTAGTAACGAGGATGGAGAAAATCAGTGTAACCGTAGTCGTATATCTTCTGTATCATGAGTTGAACCGACTCTTTCACCGCCACGATGGGCTTGAACCCGAGAACAGTCTCAATCTTCTGGCTGGAGACCCTGTAACTGCGGGCTTTGTAGTGGGAGTAGTCCACCTGAATATCAAGCTTTATCCTGTCTTTGAGTGCTTCACGCACCCAGTGAGCGAGCTCGAGGATGCGGTAGTTCTTGTATGCGAGATTAAAAATCTGCCCCCGTACTTTTTCCGCCGGAGCTTCTACGCAACAGATGTGTGCTTTGGCGGTGTCGCTCACGTCCACAAGCGGTCGCCACATCTCGCCGCCGCAGAAAACGGTGAGAATCCCTTTTATCAGGGCGTCCTTAACGAACGTGTTCACCACCAGATCGTACCGCATGCGCGGACTAAAACCGTAGACAGTCCCCTGCCGCAGTATGACCGGGCAGAAATCATCGTCGCACATATCGAGGAGAATCCTCTCGGCCTCATAGTTTGAGACCGCGTAGGCTGCGCGTGGCGCCACCGGACTATTTTCGTCATACAAGAGGTCTTCGGAAAATAGGCCGCGGTCATATATTGAACAACTGGAGGCAAATGTGAATCTCTTTATCCCCCTTTGTTTGCATGCCTTCGCAAGAACACCCGTGGCGACCGTATTCATCTCGTAATTTGCCTTGGGATTGAACTCCGCCGTCGGGTCGTTGGAGAGGCCTGCCAGATGGATCACCGAATCGATGCCGTCCAGCACGCGCGAATCGAATTGTCGCAAGTCACCCTGAACGAGGTCGACCTTGTCGCGAAGCCTGCCAAGGCCTGTTTCACCGAAGTAGAGCTTGTCGTACACTCTCACCGACTCGCCTTTTGCGAGTAGTTCTTCCACTAGGACGCAGCCAATATATCCGGCGCCACCCGTCACCAAGATCATATGTCTATCCTCGCCAGTCGCTTATCCTTCACTGTGGCAATGGATTGCGGAAGTATCCATGGAACTCTTCTGTGACTTGCTCGAGACTTGACAGGATCGAGCTCCGCAGGTCAAAGCCTGGCATTACTTCTGCAATTCCACTGATTTATATCATATTCCCAAAGCTAAAGTCAACGCAGGCCATGACATAAACTGGCAGTCTGCGGGCATACGATGTAAAAGGTGTTTCGTCTGGGCAGCATGTTGAAAGGGCGAGATTCTGCGGGAGGCACGCGGTCGTCCTCTGCCGTGAGAATCATCGTAAAATCCGGCCAACGCGAAATTCGCAACTCTCCGCACCATCTACTCCTTGACACCGTTCCTCAACATTCCGTCAGCGGACAGTCATTGGACACGCTTGCAGAACTGGGTCGTGAGCAAAACACCTTTTCTGTCGCATACTCGGGGGCTGTCCCGTATCAGGCACTGCTCAAGGATGTCCGGCTCGACGATAGATGTTGCTCTCGGTGATGAGGATATCAACGGGGAGGTCAGTGGAGCCGACTGGGACACGGTCCACCAGTTGGCCTTCGTAGCAGAGAGCGATGGAGAAGGCGTTCACGCAAGACAGAAGCCTATCGTAATAGCCTCCTCCAAAGCCGATGCGCCGGCAGTTTCTGTCGAATGCAACTCCGGGCACGATTATCACATCTGCCTCATGCGGGTCGACGGCTCGAAGCGATTCGCGGCGGGGCTCGAGCAGGCCGAATCGGACGGGAACAAGCTCATCCACACTTTTTATCTCGGCGATGTTGAGTTCGTTCCGCCCAAAATCCGTAGCGGGCACAAGTACTCGAACACCTTTGGAGAAGGCCTCGCGGATGAGATGATGGGTGTCCACTTCGTTAGGCTTGGCAGAAACATAGAAGAGTATTGTGGAAGCGTTTGCATATTCGGGGAGCGTCTTGAGCGTGGCGGCAATTCGCTGACTCCTGGCGCGTGCTTCTTCCGTCGACAAGGAACTGCGCCAGCGGATCTTCTCCCGTCGTATGGCTCTTTTGGCTTCGGCAAGTTCAGCAGGTTGGCCGACCATTGTGAGCTCCGAATCCTTCGGCTATCCTCCGATCGAGCTCATGAAACTCTCGCAGCGCGCCTCTCGACCAGATGGCTTGGAATCAATGGCTAATCTGATTGCGTCGGAGATTCTCTCGGCAGGGGCTCCCGTGCGCAGGAGCGATTTCACTTCGACTGCTCGGCCCGAAAACAAGCAGGAAAGCAGCCGTCCGTCAGCCGTGAGTCTGATGCGGTTGCACGTGGGGCAGAAGCTGTGGCTCATGGCGGGAATGAAGCCGATTACGCCGCGGGCTCCCGCCAGCTTGTAACGTTCCGCCGGCCCGCTGAGACTCACGCCGGGCAATTTCTCGAGAGGGCCGAGGACGCCGATGTGACGCTTCATCTCGTCGGCGGGAATATACTCGAACTTTCCCGAGACCGCCGGAGGACCGAACGGCATATACTCGATGAACCTTACTTCATATGAATTCTCTAGCGTGAGCTTCGCGAAGTCAACTATCTCGTCATCGTTCACTCCCTTGATGACGACCACATTGAGCTTGATTGGCTCAAAGCCAGCCTTTCGCGCAATCTCGATCCCTCTCCAGACCTTCTCGAGACGGCCTCCGCGGGTAATTTCGCGGTATCGCTCCGCCTTGAGAGAATCGAGACTCACATTGACCCGCTTGAGCCCGTTTTGCCGCAGTGCGTGTGCGAATTCCCCGAGTAGGGAGCCATTCGTCGTCATGTATACTTCTTCGATGCCCGGCAGGGAAGAGAGCATCCGGACGAGTTGGGGCACATCACGCCTGACAAGAGGCTCGCCTCCCGTCAGTCTCACGCGATTTATGCCCAACGGAATGCCGGCGCCGACGACCGTGCGGATTTCTTCGAATGTAAGGATTTCCGAGTGTGGCAGCCGCTCGACGCCCTCAGGCGGCATGCAATACGTGCATCGGTAGTCGCATAGATCGGTCACCGAGACGCGCAGGTAATTTATTACGCGCTTTCGATTTTGACCCGAATTTTGATTGCAGTCGTTTGGCCGGTGCTGCATATTCTCACAAGCATTTCTTATTGTAGAGCAAGAACCGTATGCTGTTTCCTTATACCATTGTCGCACAAAACGACGTGATATCGCAATAGAGTGGTCGATGGGCCATGGGCGTTTCGCTTCTATTTTCCCCGCTGCCGGAGCAGTTTCTTTTTTGCCAGTTCATATTTTTCCGGTGTGTTGATGTTGAAATACGAGAGTTCCTCGGGGTCGCAGGCGCGTACTTCGTCGATGGTCACCCTCCGCACGTTGACTTGGTCGAAGAAGTCGATTATCCTCAAATTGTTCGACCGAAGCTGCTCCTCGATGTGCGGAATACAGTTGCGCGAGTAGAAGGAGTGAAGGGGTTCTAATCCTGTTCGACTGGGCTCGCTATAACGGCTCTGGGGAATGACCACGTCGAAATCGGTCGTAAATCCGTGGAGATAGCGAACAAGCTCCACGTTGACAAATGGCATATCGCAGGCCACAATGAAGCAGTGTTGCCCGCGCGCATGCAAAAGGCCGGCGTGAATGCCGGCCAGCGAACCTGCGTCGGCGAACACATCGCGAACGACGTGCGCCCCTAAGAATTCGTACGCCCGGGTGTCATTTGCGGAAATGATAACCTGTTCAAACGCTTCCTGTAATATCCGAAACACTCTCTCGATGAGCGTTTCGCCGCCGAAGTCCAGAAGCGCCTTATTCCGCCCCATTCGGGTGCTCTTGCCGCCGGCGAGGATAACTACTGATTCCATTGCGTTTCCGGCTGCGTATCAGCCGGCCTTCTTCTCTTCCTTTTCCGGTGTTGGCTCCGGCGCGGGTCTATCCCACCAACCCGGGTCTTTCAAGTAAGCGTCAATCGAACGCGCTGCAACCTTGCCGTCGCCCATCGCAAGAATAACCGTGGCAGCGCCGCGCACGATGTCGCCTCCGGCAAACACGCCTCGCTTGCTCGTCTTGCATGTTTGGAGGTCTGCCGTGATGTTGCCTTTGCGGTTCACTTCCAGATCCGGTGTGGTTGAGGGGACAAGCGGATTGGGGCCGTTGCCGATTGCGACAATGACCGTGTCGAGCTCCATGGTGTACTCCGACCCTTTAATGGGCACAGGACGCCGGCGACCGGACTGGTCCGGCTCACCGAGTTCCATCTTCTGACATTCCACTGCAACTACTCTGCCCTTGTCATCACCGATGTAGCGGATGGGATTGGTGAGCAGGTCGAAAATCACGCCTTCCTCTTCCGCGTGATGCACTTCTTCGGAGCGGGCGGGCATCTCCTCCTTGGACCTGCGGTAGATGAGGTGCACTTGTTCCGCCCCCAAGCGAAGCGCTGTGCGGGCTGAATCCATCGCCACGTTGCCGCCTCCGACGACCGCGACAATCCTGGACGTTGCAATCGGTGTGTCATAGTCGGGGAAGAGATACGCCTTCATCAGGTTCGAGCGGGTGAGATACTCGTTTGCCGAATATACGCCGCTCAGGTTCTCCCCCGGAATATTCATGAATAGGGGGGCGCCGGCGCCCGTTCCGACGAATATGGCATCGAAACCGTCGCTTAAGAGATCATCAAGCGTGTCGGCCTTGCCGACAACCGTGTTGAGGTGAATCTCAATACCAAGGTCGGCAAGGAAATCGACTTCTGCTTGCACGATTTCCTTCGGCAGACGGAATTCCGGTATGCCGTAGACAAGCACGCCCCCGGCTTTGTGGAGGGCCTCAAAGATAACCACCTTGTGGCCCATTCGGATGAGGTCACCTGCCGCAGTCAATCCGGCAGGACCCGAACCGACGATGGCCACTCTCTTGCCTGTCGGCGGGGCAAGGCCGGGCTTCACAACTTTTCCAGACCTGCGTTCGTAATCCGCTGCAAACCGTTCCAGACGCCCGATGGCCACCGGCTCAGCCTTCTTGCCGACGATGCAATAGCTCTCGCATTGACTTTCCTGCGGACACACGCGTCCGCAGACGGCGGGCAGGCTGTTTGTCTCCTTTATCTTGCGGATGGCTTCCCAATGATGCCCTTCAGCGATGAGTTTGATAAAGCTCGGGATGTTGATTTCGACCGGGCAGCCTTTCATGCAACTTGGCTTCTTGCACTGGAGACAGCGATTGGCTTCCTTCAGCGCAAGCTCTTCGGTATAACCGAAAGGAACTTCGTTGAAGTTTTTGGCGCGCACATCCGGTTTCTGCTCGGGCATTTTCTGCCGCGGGATTTTCATTCTTTCTTTCGGGTCCATGGTCTCATCCCCTGCCTATTTTGCACTCTTCTTTGGAGTGTTTGTAGCGATTGTATGACTCGGTTTCCTTGTCCCGGTATGTCGCGAGACGTTTTGTGAGCAGCTCGAAGTCCACCTGATGTGCGTCGAACTCGGGACCGTCCACGCACACGAACTTCGTTGCGCCTCCGACACTCACGCGGCAGCAGCCGCACATGCCGGAGCCATCTATCATGATCGGGTTCAGGCTCACGATTGTGGGAATCTCGTACTCCTTCGTCATTCTTGCCACGAATTTCATCATGGGGACGGGGCCGATAGCCACGACCATCTTGAGCTTTTCGCCCCTATCGATGAGCTGCTTCAACATCTCTGTGACGAGGCCTTTCTGGCCGTAGCTGCCGTCATCGGTGCACACGAGGAGTTCATTGCTTATCGCCCTCACCTCGTCTTCGTAGAAAAGCAAATCTTTTGTTCGAGCTCCGAGGATCGAGATTACCGTATTGCCGGCTCCCCCGAGGGCCTTCGCTATCGGGTACGCTATTGCGATGCCGGTGCCGCCGCCGATGCAGCACACGGTGCCGAAGTTCTCGATATGAGTTGGCTTGCCGAGCGGGCCGACGACATCCAGGATACTGTCACCGACGCGCAGTGCCGACATCTGAGCCGTCGTTTTGCCCACCACCTGATAGATGAGAGTGAGGGTGCCGCGGGCGGTGTCGGAGTCCGAAATGGTAAAGGGCACTCGTTCGCCCTTTTCGTCTATCCTGAGGATGATGAATTGGCCCGCCTTGCGCTTTTCCGCAATCTTGGGCGCCTCCAGTTCCATCAGGAACATTGAAGGCGCAAGCGTATCGGTCCTAACTATCTTGTGCATTTCTCCTCTCCTGCGTGACAACAATACTGTTTGGGAAAACGTGCTACAACAGTGTCTCGTCGCCTCGGGCCACCATCTTCAGGCGCGAGGCTTCGCGGCCTTCAAAAAGCGCGCTTCAATGAAGTCCGCAATCGATTCAACATCATCTATATCAAACCGGGGACAATCGACCGTCAATTCCACATCGCTCGCAAGAGCAACGCGATTGTCTGCGGCGGTGCAAAGAGGTTCTGGATGAACGGCGGAACGGAACACCTCGATTTTCGGCTTGTCGAGTCGCTTGAACCCTTCGGTTATCACGATATCCATGTCGGAGTAGAAGTGCTCGACGAGTTCATCCAACGACGGCGCCGGTTCGACACGCTTTATGAACGCCATCTTTTTCGGCGACGATATGAGAACGCCGTCAGCGCCCGAGTGAAAGTGCCGGTATGTATCTTTGCCCTCCCGATCCATCTCAAAACCATGCACATCATGTTTCACAGTGCCAACCCGGTAGCCGCGACGCTTCAGAATCGGAATGAGTTTTTCAATAAGCGTCGTCTTACCGCTGTTGCTTCTGCCGACAATCGAGACGATGGGCACCACGTCACTCGACCTCCGGCATCGTTATGAGCTGAACCTCCACGCGGTCGCCTTTCTTGCGCTGCTTCTCCCCACGCGGAAACAGGATGATGCCGTTGGCACGGTCCATAGAGACCAAAATCCCCGAACCCTGCGGGCCGGTGGTCGTTGCGAAATAGTCCGAGCCCTGTTTGCGCACAATGGCGCGAATCAGATGCATTCTCTCGGGCTTTTTCTTGATATCTTCCTCGAGCACGGCCTCGACGACAGGCCGATGCAACCGACGCTTGCCGATCATTTTCAGCAGCGCCGGCCTGACAAATTCCTCGAAGATGACCATCGAGGAAACCGGATTGCCCGGAAGCCCGAACACCGGTTTCCTATTGAGCAGACCGAAAACGGTCGGCTTGCCGGGTCGTATCGCCACTTTGGTGAACAGAAACTCTACGCCCAATTCTTCGAGCGCGTTCTTGACGTAATCGTAATCGCCGACCGACACGCCGCCCGAGCTTACAATCATGTCGGCCGAAAGGCCCTTTCTCAGCCGGTCGCGAACATCATCAATCGTGTCGCGCGCAATGCCGAGATATCGCGCCTCGGCCCCGCACGCGCGCGCCTGCGATATCAATGTGTATGAATTGCTGCTTCGAATCTTCCCCGGCGCCATGGGCTCGTCGACATCGAGAAGTTCATCTCCCGTTGCGAGGACGGCGATCACCGGTCTTCTTACTACCTTCACGCGCAGTCTTCCCAGAGAAGCCAGCAGCCCTATCTTTGCCGGGCCGATTTCTTCACCTGCCCGGAGAACGCTCTGCCCAATGGCGATGTCCTCGCCCGCGAGCCGGATGTTTTTCCCTTTCTCGTGCTCCTTCAGGATGCGGACGCGGTTGTCGGAAAGCTTCTCCGTCAGCTCGACCTGTACCACCGTGTCGGCGCCCGGGGGAATGGGCGCACCCGTCATTATCCGAACTGCCTCGCCCCGACCCACCGCGCGCTCGGTGTAATGCCCGGCGGGCAAATCCATCAAAACTGCGAGTTCAACCGGCTTTTTTTCGGTCGCCCTGGACGTATCTTCCGCATGCGCCGCGTAACCATCCATCGCTGAGTTATCGAACGGGGGAATCGGCTCGGTTGAGGTCACATCCTCAGCGGCAACGAGGCCGAGAGCATCCAATATCGGTGCTTCAACGGGTTCCAAAGCGGAAACCGAGTCGAGCACAATCTTTCGGGCTTCGTCAAAGGTAATCACGGGTCAATCGCAAAAATATGCCCTCTTTGGGGTGTCAAGAGGGCACCAAAACTCTTCATTGAGCGCACAAGGCGTGCGCCCGCTCCTTCTCAAATCAATGCCGCACAAAATGATATCAGAATTTCGGAAGACAGTCAAGGAGTTTCGCGCCCGTCGCGACTCTCCATAAGGCTTGAGGGGTAAAGGTAGTTGCGATATACCAGCGACCGGCAAGCGAACCTCAAGCGAGTTAATCTTCGGTCTGGAGGTCAAGAAGACTTTGGAGGGGGAGAAGCTCAATAAGAGAGAGGGAGTCTCATCGGGCACCTGTTTCTCCTGTTTATATGGACAAGTGAAAGCAGTTCCGTCGAATGTGCTGGGTTACCACATGCTGAGTTACCTCAGGCAGCAAATGCATCGGACGATTTCCCTTGACAGGAATATCATTCTAGAATATAATTCTATTATGCCAAAGAAGATCGCTATCCGTCACAGAAAATCTGAACAACGGCAAGAGGAAATCATAGAGGCCGCGCTCGCATGTTTCAGTGAATTCGGCTTTGCCCGAACCACAATGGAAGACATCCGGCGGCGTTCCGGAGCGAGCAACGGGAGCATCTATCATCACTTCACGAGTAAGGAAGCGCTTGCTGCTGCGGTGTATCTCGATGGATTAGCTGAATACCAGAAGGGATTGCTGGCGGAGCTTGAACGACATAAACGTGCGCAAGCGGGGATACACTCGATTGTCAGCTACCATCTGCGGTGGGTGACCGACCATCGACATTGGGCACGATATCTGTGGGAAATGCGCCACACTGAATCTGTGGCAGGTGTGGAGACTGCCATTGCGGAGCAGAATCGACAATTCGTCAAACGAGTATTGAGGTGGATTCAGCCGCGTGTCGAAGTCGGGGAGCTCCGGCGACTTCCGATAGACCTTTTCATTTCCCTGGTCATTGGGCCATGCCAGGAGTACACGCGGGCCTGGCTTGGCGGTTACGAGCCCATGGAACTGCATGCGGCAATCAAGGAACTCGGCCGCGCGGCCTGGCTGGGCGTGCGCGCAGAAAGATGACGGAGACCATGACGTTGTTCCGGGGACACGATAGTGAATTATCGTGTCCCCGGAATCGTAGGGAATGCAAAGAGTGGAGGGAGATCATGATGGACGAGAAAAAGATGTACAACCTTGCCGAGCGGTTTCTGGGTGCGTGGAACACACAGGACGTGGCGCGTGTGGTGGCAGTGTACACTGACGATGCCACATACGTTGACCCCAACACACGCGGGCCGGTCAGGGGAGCAGATGCGTTGCGTCGGTACCTGACCAAACTCTTTGGGCGATGGAAAATGCGTTGGTCCCTGCGCGAAGCATATCTGCTCGACGGCAGAGACGGCTGCGCAGTGCTGTGGCATGCGACATTTCAGAAGCCCGAGGGCGGGCAGATTGTCGAGGCAGACGGCATGGACTTCGTCAAGGTCCGCAACGAGCGCATCGAGAGGAATGAAGTGTACTTCGACCGTGCGGTCCTTGCCCCGCTCTTGGCAATTGGCGCATAAAATAATAGGTAGGCCGAGGACTTTCAAGGCTCCCACCATGGGTGTTGGAGTGCGTTTTTTTCTCCGCAGGGGCGGCCCGTAGTGGCGCCGGGTGGCCGCCCCTGCGGGAATGTGAACTCAATTTTGATTTGCGGGACAGATTCTCAGGTTCCCCTTTCATAAAGGGGGGGATTAATGGGCTCCCTGAGTATCTGGGGCAAAATCGAGATTCGAGTTTTAGATTCATTCTTATCATGTGCTCCCTACTTTTTCTCCCAGTCATCCTCTATGTCGCACCCCTTCACATTCGCGTTGACTCACAATTGCTCATGTGATTAAATTTCTTTGGAGTTCGACAAGTCGTTATCAAAGTCAACGCTAAGATGTGAGACTGTCCGGCAGTCGTTTTTTTCGAACAGACCCTTGTGTCTACGATTTCATCTGCATGTCTGGAGCGGACATTGGCGCAATGAATTCGGCCCATCTGCTGATTCTCTCACCATATGGTGCGAGCTTTAATAATCCATGAACAGGAGGAACATATGATTATCGATTTTCACATCCACCCCTTCTGCAAAGAAGCTACGGTACTGCCCAGTCCCGAAGAGGCGCTTAACCGTATGTACGGCGACGAGGAGGCCCGATTCGCCCCGCTCATGTCAGCGTTTCGATGGATATTTCAGGAAAAAACACTCGATCAGATAATTCAGGATATGGATCAATCAGGAATAAACAAGGCGGTCATCGTAGCGGCCGACTACTCGACCGCATATGGCACTACGGTCGTGACGAATGAGGATGTCGCTCGCATGAGCAAGTTGCACCCGGACCGGTTCATCCCGTTTTGCAGCGTTGACCCGAGCATGGGCCGAATCGCAATCGATAGGCTGGAGATTGCCGTGAAGGAACAGGGCGCGCGCGGCGTGAAGCTGGTACCGCCAATGCAAGGGTTCAGGTTCGATGACCCTCGGCACGACAGACTGTGGGAAAAAGCAGATGAGCTCGACATCATCGTCTGGACTCACGCCGCCCATCAGCGCAGTACTCCCGGCACGGATGCCCGGCTCGGCCAACCCTTTCTGGTCGAACCCGTGGCTTTGAAGTTCCCTCGCCTGAAAATAGTCCTCGGGCATTGCGGGTTCCCGTGGGTGTGGGAATCGTGGTCGATGGCCGCCCGACACGAAAATGTGTATGTAGACATCTCCGCATTCAAGGACTTATATGGTGATTTCCCCTGGCACGCCTACAGTTCGGCAGACATCGAACATAAGCTTCTGTTCGCGACCGATAATCCTCTCGCGAATTTCTCCGAGTGCGTCGAGGCAGTAAAGGAACTCCCGATCAGAGCCGAGTTCAAAGACTCGATATTCGGCGCAAATGCACAAAAACTCCTCGGCCTGTGATGGACTACTTCGTAGTTGCAGCGGGTCCGGGGGACATAATATTCGCCATTTCACCTTGTGTCGCGGTGAGGGATGCCCGGCGCCATTGCCATCGTTCTCATTAGAAAAAAGACAAGTATTATGTCCCCGGAAGCATCCGCTTCGTGTTTGCAGAGGGACAAAGACTGGCTCTAGAAGCTGACGTTGAGGACTTCGTAGCGGAGTTTTCCGGCAGGAACCTGTATCTCTGCAATATCGCCCGCCTTGAGGCCGAGGAGCGCCTTGCCGACGGGAGAGGCGACTGAAATTTTTCCGGCCCGCGCGTTTGCCTCCTCAGCGGTCACCAGCGTGTACTCGAACTCGTCACCGCGCGCGAGGTCTTTCAGTTTGACGCAACAGCCGAGATATGCTTTCCCATCGCCCGCCTGATTGGGCTCATAGATACGCGCGCGCGAGAGTTTCTGTTCGAGATGTGAGATGCGGTTCTCAAGAAGCATCTGTTGATGCTTCGCGCTGTCGAACTCGGCATTCTCGCGGAAATCTCCGTGGTCTCTGGCCTTCTCGAGAATGCGTGACATTTCGGGCCGCTTGACGTTTTTCAATTCCTCGAGTTCCGCCCTGAGCTTATCGTAACCCTCTTGAGTAAGCCATTCGAAATCTGACATTGTATTGCACCCCTTCATAAATCATACTTGCGATCACAGGGGTTGTCAAGGCCGCTTTGCGAGTACCGGACAACCCAACGTCATTGCGAGCCCGCCTTTGGCGGGCGAAGCAATCTCATGGAACCAGAAACTCGGGTTGCTCCCTTACCCCTTTTTTCTTCATCCATCTTGTTTGAACGTTGGCTTTCGCTTGTTCACGAACGACTGCGAGCCTTCCACAATGTCGAAACTGTCGAGCACCGTCTGACCGACTTCTGCCTCGATTCTCAGGCCTTCTTCCAGCGGACGACCATATCCCATGAGCGCTGCCTGCTTGTCCGTCCTTAACGCCCCCTGGGGAAGCTTGCAGATTTCCGCCGCAAGTTCCTTCGCGCGTAGGAGCGATTGTCCCTTCGGGACAACCTCGTTCGCAAGTCCGATGCGATAGGCTTCCTTGGCGTCGATGAATCTGCCCGTGATAATCATCTCCATCGCCCAGCCCATGCCCACGATGCGCGGCAGTCGCTGCGTGCCGCCGTCGAGCAGTGGCACATTCCACCTGCGGCATGCGACGCCCAGTTCGGCATGTTCCTCGACGATGCGGATGTCCGCCAGACACGAAAGCTCAAGTCCGCCCGCGAGCGCGTATCCGTTCACTGCCGCGATGATAGGTTTGTAGATGTCCACCTGCCGCGTATAGCCCATGTAGCCCGGCCCGTGTGTGATGAACCGCCGTCTCTCATGCCGGGTCGCATTCAGTCCCGGCCCGAGCGTCTGAAGATTTCTCAGGTCTGCACCTGCGCAGAACGCCTTATCGCCCGCACCGGTCAGGATGGCGACATACAGCTCCTCGTCATCTCGAAACGTCTTCCACGCCTTCTCGAGCAATGCTGCCGTCTCACCATCCACGCAATTTCTTACCTCCGGCCGGTTGATGGTGATGATAAACGTCCTGTCCTCTTTTTCAGTCAATACCTTGCTCATTTCATTTCCTCCGCTGCTGTTCCCAATCTCCTTACGGACTTCTTGCTATGTTTCCATGAGCTATCGGTAATCTATTCTTCACGTGACTTTGTGCCTTTGTGGTTGAATACGCGTGGTTCGTGAAGCTGAAAAGCCACACTATGCAAATGAATTCGCACTTACAAATTCTTCTCGCGCTTTGCTCGCTTGGCCTCCTCCACATAGCATCGCATTGGTTGGGTGAAGACGTTGTCGGAGCATTGGTTGCAGGAGATGCATGTGGCTTTTCGGAGGTCGCCTTCCTTCCAGCGCTTGATGAGCTGCGGTTCGCGAATGAATGGCCGCGAGAAAGAGATCATATCGGCGATTCCATCGGAGAGAACTCGCTCAGCCACCTTGGGAGTTCGGACGCCACCGACGAGAATCAGTGGAACCTTCACGGTGTTCCTGAGCGCCTCGGCATACGGCCGGAAATACGTCTCCTTTTCCTGTTTATTGATGCCTTTTCGACTCATCTCTTCGCGGGTTTCATAGATGCCGCCGGTTATCTCGATGCAGTCAATACCTGCGTCCGCAATCACAGCAGCGACGCGCGCTGCCTCATCCTTTGTGAGTCCATCGGGCACGAAATCAGAGCAATTCATCTTTATCATAATTGGGTAATCTTCGCCGACAAGCTCGCGCGCTCGGCGAACAATGTCAACGATTATCTTCGCGCGCCTCCGAGTGTCGCCGCCATATTCGTCCGTTCGGCGATTCGTGTAGGGTGAGATGAAATTGCTCAAGAGATAGCCATGTCCGCCGTGAAGCTGAACGGCATCGAGTCCCGCCTCCTTCACGCGACGGCACACCTGCGCGAATTTCTCGACCATCTCCTCGATTTCGCCCACGCTCATTGCGCGCGGCATGTTGCCAAATGCTTTCTCCTCGACCGCCGACGGCGCAATCGGCGGCTCGCCGCCCCGCAGCATCGGGTTTTCCTGCCTGCCCGGATGAACCACTTGCATCGCGATTGCCGCCCCGCGCGCGTGCACATCCTTCACGATCGGCCTCCACAGCGCAATCATCGCGTCACTATCAATGAACGTCGGATACGCAAGGTTTTCATCCTCCGGCAGCGAAATCTTGAATCTCTCTATGAGAGTCGCGCTCGTGACGAGCAGCCCCACCTGTCCTTCGGCGAGCGTGTTGTAAAGTTTCGCAAGCTGTTTGCTTGGCGCACCCGCATGCGTCCCCATTCCTTCATATGTTGCCGAACGGACGGTTCTGTTGCGGATGTTTATGCTCTTGATTTGGAACGGTTCAAACAGAAGTGACATTATCTTTCCTTTCTTGACCGCGAAGTACGCGAATAGGTATCTGTACTACGTACTTTTGGAATCCAAATTTCTGTGTCGATTTCCGAGGGCACGTCATTGCGAGCGAAGGGCCGCTGGCCCGAGGGTCGCAGACCCGGGCGAAGCAATCTCTGCGTATATCTTCAATGCCAAAATGAGATTGCTTCGGTCGCTTCGCTCTCTCGCAATGACTGTGTATGGGAAATCACGACGAAAATGCAAGATTTCGAGGGTGAGCAGTAGAGAAACTATGCATCAGCACCTTCCTCGAGTAATCTCCGATAAACCTCGCGCCGTGAAATGCCGAGTGCTTTAGCCGCTTCCCGCATTGCGCTCTTCCTCGTCAATCCCTTTTCTCGTGTCAGCGTCTGCACCAACTCGCGAACGTTTGTCTGACCCAAATCTGCATGTTGTCGCGGAGCTTCACACGCTCCCTCGATGACCACGACGCATTCACCACGTGGCTCTTGCTCTCTGAAATGAGCGGCCGCTTCTGCAGCGGTCCCACGCACGGTCTCCTCAAACTTTTTCGTGAGCTCGCGAGCGACGGCGATTCTCCTCGTCGGGGCTATGTTTGCTATTGAATCCAGCAGCGCGAGGAGCCGATTCGGCGACTCGAACATGACCGACGTTGGCTCGTTAGTCAGAGTACCTTCGAGATACCGCCTCCGCTCGCCGGGCTTTCGCGGCGGGAACCCCACAAACGCGAATCTGTCGGTCTTCATTCCGGACACAACGAGCGCTGCGATGATCGAAGTCGGGCCCGGAACCACTGTCACATCGATTCTTTCAACGAGCGCGCTCACAATCAGATCGTGCCCCGGGTCCGAAATGCCGGGCATGCCTGCATCGCTCACGAGCGCCACTGCTGCGCCATTTTTCAATTTCGCGATGAGTTGCGGCGTCCGCGCTCGTTTGTTATGTTCGTGATAAGAAGTCAGCGGTGTGTGAATATCGTAATGGGAGAGCAGCTTTCGGGTTCGGCGGGTGTCCTCTGCTGCAATAAGGTCGGCCTCACGCAGCACGCGCAGCGCGCGCATGGTTATGTCTTCGAGATTCCCGATGGGCGTGCCGACAACGAATAGGACTCCAACAGGCAGGTGCGACGGCTGTTGAGACTCTCTCTTGGTTTTCACAAAGGCGTCTTTGGTCACGAAAACAGGACTCTATTAGACTCCCCAGTCGCGGGGATAGCGGAAATCTCTGTCGATGGTGCGGTGGGAGAGCTTCGCAATCACTGGCAGTCTGCGTTTGTACTGCGTGCGCTGGATTATGCTGAACACTTTTCGGATGAAGGGATCTTCGTAGCCTTCCTCGATGAGCTCTGAAATCGTGTAACGCTTATCCACCATGAAATAGAGAAGGCGGTCCACCTCGCGATAGGTAAAGCCAAGTTCATCTTCGTCCGTCTGACCAGCCCACAGGTCGGCGCTCGGCGGCTTCCCAACAATTTCCTTGGGCACCCCAAGATACTCGGCAAGCTGCCACACCTGCGTTTTATAGAGGTCTCCGAGCGGGTTCACCGCGCACGCCATGTCTCCCCACAGCGTCGTATAGCCCAAGAGAAATTCCGTCTTGTTGCTCGTGCCGAGCACCAGGGCATCAAGCTCGGCCGATTTGTCATAGAGCACGATCATCCGCTGCCGCGCCATCACGTTCCCGCGGCGCCTGTTGTCGGCGTTGGGCACCTGCTCAAAGTAGGCATCCACCATCGGAGTGATCTCGACCGTCTCGCTTTGGATGCCCGTCATCGCAACGACTTGCTTGGCATGGTGGGTGCTGTCGGGGTTGCTCGTTCGGTACGGCATGATGATTCCTCGCACATTCTCCTTGCCTAACGCTCGCTCCGCCAGAAACGCCGATGTCGAGGAATCCACTCCGCCCGAAATTCCAACTACCACGCGCTTGAACCCTATCTTCGTCACTTCTTCCCTGACGAATCGGGTCAAGATTTCGGCTGCGACTTCAGGATTTATTTGGAGTTCATTCCCCATAGGCAAGCTTTTCCCGCACGGCTATGCGCTGCAGTTCCCTGAGAGTCAGCAAAATCTTTTCATCTCTCCTCACGGGCGTATACATTCGCGCGCGCCTGACTTTTTCCGGGTCGATGTCCACCACCAGCAATTCCTCATCAAGATACTGAGCCTTCGCAGCCACCTTGCAGTCGGGGTCGATGACCTCCGACCCGCCCCAGAACGTGAGGCCGTCCTCGCAGCCGACCCTGTTCGCAAAAATCACGTAGCAGCAGAACGAGCTCGCGTACGTGCGGTTCAGGTTTTCCCACGTGTCGTAGATGTCCAGGCGCTCTTTCGCCTTCATTCCGCGGGCCGGGCTGCTCGCCAGGTGAATCATGATATTTGCGCCGTCGGCGCTCAAGATGCAGCCGGTCGACAGATGCCAGACATCCTCGCATATGAGCATCCCGATGCGGCCAAACTTCGTATCGAACGCCGAGACAGATTCTCCCGGCGCAAAATATCGCAGTTCATCGAACATGCCGTACGTCGGCAGGTACACCTTGCGGTGCCGGTGCACGATGCGTCCGTCCTCCAAATACAACGCCGAATTGTAGAATCTATTGTCCGCGCTCTCCTCGACATATCCAAACGCGATGGACATCGAACGGCTGTGCTCCAGCATCTTGCTGATGACCGCGTGCTCATCATGCATTGCGACCACGGGAACCATATCGCGCAGATAATAACCCGTCAGCGCGAGCTCGGGAAACACAAGCAGGTCGGCCTCGTTTATCTGCGCCTTCTCGATGATGGCTTCGGCAATCTCGAGGTTCTTGTCCACGTTGCCCAGCGTCGGCTTCATCTGGGCTACTGCCACTCGTGTTTTCATTGGTGTGACTACTTCCCTCGTATGAATGACAGAGGAGAGACTGTTCGATAGCTGTGTGGGTGCGAATCCCCGACCCCACCAAGGCGGGGGGACAGGTTCATTTGCATATGCATGGCGAAGACAGGGCAGAAGCCCATGCGAATAAATTCGCGCCTACAAGCTTCCGTCTTCCACACGCGATTGTGGGACAGTCTCAGTAGATACATTTCCATTCGGTTCAGGATGAATGACCCCCGATTGTTTTAGAAAGTAACACAACACCCTCGGGATTGTCAACTTGGATTGGGGGACCACGTGATGAGCCTGCCACGTACGCCCTCGCATTCCATGGAAGTCATGGGAGCGAGGAAGCGGTGCATGTAGGAACACGTGTTGCCTATGCGAAGGGAAAAAAAGCATACAAGATACAGTTTGTGCGAAAAAGGACTTGACAAGCCTTTGTGCTTATGCTAATATTAATGATGCCTCCGAGGTGAGGCAGCGTTCTTTGCCTGTTCGTTAGGGTCTCACGGGAGATAGCTTCAGTTGGGCTAAGCAAGTCAAAATGTATGTGACAGAGCCCGTAGCTGCTATCGGCAGTGAGAGGCTTAACGGACGGGCATCAACGAAAAGTTGGTGCCCGTTGAATTTGACGGCAGAGAAGAGCAGAAGATAGGCTCTTTGAAAATTGAGGAAGATGCGTCGTCTGGAATAAATACGTGCGCAGGCGATGGAAACGCGTAAAGCGCATCCATGGCCCCGAAAACTTTGAGGCTTACAAAAGCCAGAGAAGCGGGTGTGTGCTTCAAGCACGTGCCCGGTGATCGAAACTTTTTCAAGTGGAGAGTTTGATCCTGGCTCAGAACGAACGCTGGCGGCGTGCCTAACACATGCAAGTCGAACGAGAAAGTCCCTTCGGGGGCGAGTACAGTGGCGAACGGGTGAGTAACACGTGGGTAATCTACCTCCCAGCGGGGGACAACCTGCCGAAAGGCGGACTAATACCGCATGACGAGGCCGGCTCATAAGAGTTGGTCTCCAAAGATGGCCTCTGCTTGCACGCTATCACTGGGAGAGGAGCCCGCGTCCCATTAGCTAGTTGGCGGGATAACAGCCCACCAAGGCAACGATGGGTAGCCGACCTGAGAGGGTGATCGGCCACACTGGGACTGAGACACGGCCCAGACTCCTACGGGAGGCAGCAGTGGGGAATATTGCGCAATGGGCGAAAGCCTGACGCAGCAACGCCGCGTGAGTGATGAAGGCCTTCGGGTCGTAAAGCTCTGTCGCAGGGAACGAAAACCACCACCCAAATAGGGTGTTGGGCTGACGGTACTCTGCAAGAAAGCCCCGGCCAACTCCGTGCCAGCAGCCGCGGTAAGACGGAGGGGGCGAGCGTTGTTCGGAATTACTGGGCGTAAAGGGC
>QZKI01000009.1 GCA_003598055.1 Candidatus Abyssobacteria bacterium SURF_17 | reverse complement strand
CGCCGATAGCGATGGAGAAGGAGTTGCGGTTTGCCATTCGTGAGGGCGGCCGCACCGTTGGTTCGGGCGTCGTCACCGAAATCATCGAATAGAGCGGGGGGGCTGGTTCTGTAGGGGCGCGGTCCCGCCTTGGGCGGACGCTCGAAAATTAGCTGGCCGGAGATCAAACACGATATGAGAGAAATAATCACGCTCGCGTGCAGCGAATGTAAGCAGCGCAATTATTCAACGACGAAGGATAAGAAGAATCACCCGGAAAAACTGGAGCTGCGCAAGTACTGCAAATTCTGCCAGACGCACACCCTGCATAAGGAAACAAAGTAGGGGCGGCGACAAAATGCAGCGGGCCCGGTGAAAACGGCCCTCTTGAGTTGAATGAGGTGCAGGCCTGTAGCTCTAATTGGTTAGAGCGCCGGTCTCCAAAACCGGATGATGGGGGTTCGAGTCCCTCCAGGCCTGCCAATTTTTGAATTATCACCCCGCTTTGCGGGGATGAGAGAGTCACGATGCAGAAAATTATTCAGGCAATTATCGATTACGTGAAAAAGGTTAAGGCCGAGATGGAAAAGGTGGCATGGCCCACGCGCAAAGACCTTGCCGGCTCTACCGGTGTCGTGCTTGTGCTCGTTGCGGTGGTTACCGTCTTCCTCGGGATCGTTGACTATTTCCTTGCGCTGGTCGTGACCCGCATTCTCGGCATCTAACGAGTGACATAATGGACATAATAGAAGAAAACAACGAGAAACAGATATCAGAGCAATCCGATGCGGATGTGGCCGAAGGCGAACCTTCGGCCGACCAGGGGGATGCAGACCTGTCGGAACAGCCACAGGAGGCTGATCGACCCGAACAGGCCGAAGAGCCCGAACACAAGGGCGGCGAAGAGGAGGCCTCCTCTCAACCCGTTCAGGAAGAGCCCGAGAGCACTCCATCGGAACAACCGCCGGAGCCGGAGGCGACAACAGAGGAGCCGGCGCCGCCTGAAGAGTCTGCCGGCGAGGAACAGCCCGCGGAGGTCGAGGAAGCGCCCATCGAGGAGGCGCCCGAAGAGCCGGAGCCAGCCGTTTCCGAAGAGGAAGCCGTCAAGAAGGTTCGTGTCATCAAGTCAAGAGCGGACAAGGTGGCCGTCCTGCCCGAGGAAGACGAAGCCGAGAAGAAATGGTACGTCGTCCATGCGCATTCCGGCTACGAGAACAAGGTGAAGCAAAGTCTTGAGAACAGGGTGAAACAAGAGCATCTGGAGAACATGGTCTCGCAGATTCTCATCCCGTCGGAAGAGGTCGCCGAAGTCAAGGGCGGCAAGAAACGCGTGACCAGCCGCAAGATTTTCCCGGGCTATGTGCTTGTCGAGATGAAGCTGACGCACAAGACCTGGTACCTCATCCGAACGACGGCAGGCGTGACGGGATTCATCGGTTCGGGTAAGTTGCCGACCCCGCTGGAGCCGGAAGAAGTGGAATCCATCTTCCAACAAATGCGGGGCGAGCAAAAGAAGCCGAAACCGAAGGTGAGTTTCGAGAAGGATGAAAAGGTAAAGATAATCGAAGGTCCGTTCACTAACTTTATGGGATACGTCGACGAAGTGAATCCCGAGCGCGGCAAGCTCAAGGTTATGGTCGAGATATTCGAAAGGCTCACGCCGGTCGAGCTCGAGTTCTGGCAAGTTGAAAAGGTATGATCCTGAAGGAGTAGCGTTCATATGGCAAAGAAGGTAAAGGCCCTCGTGAAGCTCCATGTGCCCGGCGGTCAGGCCAACCCGGCGCCTCCGGTGGGTCCGGCGCTCGGCCAGCACGGGGTCAACATCATGGAGTTCTGCAAGTCGTTCAATGAGAAGACCAAAGACAAGCAAGGTCTTATCATTCCCGTGGTTATTACCGTGTTCGAGGACAGGTCTTTCACGTACATAACGAAGACCCCGCCGGCGGCCATCTTGCTTAAGAAGGCGGCAAAGATCGCGAAGGCCTCGGGCGAACCCAATCGGGAAAAAGTGGGCGCGATCACCCGCGAGCAAGTGCGTCAAATAGCCGAGACGAAGATGCCTGACCTTAACGCCGCCAGTGTGGAGGCGGCAATGCGGATGATTGAGGGGACGGCGCGCAGCATGGGCATCGAGATCACCGGATAAGGTGCGGACCTCTCAGGAGGAATAACGGATAAGATGGCTAAGCATATGACCAAGAGAATGGCCGCCGCTGTTACTGCAGTCGATGCGGCCAAGCAGTATGACCTGCGCGAAGCAGCCACTCTCGTGAAGAAGACCGCAAGTGCGAAGTTCGACGAGACCATCGAGCTCGCGTTGAAGTTGGGTGTCGACCCCCGGCAGGCCGACCAAATGGTTCGCGGAACGACATCCCTCCCGAACGGGACAGGCAAGAAGGTGCGCGTGCTTGTCTTCGCCAAAGGGGAGAAGGTCTCCGAGGCAAAGGAAGCCGGTGCAGACTTCGTCGGGGCCGAAGAGATGGCTGAGAAGGTAAAGGAAGGCTGGCTGGATTTCGATGCTGTCATCGCAACTCCGGACATGATGGGCAGCGTCGGCAAGCTCGGCCGTATTCTTGGCCCACGCGGGCTCATGCCGTCGCCCAAGTCGGACACCGTGACGTTCGACATCGCCAGGGCCGTCAAGGAAATAAAGGCTGGCAAGATTGAGTTCAGAGTGGATAAGAACGCGAACATCCACGTACCGGTTGCGAAGGCTTCATTCACCGAAGAACAGATATATGAGAATCTTGTTGCGGTGTTCGACGCGATTGTGCGGGCGAAACCGTCTGCCGCAAAAGGACAATATCTGCGTTCGGCCACGATATCCTCTACGATGGGTCCCGGCATCCGGCTCGACTGCAACCTGCTGGCAAATCAGTTCAAGCGGTAGGGTCTGTCCACATTCAATGGTAACAAGCTCCTGCTCGTCCGCCCGGACGATACAAACCCGGGATGCAGATGCGCGGGAGTTTTTTGTTCATTCGGCGCGGGGTAACGTTCTCTATCTCAGGCAAGGAGAAAGACTGTGAAACGGAAAATGCGCAAGGGACGCCATTTCTTCACCTCCGAATCGGTGACGGAGGGACATCCGGACAAGATTTGCGACCAGATTTCAGACGCGATTCTCGATGCGATGATCGAGCAGGACCCGTATTCGCGCGTTGCGTGCGAATGCCTCGTAACCACGGGGCTTGCCCTCATTGCGGGCGAGATAACGAGCAAGGCGCAGGTGGATATCGTCGAGGTAGCCCGCGGTGTCATTCATAGTATCGGGTATGTGGATGCACGATATGGATTTGATTCTGATAGCTGTGGCGTGATTGTCTCGCTCAAGAAACAATCGCCGGACATCTCCATGGGCGTTACTGCTACGAAGGACCACGAGCAAGGCGCAGGCGACCAGGGCATGATGTTCGGGTTTGCATGCAAGGATACCCCGGAGCTCATGCCGATGCCGATTGCGCTCGCACACCGGGTCACCCATCGGCTTGCTGAGGCACGCAAGGACGGAACGCTCCCCTTCCTGAGGCCGGACGGTAAATCACAGGTGACAATCGAATATGATGACCTCAAACCCGTTCGCGTGGATACCATTGTTGTCTCCTGCCAGCACAGTGAAGATGTCACGCGCGAGGAAATCAGAGCCAAAGTCATTGAACACGTGGTCAAACCGGTGATGCCGCCGGATATGTTTGATGAATCGACCGTAACATTCCATATTAATCCTACGGGCCGGTTCGTCATCGGCGGACCGCACGGAGATTGCGGACTCACCGGACGGAAAATCATTGTTGACACCTATGGCGGGTACGCTTCGCATGGCGGCGGTGCGTTCTCCGGAAAGGACCCGAGCAAGGTGGACCGCTCGGCCGCCTACATGACACGCTGCATCGCCAAGAACATCGTGGCCGCCGACCTCGCATATATGTGCGAAGTGCAATTGGCGTATGCCATTGGCGTGGCACAGCCGGTATCAGTGCTGGTGAATACATTCGGAACCGGAAAGGTTGATGATGACGCGATTGCCGAGGCAGTTGTGAAACTCGTGGACCTGCGGCCGGCCGCCATCATCGAGCGACTCGACCTTCGCAAGCCCATCTACCGGAAAACGACCAACTACGGCCACTTCGGGCGTGAAGACCAGGGATTCAAGTGGGAAGAGAGAACACTGGCGAAAGATCTGTTGAAGGAGGTAAAAGGTTGAGCAAGAGAAAAAGCGAGAAAATCGGTGACTTCAAGAATCCAAAGCTCGCCGCAGAAGGCCTGAAACGCGCAGAATGGGCAAATCGAGATATGCCGGTGCTTCAGCTCGTCCGCCAGCGCTTCAAGAAGGAACAGCCGCTGAAGGGAGTGCGAATGTCCGCGTGTCTGCACATCACAGCGGAAACTGCGAATCTGGCACGGACGCTCAAAGTCGGCGGAGCCGATGTCGTCCTCTGCGCCTCGAATCCGCTTTCGACACAGGACGATGTAGCCGCCGCACTCTCCTGCGAATACGGCATTCCGACGTTTGCGATACGAGGTGAAGACCGTGACACATACTACGACCACATCAAGTCGGCAATCGCCCACAAACCGCAGGTGACGATGGACGACGGCGCCGACCTGGTCTCCACCATCCACGCGGAATATCCGAAGCTCATCCCGGGCGTCATGGGAAGCATGGAGGAAACGACGACTGGCGTCATCAGGCTGCGCGCGATGGAGCGTGACGGCGCGCTCAAGTTCCCCGTCATCGCCGTGAACGACGCCGACACGAAGCATTTCTTTGACAACCGCTACGGTACCGGCCAATCTACGATAGACGGCATCATCCGCGCCGCCGATGTTCTGCTCGCGGGCAAGAAATTCGTGATCGCAGGCTACGGATGGTGCGGGCGCGGGCTGGCAACGCGCGCTCGCGGGATGGGCGCAATCGTCATCGTGACCGAAGTGGACCCGCTCCGCGCGCTCGAGGCGGCTATGGACGGCTTCCTCGTCATGCCGATGAGCGAGGCCGCTCGCATTGGCGACATTTTCTGCACCGTCACCGGTGACATCTCATGCATCCGCAAAGAACATTTCTCCGTCATGAAGGACGGCGCTATCATCTGCAACTCGGGCCATTTCAACGTAGAACTCAATATACCTGACCTCGAGAGCCTCGCCGTTCGGGTAAACAAGGGTGTGCGAAGAAACATCGATGAGTACGTGCTCGCGGACGGCAGAAAAATCTGTCTACTGGCTGAGGGCCGACTCGTGAATTTGGCCGCCGCTGAGGGGCACCCAGCATCTGTCATGGATATGAGCTTCGCCGTTCAGGCGCTCACCACCGAATACGTGGTCAAGAATCAGAAGAAGCTGAAGGCCAAGGTGTACGACGTTCCGCGCGAGATAGATGAATGGGTGGCGCAGCTCAAGCTCAAGTCAATGGGCATCGAAATCGACACGCTCACGCCCGAGCAAGAGAAATATCTCTCCTCGTGGGAGATGGGGACATAAACACTCCTCCGATAGCGGTCTGCGTGACCGCTCGCGCATCAACAAGTTCGTTCATCAGGGGCACGGCAGACCGTGCCCCTTTCGCATTTCGGGCTGGAGTTACCGCGCAGTTCTTGGCTCCTCTTATTGCTTGCTCCAGTCAATCCGACCCGTGACCTGCATCACGACGAAGAGCGTAATGATGCAGCCGACCGTAATTGACAATCCTGTGTAACCCTTCAGGAAAAATGCGTACGAGAAGAGCACCAGATAGACGAATTGTGAGAGGCCTGTCTCGACCAGAGCAAAACGGATTCCCACCACAAGCCTCATATAGGAAATCACGAGAAATATTGACACTGCCGAACAGATGGCAAACGCCAGGTGAACGTCTATGTGGTCTATCAGATACGCCAGTAGGAGATGGAAACTGAAGAATGCCGCCGAAAGGAAGAAATAGTTCATGGGATGGATATTAATTTTCTTGACGGTGGTAATGATGAACATGAGAAACAAGAACAGAAACAGCGAAACCGGCGCGAAGAAACTGACCTTGCTCGCGAACGGGCCGGGATTCAGCTTCTGCGGCATCATCATGCCGATTTGGATGCCGGAGATAAGGTTCGAGAATTGCCACGTGAGCTTCCAGCCTTCCGGCGTCGCTTCCTTCGTCGTCGGCGAAATGCTGTTTTCGGGGAAATCGATGTCGCCGAAATCGGTTAGCATAGTAAGCTTGAAATTCCGTATCTGAGCCACATCCTCGCCGAAAAGATACCACCATTCATCCAACCCTCGCGACTTGTAGGCGACTTCGACGGTCCGCGTTTCTCCCGGTTTCAGGCTCAGTTTCTTCGCTATTATCCCTCCGGTTGGCTCAAGCTCACTGATTTGCACTCCGTCAACAGAAAAACGAAAATCGTCGTAAATTCCTTTCAGATTCGGGAACGCATAGTCAAAGATGATGTCTCGATGCTCTTTGGCATTATTGATGATGAGATACTCTCCGTGAAATGCCACGTCGTAGGTCGAATACCAAAGGAGTCCCTTCTTCCTATGGTCGAGCGCAAGCTTCACGGTTATTTCGCTGCCGTCCAGGGTGAGAGGATGGTCCACCGTCTCCACGACTGTTTCCACAATGGTTTTCGAGCCCGAGGTTGTCTCAACCTTTCTCTCGGTCTTGGTTTGGTAATAGATGCGGGGAGCCTGCTGCCTTTGAACTGTTCCCCACAACTCGCCGACCGCCCGCCTGAGCCTTGTATCCTGTCGGAATGTTCTTACGTTTGTGACACTTCCCAAGATTATCCATGCTACGCTCGTGCACACAAAGATGAGAACGATTGCCGCAATGCGCTTTGTCATCTTATCTCCCCGTTTATCAGCTTCCGATTATGGATTTGATGATTACCACGAGTATTCCCACCACGCACGGCACGCATATTATTCCGTTGAGCGCTATGCCGACAATGGGAAGAGTTTGCTTTTTGTCCTTCTTGGCGAGGCCTAAAATGCCAGCTCCTAACCCGAAGAACGGCAGCAGCGTACTGACGCAAATGAATGCGGCGAAGAGCGCGTCACGGTGCGTGAAACCCGATCCTCTCTCCGGAGGCCCAACGACCAAACTTACGATGAGAAGCGCGACCGCAAGTACGAAGGCGCCGACGGATACAATTCCCTCGTCCGGATGTTTCAGGACCGGCTCGTCCGCGTGTAGAGCCTTCAAACACTCCAGATTCAGAAAGAATACCGCCGTCGCGGTCGTAAGGTATGCACCAACAAAGGAGGAGATTGCGGAACCGAAGACAAACGAAAGATGCATATTCACGCGTCTCATCGCCATATAGAGGGTAATGTAGGGGATCATGATACCTATCCAAATTAGCATCTTGCATGCGAAGAAACCAAACGCGTCCCACCACCGACCTTCGACAGTGAACTTGCTGTAGTCGAGCGCTGCTCTTCCGCTTTGGTCTCGCAGCGCAACAGACAAGGAACAAAACGAATAATAGATGAAATAGGCAACCCCCGGCAGAACAAGTAGCAGTGCTCCCCCGATCGCTGCCAGCTGCCATAGAAGGACTGCCCAGACTGCACCGCGCCACTTTGACAACGATTTCCCCAAAGCGGAGCGATAGCGAACGGTTTCGCCTTTCAGAGCGCCGTCAGCGACATATGCGATAGCCATAACGGCGAGCACGTCTATAAGGGACACCACCATCCATTGAAGGCCAGAAAGCGTTATTCTGGCAATCTTGGCTGCCGGTCCCTCCTCCGGGATAATGATGTAGGTGGAGATGAAAGAAAAGAGAACGTAGACGGGGAAAGAGATAGAAAACGCGATGGCCAATATGGTCTTCAGACGGTCTTTGAAGATTTTCCAACTAACCCGAAATATCTCTACTGGGTTGAGCGTTGGATGCTCGATGTTGGCCAGTAATATCACAATTATCTCCGGTGGGGTATTCAGCACAGAACATCATGCATCACCAGAACTTGCAGGCGAATCTTGCGGTCTCTGCCAGGCCACGATGCCCCTGTGGAACGCAATCATGCTGCACATGACCAGCACTCCCAGGGCTATCTGGAGACATGAACAGGCAAACGAAAAGACAGCCCTGGTCCATCCCAACGGAAAATAGAGCCATTGTTCCACCTGGCCGAGCATTTCGGGAATCAGCAAGAGGCCAGTGCTGGCGAGCACAAACGCCGCTGCGCTCCTGGGATGACGAGCCCATAATTCGAGGCATCTCTTGAAAGCCGAAATGAGCGGCGCTCTCTGGTCCACGATAATAGCCGGTACAAATGAAACCATCGCTGCCAGCACGCCTGTAATCAGCATGGTCAGAAATACTGACACTACAGGAAGAACCGAGCCAGCCACAAAATTGAGCGTTCGACCAGTGGGTAATGCGATCAACGGCAGAAAACCTGATGAGCCTATAAAGGCGGATACAAAGGCAAAGCCGAGCAGGGGAATAAAGCAACTCTCTGCTTCGGGAATCGCTTGCGTGAATGAAATTTCTTCCTTCTTCAAGCCAGCTTTCATGAGCGACAGGATTGTTGCATTTGCAAAACTGGCTACGGGGAGCAACAGCAGCATGATCACAATCCAAAGCCATGGCCAAAAGAATTGCCGACGCGCGACCCTTCCTTCGAGCGCAGCAAAGACCACGATGCAGGCAATGCCTGCTCCTGCGAAAAGAATGCCGACCAGCATTTTTCTCCTTCCCGTAAGAGCCGGGACAATGGTGGCTGCGGTGTCGGAGCGCCTGCGCCGCAGAAGGAGATATGCCGCTCCAAGAAAGCATATGCCGGCAATGAGTCGGGAGTGAAAAGGGGAAAGCATGGCGCTGTCTATCTGACGCAACGCGCTTGCCAGACTGCTGAGAAGCATCGAGCCGAATGGTATGACGGCATCAGACAGACCGTACGGCCCTGCTATGGCAGGTTCTATGAACCTTTGCGGATCACTCTTCACAGCAAGATATGTTGCGGGAAAGGAGGCAGCGAAACTCACGCAGCGCCCGAGCACGGGAAGCAGCACAATCCATCGGTGCCGCCGAATGGTGGCGAGTCCCAACCCGAAGGCATCGCGAACTCGGATGGGCTGATATTCGGAAGTTCCAGCGCCGAGGCTTCGCCGTTTCCGGATTATCAGGAATATCCATGCCGCAAGTAACGCGCAAGGAGTAAATACGCTCAGCCCGAAGACGAGCCACATGGGATCCCCTCCCCTAGACAGAATAGCCACCAAGCACGAAGTGTGCATGGCATACAGCTAGTTGCTACCCCATTGTCACCTATGCCGAGGTCCTCTATTTCTTGAAACTCCCGCTTTCTTCTCCGTAAGCTCTACGACTGCGAGGTGTTCTGTGTCCCTGTGATGCTTTCGCACAACACGATCATGCTCGCCGTGATAAAGACGCCGACTGCCACGTCGACGCATGAAAAAAGGAATTCAAGCAGGAACTTTGGTGCTGTTAGCTGGTCAAGCGCGGCAGGAACCATGAGAAACAGAGCGCCGACAATGACAAACCGCGCCGCGATTCTCGGCCTTCGTGCCCAAAGGTCATTGCATTCGCCCAGGGCCGAGACAATTGACGCGCGCCGCAAAACGATGATAATGGGAACAAACGAAATCATGGATAAGAAGATTGGCAAGAGAAATTCCAAAAAAGTGTATCCTCGCATTACTGCACTAGACATATGGAATCCGGTCCCTCCGTCATGGAGAGCAAACGGCAGAAGAAGAGGGAGAGAAGTAACCACCCTGAGCGCAGGAGAAATAAGACGAAAACAGAGCAGCGGAATGAAGTGCATCTCCGCTTCTGAAACAGCATTGCTCAGCGACATCTCTTCGCCGTGTGCAGCCGCCTTCAGCAGCACGAGCATTACTGCATTGACAAAGGCCAGCGTGGCAACCGTGAGCGCATAAAAGAAGTACAACATCCACACAGGTGGGAACTGGTCCGGAATCAACGCTCGTCTGAATGTGATGCTGCCTGCGAGTGCCGCGGCTCCCGCCAACGCTGAGACTACTCCGAGGAGCCGCCTCTTCGCCCCTCCGAGGCTGGGGAAAAACGCTGCACCAAGCCCCGGCTCCTGGCTCCGAAGCAGCAGATACGCCGCCGCAAAGAAGAAAATTATGACGGTAACATACGAATGAAAAGCCGAAAGCATCGCGCTATCAAGCCGCCCAAGAGCGCCGAAATACCGGGGGAAGACAACCCGGCCGACATTTACAAGAAAGTCGAAGAAATTGTCCGGTTTCATCAACGCGTATACGGGTACGTAATCTCCCGGTCGGATTCTGACAATGATGCCTGTTCCCGCCGAAGGCGCCCTTCTCGGAAAAGAGGCAGCATATCCTATGACGATGGCTGCCAGCGGGAGAAACACAGCAGCCGGACAGCCGAGCAATGTGCGAAGGCCTTCTCCGAACAACGGTTTCAATCGCAACGTCTGTGATGGGAGGATTGCGCGAGAGATCGTCCGGCGTCTGCGGAAGATGAGACCAAACCACACAGCGAGTATGGACACCCATATGAGCGTGTTTACGGCAAACGAGACCCACGCGAGTGATTCCATGTGCGCCCCCCTAAGAAACGAGCACCCGTTTGGTCATTGCGAGCGCTGGGCCGCAGGCCTAGGCGAAGCATCTCATATGATGCAGAGATTGCTTCGTCGCTCGGGTCTCGACCATACGCTCCTCGCAATGACGGCGGTTGGTTGCGGCCTTGCTGTGCTACGGGATTCTTGAATCGCAATACCAGAACGTCGGCTACTGTTTCCGCCCCATGTCTTCCCCGAGCATGCGGAGTGAGAGCTGGCGGCGGTCGTCGTTCGCAAGATAGAGAGTCTGTGTCGGGAAGGCGAATTCGATTCCTTCTTCCTCGAACGCTCGCATGATTTTGAGGTTCACCTTCTGGCCGAATTCAAGGAACTTCCAATAATCGGGCGGGTGATACCAGTAGATAACAATGATATTGAGGGAGGCGTCGTTGAATTCATTGAAGAAGACGCGCGGCGGGAAATCGGGGTGCATGCCTTCATGATTCTCGAGAATCCCCTCGATGATTTTTATGGCGCGCTCGACTTTGTCCGGCGGGGTATCGTAGGTGATAGTGACATTGAACAGCCGCCTGATATGCGGCCGCTTGCCGATGTTCTCTATATTGCTCACGGCAAGCTTCTCGTTTGGAACCGTGACGAGATGTCCGGTGAGCGTGCGAATTCTCGTGGACCGGAAGCCGATTTCTTCGACGACCCCATCGAATCCGTCTGTGACCACTCTCTCGCCCACCGCGAACGGTCGGTCGAGGAGAATCATAATCGAGCCGAAGAAACTCTTTATCGAGTCCTGCGCCGCGAGCGCGAATGCGAGCCCGCCCAGCCCGAGGCCCGCGATGAGCGTGCTCATGGGCCGGCCCGAGACGCTTTCGGCGATGTAGAGCCCGGCGAGGATGACGATGACCACGCGGAAGGTCTTCCGCAGCATCGGGACCAGCATGTCGTCGAGCTTGCTGTCGGTCCTGCGCGCGTATTGGTTGAGGTAGTATTCAGCCACATCGACGAGCCGATACAGGAAATATGCAATGCCGATGGACACGAGGAGCTCGATTGCCTTGCTAGACATATCCCACACCGCATCGCTCATCTTGAGGAAGAGGAGCGCAATGTTGAGCGAGCCGGCGAAGATGAGAAACACCACGGGCTTTGAGGCAGACCGGAGAACGAGCTGCGCCAGCGTTATCGCTTCGCCTGTCTTTTCGCCCCTACTTGCGCCGCGCGCCATGAGGTAAGAGACGATTTTCCCGAGCACAAACGAAGCGAGTAGAATGCAGAAAAAGGTTATTATGCGCCAGAGTTCATTTCCGAATACATTAAAATTATAAATATTCGCCAGCATCAGCACTCCTCCAAATTTGTATCTGATTTATCCTCCTATTGAAAATTGTCCCGCAAAGTGTAGGTGCGAATTCATTCGCAAATGCATGATGAAAGCGGGATAGTCTTATCAAAGGGCTTCACTCCAGCAGTTCCGCCAGTTTGACGGCGGTCTTACCGGCCATCTCGATGCATTTCTCGTGGCCGGTGGCGTAGAATTTTGCGAGTTGCTCGGGGTCGCGGAAATCAACGCCCCCGGTCAAATTCGAGCACATTTCCGAGCCAAATTCCTGTTTAAACCAATCGAGGAGCTGGCTGCACCGCAGATAGGCGTTGATGGCCACGCTCATGTCGTCTTCTCTCCCGCGTCCGTGTTTGAGGCCGATGACCATCACGCTTCCGGAGATGATACCGCACAGAGCGCCTCTGCCTCCGACACCGCCTCCGAAGCCGGTGGCCGCCTTGAGGACGAGTTCATCTTTCAAATCCATCAGCTCTTGCCAAGAGCCGAGAACCGCCTGCGTTCAGCTAAAGCCCTGCCTCATGAGCGCGCTTACACTTTCACGAAGACGTTTTTCGATTGCCTCGCGTTCCATATGCCAATCCTTTCTACTCGGTTATAAGGTTCATAGTCCGATGACAGTTTCTGTAATGTTATCGCAATTGCTTTCAATAGGCTACCATCTGGGTATGCATACGTCAACCTCCTGAAGATTATTTCTGATTTCACGTCACCACTGTCCCAAGCGGATTTCCTAACCGCAGAGACGCGAAGAGCGCAAAGAAACGGGCAAAGGGCTAAGACGAAAGGAAGAAGAGCAGAGAGGAAAGAGAGAAAAAAAGGAGTTCTTTTACGTTTTCTTTTTTTTTCAACTTGAAACTCGGAACTCGAAACCCCACGCTTGCTGCTATTCGTTGCACTCGTCGCTATTCGTCCGGCGCTTCGCGGGATTCGTGTTCCCAGTTCCTTTCTTTGTGGCCTTGATTTGGGCAAACAGAAACCGGTAGTATAGTTACGCTGAGGCGCTTGCGCTTGTTCGAACTCTCAACGAAGCCCTCCCATCGGAAAGGAATCGGAAGATGCCGCTCGAATTGAATGAGAACCAGAGGATGATTAAGCAGACGTTTCGCAAGTTCATGGAGAAGGAAGTGGAACCGCACGTCGAGAAGATGGAGGCGGGCGAGGAGACGGCATTTCCGTTCATTAAGAAGATGATTGACGAGCTCGACCTCATGAGCATGTACGCAACGACCGCGAGCGCCGAAGTCGACGAAGACCGCCTCCAGCTTTTCCTGTGGCCGACGCTCATCGTCGAGATGGCGCGCGTGAGCCCGTCATTCGCATTCGGGTTCGGCGTGAGCATCGGCCTCTTCGCGGGCAACATTATGCGGCGAGGCACCCCCGAACAAATTGAACATTACGGCATGCCCGCGCTCAAGGGGGACCTTATCGGCGCGTGGGCGCTCACGGAGCCGGGCGCGGGCTCGGATGCGCTCGGCGGCATGAAAACCCGCGCGGTCAAGGACGGCGACCATTACGTGCTGAACGGCAGCAAGACATTCATCACGAATGCGCCATGCGCCGAAGCGTTCCTCGTGTATGCGAAATACAAGCTCGACGACGGCAGGGACAGCGTGCAGGCGTTTATTGTGGACCGCGGTTGTCCGGGCCTCACGACCGGCCAGCCGTTCAAGAAGATGGGCGTGCGCGGGTCACCCACGGGAGAAGTGTTCATGGACGATTGCCGGGTGCCGCTTGCGAACATCCTCGGCGGCGGCGTGAAAGAGCGCGACCACGTGAAGAAAAGCCTGGCGGGCGAGCGCAGCGGCATCCCCGCCATCTGCCTCGGCATCATCGACCGATGTTTCGAAGTCGCCGTCAAATACGCAAAAGAGCGGCAGCAATTCGGCCAGCCCATTGCCAACTACCAGTTGATGCAGGCGCGCCTCGCACGCATGTACACGGCGCTCATGAATGTCGAAAACATCGTCTTCAAGGAGTTTCTTGCCGGACGCCGCCTCAACCAGCCGGTCGCCGACATCTGCGCCGGAAAGCTTTACTGCGGCGAGATGGCGACGTTTGTCGCGAACGAGGCTGTCATGATCCTTGGAGGATACGGCTACATGGAAGAGTACGTGGTCGAGCGCATGGCGCGCGACGCCAAAATCATGGAGATAGGCGCGGGTACTACAGAAATGCAGATTCTTACGTTGGCGCGGGATGTTTTGGAGAGGGATTAACCCGGCGCAGATTAATGATTTATGTGTTTGAAAACATCCGAAAATCCCACTGAGAATTGAGATAACGGGTTGTCTGTAGGGGCGAACCTTGTGTTCGCCCATGAACCTCGTGAAGGGCGAACGTAATAGGGCGAACACAAGGTTCGCCCCTACAGAGCATGCAGAAGACTTTCAATCGTCGGTTACCCTAGAAGTTCTGTCTTTCCAATAGGTTAGCATCCCATTAGCACAATTGTGCGCCTCACGCAAGAGTTGACATAAAATTTCCTCTTGACAGTCTGCCTTGCCGGTGGTATAATAGTTTTTGATAGTAAATAATAGGAGATAGAAATGAATGATATGAATGTTGCCGCCGAATGGCTCACTACCAAAGAGGCCGCTCAGTACCTCGGAGTGAGTGAGCCCACCATCTTCCGGTGGATGCGCGAGGGTACCCTCAGCTTCTTCAAAATCGGCGGTTCCACGCGGTTCCGGCGCGAAAATCTGGACCTGGCGGCCCGCAAGGTAACCGGCAAGCAAGAGGCCGAGCAGCGAGCAGGTCGTTGCCCGGTCTGCGGACACGGCTTTCTCTTGTCCGGGCAGGTGCGCTCGACCGGCAAGATCTATTTTGTGCCTGGCAAGGCCAAGTTTTTCGTTCTGAGCGATTCCAATGTGGAAGTTAGCGCGCGTGCATGCCCGGCGTGCGGGCATGTGGATATGTTTGCCGACACGGCGAAATTGACTAGGCTCATGCGGCAGGAGGATTCAGAGGCGTCAAACCGAGCGGACGAAGAGCGAGACGACGACCCCGGCCAGATCTGAGGCACATTTAGACAAATGGGAGGAGAACGCTCTCTGAGGGCGAGGCCCTTCGCGAACCGCTCCTACATACACCCGGCTTGGTTCACAGACGTATGCGGGCGCGCTAGCCGAGAGGAAGCCTAGCATGAAAACGAGAGTCAGTGTAGTGGCTGTAATGAGCTTCGCTTTGGTTCCACTCTACGTTCTGGCGCTCAGCGTTCTGTCGGCACACCTGTCTTGTACGAGGAGTTTCATTTCCATAGGACTTCCTGTTACTGCGATTGCGGGCCTGGCGCTCAGTATTGTCGCATTGCAAAGAGTGACGAAGTCGGAGGGGAAACTCCTGGGAACGTTTCTTGCCAAGCTCGGCATTGTTCTCGATATTTTGGCCTTGGTTGCATGGTGCGGAACTATGCCCGATGACGATCGTCAAAGAAGGCCCGCGTGCGTCAATAATTTGAAGCAACTCGGCCTCGTGCTTGGGCTTTATGCCACGGAGAATGGAAGCTGCTATCCACCCATAGATGATTTCAGGAACAATTTCATTTTTGATGGTAACGCTGTCTATCCGGAATATCTCGTGGATACTTCTATTCTCGCATGCCCCAGCGACCCAGAGACCGAGCCAGAGACAAACTTCCGACTTCACGACAACAAATACCATCCCAATGGCAGTATCGGGACCGTTCATCCTGATTGCATCACGGACATGAGCTACTGTTGTCTTGGATGGCTGATAACGACGGATGAGGAAGCTGAAGCATTCTTCCGTGCATACGATAAGTTGGCTCTTGAAGATTATGACAGAGACATCGTCGTGCCCGAGGGCAAGGGTAACGGGGGCGGAAACGTAATCCATCGAATTCAGAAAGGGGCCGAGCGATTCATGAAGGATCCTTCCATTACGGCCCATGAGATTCCCCTCATGTGGGACAAGCCATCCACTGACCCTGCGAACGTGAGTCATGTCCCCGCCGGCGGCTATGTCCTCTATTTAGACGGACACGTCGAGTTTATCCGTTATCCCGGCAAATTCCCGATGAGTGAGACGATGGCGCGGCTGCTTGATGAGCGGCCACGCGCGCCGATACCGGATTGTGATGAGCCTGAGATAGATATTCGGTGATTTCGCTGTCTGAATGAAGAGGTGCTTAAGAAATGGAAGAGCAGGATCGGTCGGCCGAGCCGAGAAAATTGAGCCAGTTGGCTGTGGGAAGCATACTAATGCCCCTGGCTTGCATATTTCTGTTACTTTCTGGCGAGGTGCTGTCTATTCCGGATTTTGTTCCTGTTTGGCCCTGCCTTGTCATACTGCTGCTATTGCCTCTGGCTGGACTCGTGATGAGCGTCCTTGCTTGGAGTAAGATTAACAAAAGCGAGGGAGCCCTTCGTGGTAAAGGACTGGCCGCGGTCGGTTTTGTGGCAAACCTCATCATATATCTCGGTTTGTGGATATTGCCAACTCTGGCATCTGGCGGATACACGGATCATGAATGGGCGATTCCGCCACTGGCGTTGATCGCTGCAGGTGCAGCGATTGGATTGGCCTGCAGCGTCCATTCCCTCCTGAATGTCCTTCACGCAAAAGAAAAAACGCTTCGGAAGAGGTATGCCCTGGTTGGTGTGACGCTGAGCGCTCTGACAATATTGGCCTGTCTTGGTGTAATGATGGCGTTAGCTCATGTGACCCAAAGTCATCGCACAAACTCCTGCTTAATCCAACTGAAACAACTCGGTCTGATACTCGACCTGTATGCCACTGAGAATGAGGGGGAATTGCCTCCGGTGGACGACACGAAGAATAACTTTACCTTCGAAGGAAGCCTCATATATCCTGAATACCTCACCGATGCCTCAATACTCGTATGCACGCGATCCACCGATTATCAGACGAGAATATCCCGGCTGCAAGGCAAACCTGACTGCATAACGGATGACAGCTATATCTACGTCGGTTGTTTTATCACGAGTGACGCGGAAGCCGAGGAGTTTTTCAGAGCATACGACAGACTTGCCCCGCAGGACAATGGCAAAGACATACTCGATCCCGAAGACAGTTCCGTGTTGTTCCGAAAGCTGAGGGGGAGATTGGCGCCCCGATGGCGTGAGCAGGATGCGAAGGCTGCCGAGGAAAGAATTAAGACCCTACTGGGTTCGGACGCGCCGCCTTCCGAAATTCCCATCATGTGGGAAAGGCCGTATACCGATGTCAAGCGGTTCAACCACGAACGTCCCGGGGGTTATGTTCTGTATCTCGACGGAAGCGTTGACTTCGTGGAATACGGCGAGAAATTCCCGATGACCGAAACAATGGCGCGATTGCTGGATGAACGGCCACGCGCCCCGATACCGGATTGTGAGGAGGACAATGAATAAGTGCTATTCAAGATAGTTTTTTCCACCGCAGAGGCGCGGAGGGCGCAGAGAAGAGGCGAGGGAGTCGGTATGGAAAAGAACGTCCGAATTGGCCGGCTGGCGCTCTGTAGCTTTCGCATGGCAATTTGTGGGGCTGCAGTGTTCTTCCTAGTCATCGGGATATATATGTTCGGCCTGTATGCACCAGGGGGAGACTCTGAGGGTTCGCCATGGGGGATGATAGTTCGGTCATTGACGGCAAGTGTGCCAGTGATAGCCATCGTAGGTATGGTGTTAGGGCTTACGGCACTACTGCCAGGTTCGAAATCTCAAGGAAGCGTGTGCAGGGAAGAAGATGAATACGCGATTGCGGGTTTCATCTTCAATTTGATGTTGGGTGTGGCGTTTCTCTTCTTCTTCATTCTTTGCCTCACGCCAACATATTGAAGCAAACTGGTTTCGTGGGAAAGCAGCAGAGACTTGTGAGGAGTGATAAGAAAATGTCACACAACGCAGAGACGCGAGATTACCACTATGTTTCCGTGCTGGAAGTATCCGATGAGAAGGTCACGCTTGGCGACCCACTCGACGGCAAACGGGAGCTTTCTTATGGCGATTTTGCGAAAATCTGGCGTGGTTCGGGTATTGTGTTGAAGCGGGAGCCGCATAGGGTTCAGTGAAGGAGAGCGCTCATGAGGCGAATAATGAAGAGTCCCGCATTGTTTGCCCTACTGATCATGCTCGTGCCCGCCGCTGCCGAGGCGCACACCGTCATCCCGTTTGTTTCCACTCCGGTGACGCCGCCGCGCGGTTGGTGGTGGCTCATAGCAGCCTTCGCGCTCGCGTCGGGCGTCATCGATTGGCATGCCCTCAAGGGTCTGGGCGTACAAACGTGGAGGTTCATCCTGCTGCAAGTCAAATGCGTGGTTCTTTTGTTCGCGTGCCTTTTCATAATTGGCGCACCGATTCATTTTTTCAGCGGACAGCTTCTTCCGACGCCCATCCCGTTTGGCAGAGCTTTCTATCACACGCCCACCTTGTTCGACTTGATACCGTTCCTCTCATGGAACGCACTAGGGCTCATCCTTTTTCGCGTCTTCAAGAAGCGCTTGTATCGAAACGTCGGTCTTGCGCCGGGACCAATGCATACAAGCCTCATTCGCCGTGCCGAGATGCTCTACGTTGGATTGTTGATTCCATTTCTGGCCACGAACGCATTGACTCACGGATGGCTTGGACCGCGCATTCATCAAGCATGTGAAAGAAACCTGGAGTTAATTGGCGAAGGTTTAGTTGGATATGCGAATGCACATGGCGGCAATCTTCCTCAGGCGACCATAACAGCCGATGTGATGCCCGCCGTCGAACCGTACCTTCCGGATTTTGCAAGGGGAGCGGAACTCTACATTTGTCCTGTTGAAGAACTCTGCAGGCGGAAGCCGAGAACCTATATATGGAACGCATCTTTTGCGGGCGCGAGCCTGGATGAGAATGCGAAGCCGCCGAGTACCGGGCCGGTCATGAAATGCCCGGCCGATCATGGCGATGTTCCGGCCCCCAAGTTGAACCTTGCCGACCTCTTCAGGCTTCGACAAGAGGCTTCGTCTAAGCCTGCCGACTAAGGGAGTGAGGAGATGTTGTATAGACGACTTCTTCTCGTGACATCCATTTGGCTTGTGATGAAACCTTCTGTGGCCTATGCCCACGGGCTTGCCGTTTATGTTTCAACACCGGTAACACCGCCGAAGGGATGGCTGTGGCTGCCGGTGTTGTTCATGATTGCGTCAATAGTGTGGGACTGGTTTGTTCTCCGAGGGCGCGTACGATGGTACAACCTTATATGGAGAGAGGTTCTGGGATTAGTCGTATTCTTCGCGCTGTTCTATGCAATCGGTGTATTCACTGCGATAATGACCACCGCGCCGCTGCCGGGGCTCGGGCCGCCTCATCGGGCTATGTACGGGTTGTCGCTGCTCGGTGGTGGTACGGTGTTCCTGTTCTTTAATGCTATCGGACTTCTTTTGTTCATTCGCATGAAGAAGCTCATCTGCTGGACCCTGAAACTCGACCTGCGCGAGCGCCGCGCTTTGCTTCACGCAAGCAAGATGAGCTACATTCTCGCGCTTCTCCCCTACGTGGTCGCCAATGCCATGGCCCATGGATGGGCGGGCGGCTATGTCAATCGCGGTTGTGGCCGACAATTGGGTATGCTAGGAGATGCGCTGATTGGCTATGCCCAAGCGAACGGGGATAAGCTTCCCGAGGCTAAGACATTTTCTGAGATGTTCGTTGCGGTGATGCCCTATCTTGACCCCGCCAAGATGGAAGAGGGGATAGAAATTTGTCCGATTGAGGATGTGTTCAACCGCAAGCCAAGGACATATATTTGGAATGCCAGATTCTCTGGCGCTGCTTTGTCAGCATATGCGGGGCAGCCTCTCGATGAGCCCATACTCCGTTGTCCCGCAGTCCATGACGTTGGAGATACCCCCGCGCTTTATCCTCAAGATCTGTTGAGGATATCAGAAAAGGGCAATCAGCCGCTGGATTATTTCCGGCTCCTCTATCGAGAATCATGTTCCGAAATTTCGCCTGAGAAATCCGCCAATAACCCACCGATTGAACAAGGCAAGGCTGAGAAGAACCCATAGCCTTGCTCCGCTTCCGGTTTATACTATAATAAGCAAGGCACTGTCAGCGGAAAGGAGCGATATCATGGACCGAGAATTTCAGAAGGAGTTCATGGAAAAGTGGAAGAAGTATTTCAAGAAGGCTGATTTGCCGGTTGCGTTTTTCTATTCGGATGATGAGAAGTATGGCGACTACCTCAAGCCGGTGGATAAGCAGACGTGCATGATTGGGCAGCTTGCGGTCGCGCGCAAGGGGCAGACGCTTGCATTCACGCAGGAGACGTTCGGGTGTTTCGGCGGAAGGCGATATTCCGGATATCCTACGGAAGAATGGGCCGAGTTCAAGTATTTCCTCTCGTGCGGAATTCCCGGCGAACTCGAGGGCGAGCGCTACAAGAAAACGCCGGAGCTCGTCGAGCAATACGTGAAGGATATGCCGACGCCGCCTGCCGAGGGAAAATGCATCGTGTTCAAGCGATGGGACAAGCTCGAAGATGGAGACGAGCCGCTGGTCGTCATCTTCTTCGCGCCGCCGGATGTGCTCTCGGGATTGTTCACGCTCGCGAATTTCCGAACGCTCGACCCGCAGGCGGTCATCGCGCCGTTTTGCTCCGGCTGCGGCAGCATCATCAGTTATCCGCTTGCTGAGCGCAAGAGCCAGAATCCGCGCGCGGTCGTGGGCATGTTTGATGTATCGGCGAGGCCTTTTGTGAAAGAGAATCTGCTCTCATTCGCTGCGCCGATGAAGAAATTTATGCAGATGGTCGAGGATATGGACGAAAGCTTCCTCATTACAAACTCATGGAAGAAAGTGTCTCGAAGAATCGAGAAGGGGAAGTAACAGCCGAAAGGCGAAAGATTCAAGAGGAAAGAGGTATGACCCCTCTCTTTGAAATTGTCCCGTGCCCGTGATTGTAGGGGCGCAGCATGCTGCGCCCGCGGGCGAACACGAGGTTCGCCCCTACAGGCATGCATTTTGATAATTGCGCGACAGCTTCTGAAGGGGGATTTGTGGAAACGGCGCAAAAGAGGACAAGTGCTTGATTACGCTGCGGGCGACCCAGCAGGTCGCCCGTACGCATTTTTGGCATCTTTACAGCAACCGTTTCATGTTTGTGACAGAGCAGATTCTTCCTTTTGTCGAGTCGGCTGGGCGAGGTGAGCGAGCGTGAGGCCACGCTCAAGCGAGGCTCTTGCCGTGTCAAATTGTTGCTGTTCTATCTGAGCGGCGGCGATTTTCATATATTCCGTGGCGAGATTGCAGGCGCGCTCCGAGGCTGCTTGCGCCAGCGTGCTTGCGTCGGAAGCCTTGGCATGCGCATCATACGCCGCCGACTCCGCACGGGCAAAATCACGCGCGTGCAGATAAGTCCGGGCGAGGTCAAGGTAGGCGCGTGCAGCATTGACCACATCCGGGCAGAAGTCATCTGCCTTCAGCAACGTGGCCAATCGCAGTTCTTGAATGGCGTCCCGGATCACGCGTTCCGTCCGGGTTTGCTCTCCCTCCTTTGATGCCTTGATGAGAATCCCAATAGAGTCCGACAATCGTGCCAATGCATCGTAATGTTCTTTGAGGGCTTCGATGTTCTTCGTCTCGACGATTGAGCGCGTGCGCTCCGCCAGGTCAGAGAGTTCCTGATGCATATCAGGGACGAGCTTCACGGCATCGGGATTGGAGAGGACCGAAACATGGGGAGCTTTGTCCGTGATCAGCGATTCGACAAGTTCCTTCCACTGTTTTCGCCCCTGTTCGGCCTCGCCCTGTATCTCGTCGGCGGTCGCCTGGCTCTGACGCACCAACTCGAAGCTTCCATCGAGGTCGCCTTCAATGAGAAGGCCGTCGGCCTGCTCGAGCAGCGCCCGTGCCTTCTGGACGAGCGGAGAAGTTTCTCCGACAAATTCGAGCCGCTCATATGCATCTATCGTCTCGCGGGCCGCTTCCATCTTGAGCCGTAGCTGATTGAGGTCTTCCTGCCGCTCGCGCTCGAAGCGCTCACGCAGGAATTCCACCTGCCACACTTTCGTCCGGGCCACAGCGAGGTCGCGCATGAGGCCGGCCTCGAGCGTGGCGGTCAGCGCCTGCGGTCCCGCTGCGACATGCTCTTGAATCCGGCTCAGTTCAAGGTATGCGCCCTCAAGCATGTCGGGTGCGTAACTGCCCGAGCACCGCTCGACAGCCGTTTGAACGGCTTCCGAAACCTCCGCGAGCTGTTCCGTGATGCTCCGGTAGCGCTCCGCTCTTGCGGCCTCGACCGCATCTCTGACTGACCTCAGCTCTTGCTCGACTGCCGTGATGCATGCCTGTAATCGCTGGGAATCGCGCATGCCAAGCGCGTCGAGCAAGTCAGTGACGTGCCCACGAAGCGCGTGAACAGCATCAGGGCAATAGTGGAATGCGTCGCGAGAACATGTTGCGTCAACGTCTCTCAGGAGTCTCACCGGATGTGGAATCAGCTCGGACCACTTTGCGCGTCCGGACTGCTGCGGTTCGACTACTTCTGCCTGCAGCTTCGTTCGGGCGGCCTCGGCGGAGTTGAGAGCGCTGCTCACATCCCCGTGAGCAAACGAACTCCGCGCCTGCTCAAGCAGCCGCCATGCCTCTGCATACGCTGAGGCAACGCTTCCATCAATTCCGGACGACACGACGGACATGAACAGCCCCGTCGTTTCCTTGAGCGCGTCTTCCGCCTGTCTCAGGCCGGCCTTCAGCGAGCCGATGCAAGATTGGGTCTCTTCAAGCAGCCGCTCACACGCCGACACCGCCTCCGCAAGCTTCTCTCGGTCTCGTTCGCAGAGCGAGCCGACGATGGCGCGCTCAGTCCGGAAGAGCAGCTCCATTTTCTCCGGCGCCACGGCGAGCGCGAGTGGCATATCAATCGAGTGCATGAGCGCCGACGCCTCATTGGCTCTCCGGAAGAGGTCGTTCCAGGCGCGTCTGGCTTCATCTGCGCGCGGAATTATTTCCTCCCTGACACGGTTTGCCGCATGTTCGGCGAGTCCGATGCCGCGCTCATGCTCATCCGTCTCCAAACAGGCTTTGGCCTCGCTGATTGCATCCTTTGCGCTGATGAGGTCTCCGATGACTTCTTGTGCAAACGGGTGTGCCATCGCCTCTTCGAGTACGGCGGTCGCGGAACTGGTTACCTCACGCAGCTTGAGCGTGAGCTGCTTCCTCTCTTCGACGACGCGCAGCGCTATAGCCTCGGCCTCAAGCGCCTCCGCCTCCGCCATGCTCAGACATTCCCGCACCTCGTCCCAGCGTCCGAAGCGCGCGCATGCCTCGGCCCGGTCGAGAGAATCGTACGCCTGCTTTAGCTTGTCCGGGGCGTAGTCCTTCGCGCCGATCTTTCGCGCACGGGCTATCACGGCCCGCACCTGAGCGAGCGTGGCAATGACCTGTTCGCGTCCCCTGTCCCGGTCGGGTGAAAGGAGTCCGACTTTCTCGATAAGAATCATCCCCTGGTCGAGCAGCGAGCGAAGACGGTCGGCGTTACGCTCATTGACGCATTCAAGTAATGCATCACGTATCTCGGCGAGCTCCTTGAATTCAGACGCCGCATACTGTGCCGCGCCGTTCTGCTCGAGCGACCCGATCTGTCCCCGCAAGCTCTTCACTTGCTGGACCAACTTTTCCCAATCGCGCTCGACGGAATCGGCCTTTTCCGACGCCTCCTTGAGCAGCGATACAGCCTGCTGCGCCATGTGAAGCGCCTCTTCCTCGAAGCCCGATTCGGCATACTTCCTCGAATTCACAAGCCGTGTGCGCGCTTCCTCGATAGCGCCCGCTACCGACCGGCTGAACGGGTGGGAGCGTGCGCCTATGAGCGCCGTCTGGCCAAGGTCGTACAACTCCTCGAACTGCGCCCTCAGGCTAAGGTCTCCCGTCTCAGATTTAATCGAATTGATAATCACACCCAGTTCCTGCTGCGCGGGAGGAACAACATCGTCCAAGGTCTTATAGAATCTCCGAAGCATTTCACGCAAAGGGTCGGGATTACAGAAGGCAACTCGTACCTTCTTGTCCGAGGCGTGCTCAAGCTGTGCTACGACTTCGCGGAGCGCAGCTTCACTGGAGGGCGCCGCCAGTGCCACAAAGAGAGTTTCTCCATCGAGAGCATATGGCAGGACTCGTAATCGTGTAGCGGTCTCGACCGGCACCGCGCCGACGGCATCGTTGCTGATACGGATGGAGTACAGGTCTATGAATTCGCATTGGTAGGCTTTTGCCAGGAGGGAACCCAACCTGTCGCGTGAGATATAGCCCAGTTTGAAGAGCGTTTCTTCGAGCGACAATTCACGCGACCGCGCCTTTTCGAATACCTCTTCGAGTTCGTTCGAGGACAAGATGCCCTCTTGCACAAGGATTTCGCCGAGATTATATTGAACGTCCGCCATCATGCCACCCCGTTTTACCGCCGAAGGTCCCTGCTCTATCTTCGAGTTTGCCTGAATCAATCGGTATTATAGTGGAGGCCCGAAAATAATTCAATGCGGCACGAAGAAGAAGCCTGCGGCTCTCGCGTCGTTCACCAGATTTCAGGGGTCGTTCGCGAACGCCCCCTACATCACACCTTCCGGAATCACGGGAAATCCGTTCTGCGGACATGTGATATATAATGAGATGAATTGTCAGACCAATGCCTCCATGTCAGGCGGAAAGAACGCATGGCCGGTCGCAAATCCGCAATGAAGACCATACTGCTCTCAATCGTGTGGCTTGCCGTTGTTTGCGGAGCCGCCGCGCTCGCGATTGCGCGACGGGAAACGCTCGGGATTTCCGCATATATCATCATCGGCGGCGCTATCGTCATGCTTGTTCTTTTTGCCGTTGACCGTCTCCCTCGTGGCTTGGAGAACAAGCTGCCGACGGAACTCATCGGGAACCTTTTCACCGGTCTTCTCATCCTTTTTGCTATCCTCATACTCGGCGTTTCACTGCTGAAAGGCTACCGGAATCTCGGCATTATCGGGAGCGGCATCCTCGCGCTGTTTCTGATCGTCTTCCTGAGGATATTTGCCGATTACGTGAGAGATTTTTGGAAGAAATCACGCAGGCATGATGGGAAGGATGTGAGCAGACCCACCGACGAAGGAAACAGTGACACGTGAGCCAAAGCTAGTTGCCATGAAAATACTACGGTAAAAAAGCGTATGGCCGCGCGCCCCTACCGGCCGCAACTCAACGCCATAGCCTATGGCGCCTCATGCGGAACGAGTTCGAGATGCAGCTCCTTCGACCCCCGCAGCACATCGATTGAAAACGTGTCACCCACGAGCACGCTGCCGAAGGCGGCGAGGGCGTCGTCGGAATCGCGGATGATGCGGTTATTGATGCGCTCAAGCACATCACCCGGCTTCAGGCCGGCTTTTTCTGCCGGACTGCCGATTTCGACCGAGCGCACGACCGCTCCACCGGCAGGCAGCCCGAGCGCACGTGCGCTCTCAGGGTCGACGGTGATGACGGTGAACCCCAGCCAGACATCGCGCACCCGTCCATACTTCTTCACTTCGTCAAGGATTGTCTTCACGCGGTTGATGGGAATCGCGAAGCCGACGCCCATTGAGCCGCCGCTGCGAGTGAAAATGAACGTGTTGATGCCGATTACTTCGCCGTCCGCGTTGATGAGCGGTCCTCCGCTGTTGCCGGGGTTTATGGCGGCGTCGGTCTGAATCATGTCATTGTACACTCTCCCGCTGCTCCCCGGCTTGAATGACCGTTTCCGCGCGCTGACCACGCCCACGGTGACTGAGGGTTGCGCGTCCTCGATGAGGCTTCCAAACGGGTTGCCGATGGCAATCGCCCATTCGCCGACCGCCAGATTGTCGGAGTCGCCAAGCCGCGCATACGGAAGGTTCTCGGCTTCAACCTTGATGATGGCAACGTCTGAAGCCTCGTGCACACCCACAAGCTTTCCGGGCTGTGTGCGGCCATCGGACGTCGCTACCGTTATTTCCTCCGCATCTTGTACCACGTGCTCATTCGTCACCACATACCCGTCCGGCGAAACAATGACGCCGGAGCCAATCTTGGGAATTGTCTCTCGATACTTGTAATACCGTGCGGGCGGCACGAAGTCGCGGAAGAAGTAATCGAAAAACTCGTCATACAGCGGGTCGACCCCGCGAACGATACGCGTTGCGGTGACTCCAATGCTCACCACCGCAGGCCCTGCCTTACTTGCAGCGTTCACGATGGCATTCTGCCGTGATTGCGAGATGGATTCACCGGCGAGCTGCACTGCGAGTGGTTTCTCCTCTGCTCTCGGCTCCGGCGAGCCAAGTCGCGAAGCTCGAAGGAGGACGAATCCTGCGACTGCGACGACGCCGACAAGCAGAAGCGCGAGCAGGCTCATCGGGCGTGCCGCAGGCGGCCGATAGTTCCGCCTGAATTCGACGTTATCGTTCATGCTTTCTTCCTCACTATCGAATCGTCTTCCCTGACGGCGATGATGTCGTAAAGGCCCTGTTGTGCCGCAAAGTCTATGTCACGCTCGAAGCCAAGCATTACCAGGCTACGCCCGTGTTCACTCGAGAATTTCATCATGCCTGCCAGGTTCTCTCTGTGCTCCTTCCATTGAGAGATTGCTTCCTTTGTTGCCAGGTCCTCGCCTGCATGCAATGACTCCAGCAGCATGCCGGCGCACACTGAATCCTCAATAGAAGGTGAACCGAGGGTGCCGGCACACACGATAAGGATGTCCCGCTCTTCGGCTTCGAGCAACCGGATGACCGCCGGGCCATTCAGAAACGAAGCGATGACAAGCTCGTGTGCGGCTGCGCATGCGCGGATCGCGCGCGTCCCGTTGGTAGTCGTAAACGCGATTGGACGGTTCCGCACCGCCTCCGGCACATACTCGAGCGGAGAGTTGCCGAGGTCGAAGCCCTCGATTCTTAGCCCGCCCCGCTCGCCACCCAGAAGGCAGTTGCGACCGCGAGCAATTTCCCGCGCCTGCTCCGGCGTCTCGGTCGGAATCACGGACGGGCAGCCGTTGGCAATCGCGGTCACAATGGTCGTGCTTGCTCTGAGGACGTCGATGACCACACACAACGAGCCGCAGGCGTGCTCCGGCTTGACCGATTCCACCGTGAGCGCGACTCTAACCCGGCTCATGACGCAGGTCTTTCTCAATTTGACGACGACTGGTTCTGTATCATTCGGTGAGACCGTTTCCGTTTATCGGTTCAGACCATACGAACTACGACGCGCGGGCTGAGGTCTCAAAGTCAAATCGTTGCCTCGTTTCCCGCAAAAAGAAGCAGGCATTCGATGCCGCTGCGGGAAAGTCTGCGCCGAAAAACGCTCAAGACATCTTCGACGTCGAGGCTGTGCTCGCTCACCCGCTTCTTCGTCGTTATGTCGAGATACTTGCCGACGCAGTCAAAGTGCATCGGGATCACGCATCTCGGGCGGATCGCTTTGGCCAGTTCCTCGGCATAATTGATGTCCATGCCGTCGGCTCCGTGCCACAGCGGCCGAAACGCGCATGACACCTGAAGGAACGCGACGTCCACGCGTTTCCCCCGCAACGCCTCCACGATTTTCCAATCGAACCGCGTGTCGCCGCTGTAGTATATGTTCGTATTGCCTTCGAGGAAAAAGCCGATGGGATTGTTCGCCAAGGGATGCACCGCCGGGACTGCGGTTATCCGAATTCCAAAAGCCTCGATGCTCTCTCTCGGCCGCAGTTCGCGCGCGTTTGGGACCCCGTGTCTCTCGGCTCGCCTGACAACGTCTCCGGGGCCAATCACCAATGAGCCCAGCTTGCGCGCAATCGTCAGGGCATGCCGGCTGAGGTGGTCGGGATGATTGTGCGAGACAAGCATAACGTCGCATTGCTTGATGGAATCAAGTTCCGTCGCGAGGGGATATATGCGTCTCATGAATAGGTTATATAGGAAGCCGGATGTGGTAAACCAAGGATCAGTCAGAATGACGAGACCGTCAATCCTCAGCTTGAACGTCGCATGTCCTATGGCAAAGACATCCATCACTCACCGCGACCGAGCCCGCAGGCACCCATTCTCCGGCGATACCTGAGCCACTCCTCTGGAAACGGACCGACCGCGTGCCGAGTCCCACCTCCGGCATCATAGCAGAGGTGCTTTCACGATTTCAAGGGACATGCGGTTTCGCCCGTCGCCAGGGATGAGGGAGAGGAACAGATCTGACGATTTCCTTCGCGGAATAAGCTCATTTGTCAGGAGTGGAGAGCGCTCTTATCTCCTGCGCGTTCATCAAGAAGTCATGGAGCGCCTCCTGCTTCGACTCCTCGATGTACCGTTTATCTTCCTCAGCGAGCAGCCCGGCGCGCAGGCATTCTTCGACCTCGTCTGCGTCAAGAACGATGTTCGAACCGTCGGGGAAGAACCATACGTCCAAGAGCATGTCAAGATAGGAAACCGTGCTCTCGGAAATTACGACATTCCTGCAGATATGCACGAGATAACCCAGCAACTCTTTGCTGGGCGAGTATATGGCCCAGAAAACATATGGGCGTGTCTCCCAATAGAGCGCGATGGTGATGCATCCCGGGGGAAACGTGATTCCCAACCGCTTGCTTGCAAATGCGCGGTCGCTGACGTAGCGGAGAACTGCATGACGCGGCTGGAGCACCAGCAATTCGCATTCATAGCGCTCAGTCGGCTTGTTCAGATGATGCTTTATTTCCGTGAATGTACGAGTCATGACTTGCGCTGAGTTCGTTCGCGGGCACAGCATGCTGCGCCCCCACCAGAGCAACCGCAGGACGGATTCACACCCCCGGCGTAGCCGCAACCAAAACCGTCATTGCGACCCTTCTTCGCTCCCTCCTAAGAAACTGGCCACCGTTGGGTCATTGCGAGGGAGCGAAGCGACCGAAGCAATCTCATTGGTAGCATTGAACATACACACAGAGATTGCTTCG
>QZKI01000078.1 GCA_003598055.1 Candidatus Abyssobacteria bacterium SURF_17 | reverse complement strand
ACATCAGCCGTGCAGGGAAAATTCATTATGATGGAACCGCCGAAAATTGCGCGGCTATCACCCCGCATCATTCCTCTAATTACTTCCAGATAACTTGATTCTTTGCCGGCAGCCGCGCCGCAAGGATTGCCGTGTTTGACGCCAACAGCTATTGCCGGTTTTCCCTCCGTCCATGCTGCTGCGATATGGGTTACGGTTTGAAGCAACCTGTCGAGGTCACAGTAATTGTTATAGCTTGGTTCAGACCCTTCGATAACCTTGAAATTGGCGAGTGATAGAGTGTCGCCTTGGTCAACTGCGTACAAGCCTGCCTCAGCCTGCCACGCGTTCTCTCCATACTTGCAGACGGCGGCTAGCTTTCCCTCAGAGACAAATTTCTCTTTCACCTTCTTCCTCCTTTTTTCTTGGTGAAAATGAGGCAGTGAAATATGAAATAAGGCCAATCTTACTGAATCCTAAGATACTACTATCATTCAACCAGGTCAAGGGAAAAGGAAACCAAACTCTCGCTGAGGACGGCAGGGTCCGGGAGTCATCTTAAATGAGACTAGTCCTTTGACGGTGACATAGTCTAATATAATAAAACTTGACGGTTAATGTATGAAGGTGATATAAGTGCTTTTAATCATATCGCAACCTCTTGGTATGGGCATATTTGCAAGGCGATTTGAGCCATTCCAGAAGGTTTGACGCACGGCTGGACGATGGCCTGAGTGACCAGACTGGGTCAAAGTTATGAGCGCATCCTCACGGAGGAGGGTGCTCGGGCGTTTGGCCGGACATCGTCAGGGAGGAAACAAGGGGATGGCATATTACCCGGAAGAACATGGATTCTGGGAGGAAGCTGAAAACGCATCAGGGCAATCCCTTCTGTTGGAACTAGCCCCGCTCGCTCCGGCTATGCTTGCCGCCTATACGAGACAGGCTGCTCTTCAATAAGGATAATAGCAAATATGTCCGGTACGTCATTGAAGCCGCAAAGTATTTATCCAAATCCGCTGAAGATGCTTGCGTTCTTCCTAATAATCAGCGGTTGCTTCTTGTTTCTTAGGGAGATATGCTTTTTTTCTTTCTACAGCCTTAATCTGAGTATTCCGCCTGGCTTTGGACTCTCTTCTTCAAGGCGCCTGAATCTGTCTATTTTGCTATTGAGTTACTGGTCGATATTATTCGGCATCCTGCTCAAACGCGAATCTGAAAAAACGTTGTCTACGGCTTGGCTATTATCTATTGGTCTTTGGATTTTATACATGCTAATTTCCCTCATTTGTCGGGAAAGCATATTTAATTATGGATATTTGTTTTTCTATTTTCCCCGGCATACATTCGCTGAGGGGCTGTTTTGGATGGTAGCTGTGGTTCCTCCATTGCGAATAATCCATTTATATAAAGTCCATTTTTGTTCAACTCCTCCACGATTCTTGCAGAGAATATTTGATTCCATACTCTGGAAGGCAGCCTCAAGTCGTCTTGCCAAGTTTAAGTTTATGAGTTTGGGATGTGCGTTTGTGCTGTTGTTCTTGTTTGACTGGGAGCTATTTACTCGGGGGCTTGCTTGGGAAGTAATGCAGCTTCAGCCGATGCCACAAAACTCAAATATTCCCGGCTTTATAAAACTACAACAGCAACTGCTTTCAATAAGACGGTCAAAGAAGATTAGCCCGGACGGCGTGAAGGTCGCCATTGTTGGGGACTCCACCGCAGGTATAGGCCTCAACGCAATGCGAATCAAAACCGAATTGGAGAAGGAGTTCCCTGCGACAAGATTTATCTTCCATTTTCTTCCGGCCGCAGATGTCAGAAGCCGAGATATTCCCCATATAGTGGGCCAGTTAGCGCAGGGCGAAATCAATATATGCATTTACGGTTTCTATTACGGCTCCTTTCTCCAAAATCCAAAGCGGCCCAGCATTTTTGAAGTAGACCGGTCAACGGTAAGCGGTTCTATTCCGGAGAAAGTAAACGCCTTCAGCGACGGCTTATTGAGGCGTTACTGGAAGCTCTATAGGTGCAAGACCCTGATCAGACAAATTACCGTCTATCGAGCAGACGCTTTTCTTGATTCCTTAAGCGCAGAAGAAGAGGTGGATTCCAAAGCGGAACGGGAGTCTCTATCACGTCAGCTATGGGAAAAATGGAATATGACAAGAAACAGTTCCGACTATCTTGCGTATATGCGCAGTATAAGGCGGGCGGTAGAAATTAACGGTGTTATGAGGAACCTTGGCGCCGACGACTTGCAGCTAATTGATACGAACCTCAAGTATTTCGAAAAGGTAGTCAACATCTGCCATGAGCGCCACATTCTCCTGGTCATGGTCTCCATGCCCGTTAATCCTATCCTAAAGGAATTTGATATCAATAACGCAGAAGATATTGACGCAAGCAAGATAGAACCATATTGCAGAAAGCATGGTGTTTCCCTTTTTGATTTATGTGATGCCATGCCGGCTGAAGCTTTTCTGGACTTCATACATCTGAACCTACCAGAAAACGATGTTTTCTCCTTCATCGTCGCCCAAAAGCTGGCGGACCTATTACGAAATAGCAGCTTGACCCAAGGGGAAGAGACTTCGCAAAACGGAACCAAAGCACAGGGGCACGCGGGAATATGAGGTTCAACTCATTAGAATACGGAGTTTTCTTTGCGATAGTCGTGGCTTTGTATTATCTGATGAACCGACGGCTGCGACCCTATCTGCTCTTTGCTGCAAGTCTTCTCTTCTACATGAGTTGGAAGGTGGAATACATCCTGCTTATCTTGGGAACTCTTTCAATCTGCTATGCGTGTCTCTCGCAGATGGTAAGGCAAGAGAGGCGACGACACATATGGTTCATACTGTGTCTCCTGTTCTCGATCGCACCTTTGTGCTATTTCAAATACACAAACTTTATAATAGAGAATGCAACTTTTGTAGTTAATAGTGTTTCAGGCCTCCATCTTGCAGAGACGCAACTGAATATCATTCTTCCTCTAGGAATTTCCTTTTATACATTTCAGGCGCTCAGTTATGCCATCGACGTCCATCGGAACAGGATTACCCTTTGCAGCCTTCCCACGTTTTTGCTGTATATTTTATTTTTCCCACAGCTGATAGCCGGTCCCATAGTGAGAGGGGAACTTCTCATCCCGCAGTTGAAGCATGGAGAACTGGATGCCACACCCGCCGAATTCGATGAAGGCATTATGCTCATCTTGATAGGCCTTTTCAAGAAAGTTGTAATCGCTGATTATCTAGCCACGATAGTGGACCCTTTTTTCCAAGATGTGTCTTCGCTTCCCCGGGCTGGATTGGATTGTATGCTACTGCTCTATGCATTCAGTTTTCAGATATACTTCGACTTCGGCGGCTACACCGATATTGCACGCGGGTCTGCAAAAGTATTGGGAATTCATCTGCCAATGAATTTCAATTTTCCCTATGTAGCAAAGAATCTAAGAGAGTTCTGGCGGCGTTGGCATATTACTCTATCCACGTGGCTTCGGGATTATCTTTATATACCGCTAGGGGGTGCCCGGAAAGGGCAAAAAAGGCTGTATGCGAGCCTGTTCGTCACCATGGTACTTGGCGGTTTGTGGCACGGCGCATCATGGACATTTGTTCTGTGGGGAGTGTATCATGGTATCGGGCTCATGCTGACACGATATTATCAGGAAATGACGGCGAAAAGATGTACTATGCATTCTCACGAGGAGGCTACAAGCGCCATTTCCATCTTTTCGATACTATTGACATATCAGTTCGTCTGTATCGGTTGGCTTTTCTTTCGCGCTCCCTCTATTCCATATGTCAGGGCTTATCTTGGAAACATGTTGCAGCTAAGGCCGGGGTATCTTGACTCGAATCTTTCCCCGGTTTCTATTGTGCTGTTGCTGTCTCTTTTCATTGGACAGTTCATTATTTATCTTCTTAGGGATAATCTGCACTTACCCACTCTTCGGCCTGTTAAGGCTCTGATATTCGCAATTCTCATTATCACTATCACGGTCTTTTCACAAAGAGGAGGGTCCTTTATTTACTTTCAATTCTAGGTAGCAAATTCAATGAAAAGAATCTGAAGATATGAAGATGAGAAGATAGGCCAATCAAAATATTCTTCACTGATATAACGAGCAGATTCTCAGAGGATGTCACAGTTGTTCTTGGAACCTTTCTCATTGTTCTCTCCCCGAAGGATCAGGATTTCCTCACGCCTTCCATCGTCGGTTCATTTCGAAGAGATGTTTCCTGTCAGATCTACAGTATGGTGGCGTATTCCACCACCTTTTGTAAGGCGTACGCAAGTCTCATTCTTTCGATGGCAGACCCCGACCCAAGGATATTCTTGCATTATTCACGCGCCATTCGATAGAATGAGTGCCAATTCCAAGCATTTCACATATCCTTCTTGAAAGTGAGGAGAACGCTTCATGCAAAGTTTGACCGAAATTGTGCTTGATTATGTGATGTGCGAGAATGCATGTGCGGCGGGAATCGCCACGGTGGAAACACTCGCAGGCGGACCACCCACGGCGGACCTCACTTATGTGTTGCCGAATGCGAAGTCGGCCGTCTGCTTTGCGCTTCCGCTTGACCAGAGTTTGATACCGCCGTATCTTGCAAAGAAAGACCGCCTCTCCCACGAGCGCGACAACTTCCGCACGAATTTTCTCGCCTCCGGCATCGCGCTCGGGCTCACCAGATTCCTCGAGCAGAAGGGTTTCCCTTCATACGCCGTGGCCGCCAATGAAGTGTACCGCCAAGACACTCCGCGCGGCGCAATCGACATGATTCCCGACGTCTCGTTGCGCTACCTCGCGGTCCGCTCTGGTGTCGCAAGCTTCGGGCTCTCGGGCAACGTGCTCAGGAAGAACGAGGGCGCAGCGATTATCCTCGGAGCTGTTGTCACCACTGCCGACCTCGAGCCGACTGACCCTCTGCCCAAAGAGGACAACTACTGTGACAACTGCCGCCTCTGCATGGCATCGTGTGCCTCAAGCTTCATGGACCCGGAAGAGGAGGCATCGGTCACGCTCGGCGGAATCGAGTTCAAATACTCCAAGCGCCGCAGCTATCTGCGATGCGAATTCGTCTGCGGCGGCTTCACGGGCCTTCACTCATCCGGCAAATGGTCAACATGGTCGCCGGGCCGATTCACCATTCCGACGGATGAACGTGAGTTCATGCCAGCACTGCTCCATGGCATCGACGCATACAATCAGCGGCCACCGACACAAGGAGGCCATCATCATGTGCTCATGGACTCAAGGCTCTACCTGACCTGTGGCAACTGTCAGCTCATCTGTCACCCCGACAAAGAAGAGCGCAAGCGCCGCCACAAGATACTGCGGGAGAGCGGCGTCATCGTGCAAAATGCAGATGGGTCACTCGATGCTGTCGTGCCCGAAGTCGCGCGCGAACGCCTTGCATCAATGGACCCCGAGAAGAGAGCCCTATACGAACGGGTCTGAGCAAGTTTGGACGGTTGCCGTGCAGGTGTTTACTTTGCACTCCTTGGACTCTCCTCCTTTTCTCTATCATTCATTTACTCGCCCTTGCGCTCTTTGTGCCTCGACGGGGGCAAAGATGCTTTCGATAGCAGAGTTTTCACACCGTTTTACCTCCATCCTGCAGTGCGGAACCGCGACGGGAAATACCGTGGAAATACCGTGGAACGCTTGACAAAGGGTTCGGGATTTTGGTAGACTTTTGCGAGGATTAGCACTCTGAAGCCCAGAGTGCCAAGCAAGGGGTGCTTCACAATGAAGGTAGCTGCACCAATGAATGAACGCCAAAAAGATATTCTGCAAGCCATTATCAATACGTATATTACAACCGCCGAGGCCGTCGGCTCACGGACAGTCGCCAAGAAGATCGGATATATTCTGAGCCCGGCCTCCGTCCGCAATGTCATGTCAGACCTCGAAGAGATGGGTTACGTGCGCCAGCCCCATACTTCCGCTGGCCGAGTGCCAACCGACACCGGCTACCGGTGTTACGTGGACTCCCTCATGGACGCGTATGAACCGGACCCGGAAGAGCAGCACCGGATTGAGCAGTTCTATCAGGCCAAAATAAAGCAGATCGAAGATTTTATGGGAGTTTCATCACGGCTACTGGCCATCCTTACCCGATATACGGCCATCGTGCAAACACCAAAGATGGATACGGAAAGAATTAAGCGTGTCGAGCTTGTCCCCTTGTCATCGGAGAAAGTGCTCGTCATCCTCGTCACAAACGTCGGAGATGTCAAGAAAAACGTGGCAGTACTCCCGATGGAAATGACGGGCCTCGAAATCGAGCAACTTGCGAGATTCCTCAATGACAAGCTGGATACTCTTTCGTTGGCTGATGCTCGTTCGCTTCTCGGCTCATTCCTCGATTCTGAGGATGTGCTCGACGAAAGACTTGCCAGCCTGGCGCTCGAGATATTGGAGGAGGTCCTGAGCGAGGAGAAACCGCGTGACGTCTATCTCGACGGAATGGAGAACATTTTTGACCAGCCTGAGTTCAGGAATGTTGACCTTGTGCGTCCCGTGCTCAGAGTGCTCGACGAGAAAGTTCGCCTCAATACCCTAATCGAGTGGTGTGTCGCTGAGAGCGATCCGGCCGAGGTATGCATTCGCATTGGTTCCGAGAATCCCCTTGATGACGTGAGAAGCTGCAGCATAGTCGCATCGCCGTATCGGATCGGTGGCCGCACGACGGGCGCGGTCGGGGTGATTGGCCCCACGAGAATGCACTATTCGCGCGTAATATCTCTCGTGGCGCTAATAGCCGACAAACTCAGTCATGTCCTTACCGAGATGAGCGGAGGCGAATAGATGGGTAGAAAGAACGGGAAATTGAAGAACGATAAGGAAAAAGCCGGAGCGAACGAGCAGGGAGTGGACCCCCTTCTTTCCAATAAGTCCGGTGAAGCAGGTCAGCCCTCTCGGGGAGCACAGGAAAAGAGGGAAGAGAGGGAAGAGGAAGAACCCCGCCGGCCGGAAATGTTTGCAGCTGAACAGGCCGAAACTCCTCTGACTTCTCAGGAAGAAGTCGAGAAGGTGAAGCAGGAAAAAGAAGAGTATTACGACCGCCTGCTCCGCACACAGGCTGATTTCGACAACTACAGAAAGCGAACCCTGAAGGAGCAGGCAAACCTCATCAGATATGGCGCTGAAAGCTCGCTGCGTGAGATTCTGCCCGTTGTGGACAACCTTGAGCGAGCGGTCGATTCTGCCCGCAAGCACACCGATTCGAATGACCAGCTTAGAGAAGGAATCGAGCTCATCCTGAATCAATTCCTTTCCGCGCTTGAGAAACTCGGAGTGAGGCCCATCGAGACGGTCGGGCATCCATTCGACCCGAACAAACACGATGCGCTGCTCCGCGTGCACGCCGCGGACGTCTCAGAGGGAACCGTGGTGGACGAAGTCAGGAAAGGATACTACCTGCATGATAAGGTTCTCCGGCCGGCGCAGGTGACCGTCGCCACGTCCACTCCAGACGGAAATGGCGAGGGAAAACCGGAAGAGGGCTCGTGAGACTGTCGTGAAGTCATGTCCTCATTCGTAAGGGCGCACGGCCGTGCGCCACCACGAAACGTTTCCGGCTTTCTGCAGGGTTTCGGACGGAGGTTCAAAACGGCTTGCTATTACTCGTGCATGCAATAGCGCGCATGTGCGGGCGCAGCGCGATCAATAGGAACGGAAAAGGGCGTGTTGGCAACAGGAAACAAGGACAACGCGGAGGCGTTCTAACGAATGGCTAAGGTAATAGGTATCGATCTGGGCACGACAAATTCATGCGTCGCAGTCATGGAGGGCGGTGAGCCGACTGTCATCCCGAACGCGGAGGGCGGCCGGACGACGCCTTCGGTCGTAGCCTTCACGAAGACCGGAGAGCGACTGGTCGGCATGGTCGCCAAACGACAAGCGATAACAAATCCCGAAAACACAGTGTTCTCTATCAAGCGGTTCATGGGGCGCCGCCACAACGAGGTGCTCTCTGAAGAGAAACTCGTACCCTATAAGATAAAATCCGGCGAGGGAGACAACGTGGTAGTCGAAGCGGGCGGGAAGACATTCTCACCACCCGAAATATCGGCCGTGATTCTCCAGAAAATGAAAGAGACCGCCGAAGATTACCTCGGCGAAAAGGTCACGCAGGCCGTCATAACGGTGCCGGCCTATTTTAATGATTCACAGCGACAGGCAACGAAGGATGCAGGCAAAATTGCAGGCGTCGAGGTTCTCAGAATTATCAATGAGCCGACCGCAGCATCACTTGCGTATGGTCTCGATAAGAAAAAGGACGAGAAAATCGCCGTCTATGACCTCGGCGGAGGAACATTCGATATCTCAATCCTCGAGCTCGGAGAAGGCGTGTTCGAGGTGAAATCGACGAACGGAGACACGCATCTCGGCGGCGACGATTTTGACCAGCGCATCATCGACTGGCTCGCGGATGAATTCAAGAAGGAGCAGGGCATCGACCTGCGGAATGACCGCATGGCGCTCCAGCGATTGAAGGAGGCCGCCGAAAAAGCGAAGTGCGAGCTGTCAACCTCGCAGACAACAGACATTAATCTTCCGTTCATCACTGCGGACGCCTCGGGCCCGAAGCACCTCAACGTCACCCTCACGCGCGCGAAGCTGGAGCAACTTGTCGATGACCTCGTCGAGCGGACGAAAGGCCCGTGTCTTACGGCGCTCAAGGACGCCAAACTCGCTCCAGAAGACATCGACGAGGTCATCCTCGTCGGCGGACAGACCCGCATGCCCGCGGTTCAGACTCTTGTCAAGAGACTGTTCGGCAAAGAGCCGCATAAGGGAGTCAACCCGGATGAGGTGGTGGCTGTCGGCGCAGCGATTCAGGGAGCCGTCCTGTCGGGTGAAGTAAAGGACGTTCTTCTGCTCGACGTGACGCCGCTGTCTCTCGGCATCGAGACGCTCGGCGGCATCTGCACGAGACTCATTTCCAAAAATACAACGATACCCACACGAAAGAGCCAGATATTCTCAACGGCAGCCGACGGACAAACCGCTGTGAGCATTCACGTGCTTCAGGGTGAACGCGAGATGGCCGAGAATAACCGAACGCTCGGTCGGTTCGACCTCCTCGGGATTCCGCCGGCTCCGAGAGGAATTCCTCAGATTGAAGTGACATTCGACATCGATGCAAACGGCATCGTGCACGTCTCGGCGAAGGACCTCGGCACCGGAAAGGAACAAAAGATTCGCATCGAAACCTCGAGCGGACTGTCTGAACAAGAGATCGAGCGATTGGTCAAAGATGCCGAAGCCCACGCGGAAGATGACAAGCGCAAACGCAAGCTCGCTGAGGCCAGAAACCATGCGGATTCGCTGGCCTACACTGTCGAGAAAACTCTCAAGGAACTTGGAGACAAAGTCTCCGAGAGCGAAAGGAGCCGCGCCAACGAGGCAATCGAAAAAGTGCGCCAGGTCATGGACGGCGATGATGTTGCCGCCATTGAGCGTGCAATGGAGAAGCTAACCTCGCTCTCGCACGAGTTTGCTCAGCGGCTCTACCAGCAGGCCGGACAGGCGCAGGCTGAATCGCAAGCTCAGTCGCAGCCAGAAGGAGGAGGCGAAGGCGCGGCAGAAGATGTAACTGATGCAGAGTTCGACGTATCCGGCGAAGACAACAAATGACGGGACTCGTACCGACCCGACGATGGCGGTTCACTTTATGCTGTATGAATTTCAATTGAACTATGCAAAAACGTGACTACTATGAAGTGCTCGGTGTATCTCGTGATGCTTCCGAGAATGAGATAAGGAAAGCCTACCGCAAACTGGCAATGCAATACCATCCGGACCGGAGGCAGGGGGACAAGGAGTCCGAGGAAAGGTTCAAGGAAGTATCCGAGGCATATGCCGTCCTGACCGACCCCGAGAAACGAGCCAACTACGACCAGTTCGGTCATGCAGGACTGGGCGCCGGTTTCAGTGATTTCGGATTTGGCGCCTTCGGGGATGTCTTCGGCGATATTTTCGAAGATTTCTTCGGCGGCGTGACTGGTCGCCGTAGAGCGCACGCCCAGCGCGGCGATGACATCGTCTATAATTTCGACATAACCCTCGAAGAGGCTTATGAGGGCATTGACCGCGAGATATCAATTCCGAGAATGGAGGCCTGCGGCGAGTGCGACGGCTCGGGACTCGCACGCGGCGCCAGCCGGTCCACTTGTCCTGTATGCAGGGGAGCAGGGAGGCTCAGGCAGACACAAGGCTTTTTCAGCATAACGCGCGCTTGCCATCGCTGCGGCGGCTCTGGCTCTATCATCGAGAATCCATGCAAGAACTGCAAGGGCGAAGGTCGCGTGCGCACGCAAAGGAAGCTTCGCGTCACCATTCCTCCGGGCGTGGACGCGGGCTCGCGCATTCGTTACCGGGGTGAAGGCGAGGCGGGCTCAAGAGGGGGCGCTCGCGGAGACCTGTATATTCTCATCAACGTGCAACAGCACGAGTTCTTCGCGCGCGACGGGGATAACCTCATGTGCGAGGTCCCGATATCGTTCCCTCAGGCGGCGCTGGGCACTCAGCTCGAAATTCCGACCCTCGACGGGAAAATCACTCTAAAAATCCCGCCGGGCACACAAACTCACAAGATATTTCGAATCCGCACTAAGGGGATGCCCGCTTTGCGCGGCCATGGCAGGGGCGACCTTTTCGTAAGAGTCCTCGTTGAAACGCCGACGAAACTGAACGAGCGACAGCGAGAGCTGCTCGAAGAGTTCGCCAGAATCAGCGGCGATGATGTGCATCCTCTCACGAAGAAGTTTCTGGACAAATTCAAACAAGTCTTCGGAGCATAGAGACCGCCTGCTCGCACGAGTGTTCCCGCATGACAACCCATCAATTCTTCATCAAACAATCACAGATTGACGCGGATCAGCGAGTGACGATTGAAGGCGCCGACGCTCGTCATATGCGCCTGGTACTCCGGCTCAAAAAGGGGAACAAGGTTCGGCTCATTGATGAGAACCGTAATCAGCATGTCGCTGTGGTGGAGAAAGTGATGCTCCAGGCGGTTCATGCGCACATCGTCGAATCGTGCCGGAGTGATTCAGTTCCGCTTCGCGTGAGCGTGGTTCAGGGGATCCCTCGAATGCCAAAGGCAGACGTGATTGCTCAAAAGCTCACCGAGATTGGCGTCCAATCACTCGTCTTCGTTCCCACTGAGCATGCCTGCTACACGGATGCCCTCGAAAGAGTCGCACGGCGGCTGCCGCGTCTCCGAAAAATCGCCGAGGCTGCGGCGAAGCAGTGTATTCGTTGCGAGATTCCTGATATCCTTATTTCTCCGAATCTGCGCGAGGCTGTCGAAACCCTGAATCCAGATGGCTTGTTGCTTGTTGCCGACGAAAAGGCGTCCGGCAAAAGACTCTGTACCGTTCTCGATTGCATAAAGAGAGATCGTCCAATTACGGTATTCGTGGGACCCGAGGGCGGGTTTTCGCCCTATGAGACACGGCTTCTAAAAGGTGCGGGGGCGGTCTCGTTTTCGCTTGGCCGGAATATCCTGAGAACCGAGACCGCTGCCCTCGTGGCGGCTGCCATCGTTCTTTACGAACTTGGAGAAATCTGAGTGCCCTCATTCAGTATTCTCACCTTTGGATGTAAGGTAAACCAGTGCGACTCGCAAGCCATCCGCGAGACACTTACCGCATGGGGGCTTGATGAGGCGCATTCGCAACAAGGGAACATCGTTCATGATGCCGATTTGGTCGTCATAAACACATGCACCGTCACGAGCGCCGCAGACGCAAAATTCCGCAAGGCGCTCCGCCGCGTGAAACGCGAAAAACCTGGTGCGCTCATCGCGGTTACCGGATGCTATGCGAACAGAGCACTCTCGCTCGGCACACAAATCCCGGAGGCTGACATTATTCTTGACGGCCACGACCTGTCATCGTTTTTCCACGTGCTCATGGCGCGCTTGCCCGGCCAATCAGAAACCGGCCCGCTTACTCCGTCGCTTCGACTGCCTGATGAGGCGATGCAGAGTTCGCGCCCTCAGTCATACTTCGCAAACCACACGAGGGCCTTCCTCAAGATACAGGATGGATGCGACAGCTTCTGCACATACTGTGTTGTTCCCCTCGCTCGTCCAACGTTGTGGAGCGAGCACTCGGACAAAGTCACCGCGTCCATAAATAGTTTTTCGGCAGCAGGCTACAAGGAAGTCGTACTGACCGGCATTCATCTGGGATTCTTCGGACGCGATTCCGGCTCGGCCGGAATACAAGGCCTTCTCAACCGGATTGAACAAGAATGCAGGATCGAACGGGTGAGGCTGAGCTCAATCGAGGTTAATGAAGTCACCGACCACATAGTGGAACTCATGGCTCGCTCCAGCAAACTTTGCCATCATCTCCACCTGCCTCTCCAGAGCGGAGACGACGAAGTCCTCCGTCGCATGGGCCGGAAATATTCGTCCGGCTTCTTCGCCCAGCGGGTCGAACAAATACGAGCAGAGATTCCCGACATCGGAATCACAGCCGATGTGATGGTGGGATTTCCCGGAGAAACCGATTCCCAATTCAAGCGCACGTGCCAATTCGTTTCAGACATGGGCTTTACAAAAATCCACGTGTTCCGATATTCACCGCGTCCGGGCACGGAAGCGGCGGACATGGATGAGGCTGTTTCTCCACGAATCATCAGCGAACGCGCAAAAGAACTCATTGGGATAGGGGAAAGAACGGCGAGGAGTTTCAAAGCCCGCTTCTTTGGTAAGAGTGTCTCAGTGCTCACAGAGACCCCTGCGGATAGCGGGCAGGCCTGTTTTGGGCTTACTTCCAACTACATGAAAGTCAAAGTGTCGGGAGTCTCAGATACTTGCATGAACAGGATCATATCCGTCCGATTACACACTGTAGATGAACACACGGGAATCTTACAGGGTTGTCCAATGTGACAGAGAGGAGGGATGTTGCCATGTCTGAGTGCATCTTCTGCAAGATTGCGACCGGAGAACTCAAATCGGACAAAATCTATGAAGATGATGAATTCGTGGGGTTCAGGGACATTCAGCCGGAAGCTCCAGTCCATATTATTGTAATCCCAAAGAAGCATGTGGCAACAATGAATGATGTGCCCGAGTCTGAGACGAAGCTCTTCGGCGGACTCCTCAAAGCATGTCAGAAGGCGGCAGGCAAATTAAAGGTTGCTGAAAATGGCTACAGAGTTGTAATAAACTGTAACAAAGACGGTGGTCAATTCATACTGCATCTGCACGCACATCTGCTCGGAGGCCGCGAAATGGGTTGGCCACCCGGTTAATTTTCGAAAACATACCGGTTGGTCTGTTTGACAAATACGCGTTTCTGTGGTAAAATTTGGTGTGCAAAAAACGGAAAAGCTGACCCTCGGGAAGTTGTATAACTTCTCCATCGAATGGGGGATACGATATGACCCGAGGGCGCGGGAAGAAATCAGGACTCTCCTCCAAAAGCAGCGCAAAGGCTACGACAAACTCGAGCAGAAACAAAAAGACCTCTTCGATAAAGAAAGGCTCACAAATCCCTATTCGGACACACGAATCCTTCACGGACCTGCCGATTGCAGGATACGCTCGGTTCTCATAGGTGTTGACATCGAAGTTGGAGAGGTGTTGCTGGCTGACCGACTCCGGAGCGGCGGCAGGCAAATCGACCTCATACTGGCCCATCACCCCGAGGGAAGGGCGATGGCCAATTTTTATGAGGTCATGGAGATGCAGGCGGACATCCTCAATAAGCTCGGCGTGCCCATCAATGTGGCTGAGGGCATACTCGAGGATCGTATAAGAGAGGTTGAACGAAAGGTCTTGCCTGTCAATCACACGCGCGCCGTGGACGCAGCGCGTCTCCTCGACATACCGTTTGCTTGCGTCCATACCCCTGCGGACAATGGGGTTACACAGTTTTTGCAGAGACAAATTGAGCGGCGAAAGCCGGCTTTTTTGTCTGATGTGCTTGACTTTCTAATGGAGATTCCCGAATATCGCGGGGGCGCTTTGACTAATGCAGGACCACGGCTCCTCACGGGAAATCCGAGGAATCGGACGGGGAAAGTCTTCGTGGATATGACGGGTGGTACCGGCGGCTCGAAGGAGGCCTTCGAGAAGCTTGTTCAGGCGGGAGTGGGCACCATTGTCGGAATGCATATTGGCGAGGACCATCTCAAGGAAGCCAAGAAGCACCACGTCAACGTCGTAATCGCGGGCCACATCGCGAGCGACACGCTTGGCCTGAACCTGTTCCTCGACGGCCTCATCAGAAAGTTTGGCCCGCTCGATATCCTTGCTTGTTCAGGATTTACACGAGTTACAAGAGACAAGAACACGTAGCGTCAGACTGACCTGAAAATGGCATACGGAATTCCACCAGACACAATCGAGCATATTCGGTCTCAAACGGACATCGTACAGGTCATTTCCGAGTATGTGGCCCTTAAGAGGGCCGGGACGAATTACAAGGCGTGTTGTCCGTTCCATAAGGAAAAAACGCCTTCTTTCATCGTTAGCCCTGCCAAGCAGCTTTATCATTGCTTTGGCTGCGGGGCGGGGGGGAATGTGTTTGGGTTCCTCATGCGACAGGAGGGATTCACGTTTGGTGAGGCAGTCCGCTATCTTGCCGAGCGAGTAGGCATTCAGATAAAACAGGTGGAATCCTCTTCGGAAGGCCGGCAGCTGCGAGAGCAGCTTTTCGAGGTGTGTCAATTTGCAACAGATTTCTATCATCGTGGTCTTCTCAAGTCAGAACAGGCCGAAAAGGCGCGAAAGTATTTGGAGGAAAGGCAGCTATCGGGAGAAGCCATCGACCGATTCTCCCTCGGGTATGCGCCTGGGGGTTGGGACGTGTTTGTTGCAGCCGCCCGGAAGAAGGGATTCTCTGAGGATGTGGTGCTTCAGGCCGGACTTGCAAAGAAAAGCGCTGAAGGTCATCTCTATGACACGTTTCGTAACAGGGTCATGTTCCCCATCTGGGCGCTAACGGGGAAAGTCGTGGCATTTGGAGGTCGGACGCTTGACGACGACCAGCCGAAATACATAAATTCGCCCGAGACACCGATATATCAAAAGGGACAAACACTGTATAACTTGCATCGGGCAAAGGCCAGCATATCGAATGAGGGTTCGGTCATTGTCGTCGAAGGCTACACGGACCTCATACGGCTGGTCTTGAATGGGATAGAAAACGCGGTCGCCTCGCTGGGGACGGCCTTCACACAGGCACAGGCGCGTTTGATCAAACGCTATGCATCCGAGGTCGTTCTTGTGTTTGACTCGGATATCGCCGGCATTGGCGCCGCCGCTCGAGGAATCGAGGCGCTCCTCGCTGAGGACCTGGGTGTCAGAGCGGTTGTCCTGCCCTCCGCGAAGGACCCGGATGAATTCGTCGTGAAACATGGCGGCGAAGCGTTCCGCAGCCTGGTTTCGGAGGCCGAGAATTTCATTGAGTTCCACATTGAACAAGCGCTGACTGGCTCTCAAAGTGATGAGCTGGAGAGCAAGGTCAAGACAGCCAACACGCTTGCCGCGCTCGTGGGCATCATACCGAACCCTATCAGGCGGGAGGAATACCTCCGACTGGTTTCCGGGCGTCTCGGCATCAGCCCGGATGCCTTGCTCCAAGCCTCGCAGAAAACCAGTTCTACGGACAGAATTATAGAAGAGGATGTGACACACTTCGAAAAGCAACTCAGACACGAGGAAAGAGAGTGCATGTGGCTGATTAAATTGCTGTTAGAACGTCCGGAATGCCGGGAAAAAGTGAAAGAGAATCTGGATGCCGACTCGGTCCAGAATGCGGCATTGCGGGAGCTATTCGGAGCCGTTTTTGCATGCGAAGGACACTCTCTCGATGAAAATAAGCTGCTGGACAGGGTACACAGTGAAGAAGCGCAACAGGTGCTGTCACGGCTGATGTTTGAGAAAGCGGGCCCCGAATTGCTGTATCCGGTCGAGTGGTGGACAGCTTTCATCAAGGGCCGCCAGGCCGAAAGGACATTGGGAGAGTTGAGCAGAAAGATAGGCGAGGCCGAGCGCTCCGGAGACCTCGAGGTGCTCAGGCAGTTGCTCACCAGAAAGGGGGAAGCTAACCGGCGATTGGCGGAGATAAAGAGGGAGATGAAGGAGATTCCGGTTGACACAATCGCCTGATATGAGTTCGGCAAGGGCAGCACGATTCCATCCGAGAGGGAGGTCGAAGGGAATCAATCGCAAGAAGCTGAGAAAGAAGATCGTACCCAAGAAAGTTCAACCAAAAAAGAAAACGTGTCCCCCGTCTACAGCAGGGAAAGCTGTAAGACACAGTTCGCCAAAGGGTGATAGTGTGGAGAGAGAGATCGAAAAGAAGGTTCGGGAAAGCGACCTCGTTCAGGAACTCATAGAGAAGGGAAAGAAACAGGGGCAACTTACCTTCGATGAGATCAATGACATGCTTCCTGACGATGTTGTCTCATCCGGTGAGATTGACGAGATACTTCTGACGCTCGGTGACCACGACATAGACGTCGTGGAAAGCCTGAAGCTTGACGAACCGGACGAAGCAGTCATCGAGGAAGAGGATGAAGAGGACAAGGAGTTTGCTCCTTCCCGCGTTGACCGGGCGGATGACCCCGTCCGTATGTACCTGAGGGAAATGGGGCGCGTTCCGCTCCTGACCAAAGACGAAGAAGTCCGCATCGCTCAGAATATCGAAAAGGCGGAGAATGGACTGCGCGAGACAATCATCCGGACTCCCTTCGGGCTCAAGGAAATTCTTCCGCTCTTGCAGAAAGTCGTAAGAGGAAAGGTTTCTCTGGAGAGCTTGACGCGCGAGGATGACGAGCGCAAGTTGAAAAAACTCGAAACGCAAATCCCGAAGATTATTGATTTCCTCCATAAAAGCGATGCCTCCATTCGCAGACTCGAAAGAAGTTTGCAGCGGCCGCGCCTGGGAGAGAATACCAAGAAGCGGCTCCGAAGCGAGATCAATGCCCTCCGCACGAGACAGGGCGGTGCGCTCCGCGAGACCGACGTCAAGATGAAGGAAGTCAACCGGATAGCGGTAAAGATAAAGAACCTTAAGGGCAAAATAAAGGCGACGGAGGCCGAGGTCAAGTCGGTCGAGGACGAGCTCAAGCTCAGCGGCGCAAAGATTGAGGAGTTGGGCAGGAAGCTGCGAAGCCGTCAGATTGACGCAAAACGCCTCGGGCGATACACCCCCGTCACGCTTGGACGATTTGTCGAACTCGAGCGCAAGCTGCACAATGCGAATCGGCGCCTCCATACCATTTACCATGACACCAGACTGAGCAAGCCCGGCATTTACGGACTCATCTCGCGTATTGAGAACAATGAGACGGATATCTATCGGGCAAAGATGGACCTCGTCGAGGCCAACCTGCGCCTCGTCGTCAGCATCGCGAAGAAGTACACGAACCGAGGCATGTCATTCCTCGACCTCATTCAGGAAGGCAACATCGGTCTCATGAAGGCCGTGGACAAGTTCGAGTACCGGCGCGGATACAAGTTCTCCACGTATGCCACGTGGTGGATACGCCAGGCAATCACGCGCGCGATTGCCGACCAGGCGCGCACCATCCGCATTCCGGTCCACATGATAGAGACCATCAACAAGGTCATCCGCACCTCACGCCGCCTCGTGCAGGAATACGGCAGAGAACCCACTCCGGAGGAAATCTCCGAGGCCATGCGCATGGAAGTCGAAAAAGTGCGCGGCATCCTCAAGATAGCGCAGGAGGCCATCTCGCTCGAGACCCCGATAGGCGACGAGGGCGACAGCAGCTTCGGCGACTTTATCGAGGACAAATCCATCGAATCGCCGATTAACACGGCCGCCTTCACCGTCTTCCAGGAACGGCTCGAGGAAGTGCTCAAGACGCTCACCTCGCGCGAGGAAAAGGTGCTCCGGTTGCGATTCGGGCTGGGCGATGGCTACCCGCGCACGCTCGAGGAAGTCGGCAGCGTGTTCAACGTGACACGCGAGCGCGTTCGCCAGATTGAAGCGAAGGCCATCCGCAAGCTGCGCCATCCCACCCGCAGTCGCAAGCTCAAGAGCTTCCTCGACTGGACGGTCGCGGAGTAGGTTCGGTAACAAAGCAAACAGTGCCGGGACGCGGCATGTTTCGAGGCCGCGTCCCGGTTTTCTTCTCCTATGCTTGACACCCAACTAGAGTCAAGCGCAAGCTTTGACCGGTGGACCGGAAATCCAGAATCTCTGTGCGTGCGGCACGCCCGAAATGCACTGATGCATAGTTCCTCTAGTCCGACTTTCTGCCGCTGATTCTTCTGACTGATACGATTCCATTCTCTTTTCAACCGCTTGATAGAAAAACTGAAAGGAAAAGTACGATAATGACGGGGAGGCATTTCTTGCCTCGATAGCGGCGGTTCTGCTACGATAACATCACATTCATCACGAATTTTGCCAAATAAGCCCTCAAAGAAGCATCGGGATTCTGGGAAGTTCGTCATGTGAGAGAATTCGTGTAATCCCGCTCAGTCTCCCTTTAGAAAAAGGGGAGGGGAGGCTGTCCCGTCATTATGAAAACGCATACCTGTGCGGGTCCCGCGAGGCGTGGGATGTTCGCCCGCGGGCGCAATTCATTGCGCCCCTACAAGAATATCTTTCAATTTCTGGAATTGCAGGATAGTCTTAGAAGGGAGATTATCGAGAGGAGGAGAATATGTCGGAATTGTTCAAGCCGGGAAAGATCGGGCTGATAGAATTAAAGAACCGGTTCGTGCGGTCGGCGACGGCGGAGGTTCTGGCTACGGATGATGGCCGGGTCACGGAGCGATATTTCAAGGCGTATGAGCAACTGGCGAAGGGAGGCGCGGGACTCATCATCCCCGGCAATTACTATGTTCATCGGATGGGGCGCGCGATTGCCCGCATTGTTCTCGTGAACAAGGATGACGTAATCGGCGAGCTGAAGGGCGTTGTGGACATGATGCATAAGCACGGCGCGAAGGCGGTCGCGCAGTTGAACCACGGCGGGCGCCAGTGCGACCCCAAGATTCTCGGCGCCACCCCGATTGGGCCGTCCGCCGTCCGCGACAAGCTCAGCATGGTGAAGCCGCGCGCGATGACGGAGCGCGAGATAGAGGAAACAATCGCCGCGTATGGCGAGGGCGCGCGCCGCGCGAAGGAAGGCGGGTTCGACGGCGTGCAGATTCATGCTGCCCACGGATACCTGATAAATGAATTTCTCTCGGGCTACACGAACCGGCGGACTGACAGGTGGGGCGGGTCGCTCGAGAAGCGCATGCGGTTCCTCATTTCTGTGTATGAGGCGATACGGTCGGCTGTCGGGCGTGATTATCCGATTTTGATAAAGATCAATTCGGAAGATTTCGTGAAGGGCGGGTTCACGCTGGAGCAATGCATCACGGTCTGCAAGAGGCTGGAAGAGCTTGGAATCGCTGCCATCGAGGTCAGCGGCGGCATTGCCGAGAAAGGGCTCGTGACCATCAAGGGCGATGTGCCTATGGACTTGGTGTTGAAGAACCGGAGCTTCATCGAGCGATTCCTCATGAAGTTCATAGAGAAATCCATGCGCGAGGCGGCCCGCTTCGAAGAGGCATATTTTCTGCCGCAGGCGGCTGCGGTTAAGAAAAACGTCAAGGTTCCCGTCATTGCCGTCGGCGGGATGCGGCGTCGAGCGACGATGGAGCGCGCGCTCGAGAGCGGCCAGGCGGATTTCATCTCACTCTGCCGCCCATTCATTCGTCAGCCGAATCTGGTGAACCTCATGCAGAAGAAGGACGGCGATCCCATTACTTGCACAAGCTGCAATCGCTGCTCGATAGAGATGCTCGTGCACTACAAGCCTATGCGCTGTTACGCCGCGGATGCGCCGAAGTGAGAGCGAAGCGGGGACAGAGAAACTGTCTCATGGTTGATACCTCGGAATTACCGGTTGTAGGTGCGAATTTATTCGCATAAGGTTTTCAGCCTTTTTGCACCCATATCCAGTCGAATGAATTCGACCCTACAAAATCGTGGGATGGTTTTTCAGTGACGAATTTCCTGCGTGCGATTCCTTGACAAGGGGGAGCAGACGAAAGTACAATGATAATTGAGATGTAAGTTGTTCATGCTGATTCCCTTACCGAAGCCATGGGTCGGCGTGAAGAAGGGAATGATTCGGTGTTTCTCCAAAAAATAAGAGCGCTCTTCCAACACACGCCAGCAGCATACCAGCCGGAGTTCTCGACTCTATTCTCCAAGTTTCAGCAGATTCTCCAAGGGAACAACGCCGTTCTGGAAATCATCGGCCAGATGGAAGACAAGCTGAGCGGGGAATATGTGTTTGACATAAACTATATCCGCTCGAGCTGTGAGACGATGTCGGAGACAGTGTATAAGATTATCTATGCTCTTAATATCCTTTCGAACAATAATTATCCGGAGCTTTTCTCGCGGTACGAGGCTATTCATTTCGAACTCTCCGAAATAGTCGAGGGCAAAAGGGGCCCCGTATCTGACACGTTAGTGATTCCCACAGACAAAGTCACGAGCGACATGGAAGAGCTGGTCGGCAGCAAGAGTGCGCGGCTGGGAGAGGTGAGAAACAATCTTGGCATGAGCACGCCAGACGGTTTCATAATCACGACAGCGGCATATCGCCTCTTCATGGAGTCCAACGGGTTATGGGCCAAGATAAGGAAAATTCTGGAGCAATGGCGTGCGGGCGCCATATCTGCGGCCGAGCGCAGCGGAAGAATCGAAGAACTGTTTGAACGGGCGGCAGTGCCCTCAGTGCTCGAAAAGGAAATCAGTCAAGCGGTCAGCGCCCTATTCAAGCGCCTGGGCGGTAAGGCTCGACTGGCTGTGAGGAGCAGCGCATGGGGCGAAGACAGCGAGCTCAGGAGCTTTGCCGGCCAGTTTCGAACATTGCTTAACCAGGGCGGGGCAGACATTCCTGGCGCGTATAAGAAAGTGCTGGCGAGCCGGTTCTCGGAATCGGTGCTTGCATACGGGGGCGATGAGGTTTTTGAAGAGAATCATCTGCCCGTGGCCGTTGCGTGTCAGGAAATGATTCCGGCCACGGTTTCGGGCATTGCATATACGATAGACCCTACCGAGGGTTCATGGGACCGGGCGTTGATAACAGCGCTCTTTGGATTAGGCGAACCCGGCGTATCGGGCAGAGCGGAGATGGACCATTATTACGTTGCCCGGATTCATCCTTTCGACATTCTCGAACGCCGTATCGGCGTGAAGCGAAGCCGGACGGTTGCCGCCGCGAACAAGAATCTGCGGGAAGAGGCGGTGTCCGAGGCCGAGCGCACCTCGGCGTCTCTGACGGATGAGCAAGTTTTGGCGCTTACCCAAAGCGCAATGACGCTCGAGCGCTACTTTAGACAGCCTCAGGATATCGAGTGGGCCATAGGCGGCGACAACAAGCTGGTCATCCTGCAGAGTCGTCCCTTGAGCATGCAGCGGGCGACAGCCAAGAGAAGCGTGAATCTCACTGAAAGTCTCCGCGGGTATCCCGTCTTACTATCTGATAAGGGACAAATCGTTCAGAGAGGGGTGGCCGCCGGCAAAGTTGTGAGGGTGCAGGAGGACGACGACCCGACGAATTTTCCGCAAGGCGCCATTGCGGTAACCCATTTCACGAGTCCGCGCTTGACCAAGATAATACGCAAGACTTCCGCGATTCTCACCGATGTCGGAAGCCCGACGGGCCACATGGCTACGATTGCCCGCGAATTCGGAGTCCCGACAATCGTGGGAACGGAAAAAGCGACGGAAGTTCTCGAAGACGGCATGAACATCACGGTGGACGCTGAAGAGAACAAAGTGTACGAAGGGATCGTGCCCGAAGTTCTCGAATATCAGATAGAGGGCAGGGACCAGTTTGCGAGCCTTCCCGAGTTCAAGATTCTCAGGAGGGTCCTCGGCAAGGTCGCTCCGCTCAATCTGATAGACCCGACAAGTGCGGAGTTTACTGCGAGAAACTGCCAGACGTATCATGACATACTGCGGTTCTGCCACGAGCAAGCCGTGTGGGAGCTTATCAACCTGCACACGTCGGAGAAGCGGTTCCGCAACGTCAAATCGAGGGAGTTGAAGCTTCCGATTCCCATCGGCCTTTACATCATTGATATAAGCAGCGGTCTGTCTGAGGACGTCGGGCCGCGTACGGTGGACTCTATTGAGCAGGTGAAATCCGTTCCGATGAGAGCCATTCTTGAGGGGCTTACGGCGCCGGGAGCATGGAGCACGGAGCCGAAGGCATTGGGATTCAATGATTTCATGTCGAGTCTCACCCGTTTCTCTCTCACGGATGCACAGCCGCGTTACGCCGGGAAAAATCTGGCGGTCATCTCGGACCGTTACGCCAACTTGAGCTTGCGGCTCGGCTATCATTTCAACGTGGTTGACACATATCTATCAGAAAACATCAACGACAATTACATCTATTTCCGATTTGTCGGGGGGGTCACAGAGCCCGAACGGCGCTATCGGAGGGGATTACTCATTCGAGATATACTGGAAAAGTATGACTTCAAGGCTACGCTCAAGAATGACCTCGTCGTTGCCCGCCTCAAGAAACGAGGCCAGCGGGAGATGCGAGAGACGCTGGTGATGCTCGGAAAGCTTATCGGATTTACCCGCCAACTGGATACTGAAATGACCTCAAACCAGAGCATTGAACGATACACAGCCGCATTCCTCGAAGGGGAACGCTTGCAAGGCGGAGAGTGATAGGCCCGAAGTTTTGCGAACATCGAGCCACGCTCGGAAGCAAGTCTGCCGAGCGTCCCGCCATCCCTCCCCCTGCGTGCTGGCTCAAAAAAGGCTCCGGTGAGGAAGCAGATGTGTGACATGTTCAAGTGGTATCGGCGATACTCACAAAAGCGAACCGAAGAGAAGAGCAGACTGGCGGACCGTCAGCTTGACGCTCTGCGGTTCCGATATCACGCATTCAAGAACCTGCTCATCAATAATAATGACCTCCTCGAGCAGATAACGCGGCTGGATATCTATCTTCAAGACCATCGCACTGTTTTTCCCGGCTTGAAGTCAAAGGTGGATACCCTCCTGAGCCTAACCCTTGACCTTGTGCAGAACCTCAACTATCTTTCTGAAGGCGGATTCACAGACCTGTTTGCCATCGTTCGGCGCATATCGTCCAGGCTGACAACCCTTGCACGCGAGATAGACCCGGGCGACAAGGTTCCGCTCGTGCTGCCTTTGGAGGAAGTGCACACCGACCTGGTGAATATTGTGGGTGGTAAGGCTGCGCCGCTTGGGGCACTCAGAGGTGATCTCAAACTCCCGATACCAGATGGGTTTGTTATCACGACTGAGGCTTGCCAGTCTTTTTTCGATATGAATGGACTGATGCTTCCCATCAGAGATTTGCTGAGAAAGCTGACGACGGATGATTTTCGCGGGTTGGAAGAAGTATCAAGGAAAATCCGCGACATGATCGAGAATGCACGGCTGCCAGAAGAACTCCGGGATGCAATGGAAAGAGCTTACGAAGCGCTGTCGAGGAAAGAACGGCCCGGCGCGAAGATGGGCATTGCAGTGCGGAGCAGCGCGGTTCCTGAAGACGGTCGCTACTCGTTTGCCGGACAGTTCAGCACCGTGCTGAACGTTACCACAAGAGAGGCTTTTTTCAAGGCGTATAAGGAAGTCATTGCGAGTAATTTCAATGAAACGAGCCTGATGTATCGGCTGCACAGGCAGATGGGATTCCAGGAGACGGACATGGCGGTCCTGTGCCTGATGATGGTTCTCGCTCGCTCCGCTGGGACTCTCTACACTACGGACCCGAATGACCTCCATGGTGAACGGATGGTCCTCTGCTCCATTTGGGGATTGGGGGAATATCTGGTCAACGGGAGGCTTCCATCGGACATATTCCACATTTCACGGCTTGACTGCAGCCATTTTGAGCCCATCCACCTTGCGAAAAAAGACCTGAAGCTCGTGTGCGACGAGGAACTGGGGGGAACAAAGGAGATACCGGTAACACGGGCAGACTCGCTCCGGTTTTCCCTGTCCGAAGAGGAAATGCGGGTTCTCTGCGAATACGGACTGAAAATTGAGAAATATATGGGATTGCCGCAGGACATAGAATGGGCCGTTTCCGAAGACGGCCAATTGGCCATCCTTCAGGCGAGAAAACTTCACGTCTGGGAGGGGGGACGAAGACCGTCTCGCACTATGTTTGAAGGAATGAAGCTGATCATGGAAAGGGGGACAACTGCTTCAAAAGGTCTGGCAACCGGCACTGTCGTTCACGTGGTCAGGGAAAAAGATTTCCATAAAGTATCACCGGGGAGCATCCTTGTCACGCGTGAGAGTCTCCTGGGCATCGCCAAAATGTGCAACATGGTCAGAGGCATAATTCTGGAGCGGGGCAATCCGCTTGAACATCTGGCATGCGTCGCGCGAGAATATAGAATTCCCATGCTGGTGAGGGCGGCTAATGCCATGGAACTACTTGCCGAGGGAGAAGTCGTCACGCTTGATGCCGATGACGCACGGGTATATGAGGGAGAGGCGAAGTCTGCGATTCCCCCACAGATGGAGCTGGGATATGCCGGAAAAAGCGAGACGGAGCCCGCAAACCCGAAAATCGAGGAACTCAGGCGGTTGATCTTTCCGTTGAACCTTCTCGACGTGAGGGACCCGCGATTTCAAATGTCCTCCTGCGAATCGATTCATGATGTCATCAGATTCTGCCATGAACAGGGAATCCAGGCCATGTTCGAACTGAATGACGGCGAGTACTCGAAGAACAAGTTCTATGTCTCGCGTCTGGATGTTTCCATACCCTTCATGGTTGACATCATTAATCTTGGAGGGGGCTTTTCCGCAACAGGACATCCGCGCAAGGTCGAGATCGAAGAGATTGCCTCCGTCCCGTTTCTCGCATTCTGGAGAGGAGTCAGTCATGAGGGAATCCGATGGAGCGGACCTCCGCCAAGGGTGAGCGTGAGGGCTTTCGGCTCGGTCATGAGCAACACCATCCTCGATGCCGCCCGCTCTGGCAGGGCGCTGGGCAGCCGAACCTACGCGCTTATCTCGCGCGACTACATGAATCTGAATTCGCGGCTTGCGTACCATTTTGCGATGGTGGACACGCTGTGCGGCCACACACCGGCGTCGAACTACATTAACGTCCGGTTCAAGGGAGGCGGCACAGGTCTTGACAGGCGAGTGCTCCGCGTGCGATTCATCGCGCGTGTTCTTGAGTCCCTCGGATTCTTCGTGAATATCAAGCAAGATTTGCTGAACGCGACGCTCAAAGGTTTGCCCGTCCGTGAGATGGAGGAGAAATTGGACATGGTGGGCAGGCTCCTCGGGTGCTCCCGTCTCCTCGATATGGCAATGGATGACGAGGCAACGATGGAGTACTTCGTACGCGCATTCCAATCCGGGAACTATAGTTTCGAGCCCAAGCTGGAGACGCAAAAAACCCAGAAATGACCGCTGCGATTATGGCGCGGGTCAAACAGGCGATGTTTCTGCACGATGAACGATACTCTTGCGAATGAAAGCCCTAGCGAAAGGAAGATTTTCGCGGTCGGCGATATACATGGGAACTACGAGAAACTTGTGTCTCTCATGTCGCAATTGCCGCGGAATCGGGAGAGAGACCTGCTCGTATTTCTGGGTGACTATATTGACCGGGGGAAGCGCTCGAAAGAGGTGGTTGAATATCTTATCACCCTGAAGAAAAGCGAATGCAGGACTGTGTTCCTCATGGGGAATCACGAAAGGCTTCTCCTCAATTATTATTCTTCGGGGAGCGACTACGACCTAAGGTTATGGCGTTCTTTCGGCGGATGGGAAACTATCGAGAGCTATACGAACGGCGTCGGCGTATGGGGCAAGCCCAATTTTTTGCCACATCCCCACTTGAACTTCTTCCGGGAACTCCTTCCTTATTATGAGACAGAGGACTACATCTTCGTTCATGCGGGGCTTCGCGACGGGGTTCCGCTCAACGAACAAAAAATCGACGACCTGCTCTGGATTCGGAAAAGCTTTACCGAAGGCAATCATTCATTCGCGAAGACGGTGGTCTTCGGACATACCCCAATGCGGTCTCCATATGTCTCTTCGGGCAAGATCGGGATTGATACCGGGGCCGGATACGGGAATATGCTGACGGCTGTGGAGCTGCCAGAAGTGAAGTTCTATTATTCATGAGGCAATGGTAATTCCGGGGACATAATACGTGCTGGTTCATCTTATGTCACGGCGAGGGGAGAACAATACCATTGTTGTTCTCGTTGGAGATACAGGTATTATGTCCCCGGAGGTGCCACCTGCCATTCGTAAAGGCGCACGGAGGGAGAGTACGGTGCGCGTCATCACGTCTCAATGTGCTGGTATCGGTAGTTGAGTACGACCTCGTTCTTCACCTCTTTTACGCCGGGAACGCTCTCCGCAGTCCGCTGAATCATTTCGATGATTTCGTCTGTCTTCACTTTCCCAATGATTCTCACCACTCCATCGTTGGCTCTGACAGTGATATCCACGTCTCGCGTGTCGGGATTGGAAGCGATTGCAGCTCTCACAACACTGCTCAGCGCGAGGTCATCCATTATCTTTTGGGATTGCGGAGTCGTCTTGAACGGTTCCTGCTGGACCGCGTATTCAATCATTGTGCTGATGAAATGGATGTTCTCCGTTTCCAGGTTGAAAACGATGTCGTAGAGCTCGGGAGACCTCCAGTCGACTCCATAGAGAAATTTGGTCCACTTGATTCGTTCCTTGTCGATTTTCTCGATGTGCTTGACGGCGTCATGCTCCAGGATTTGTTGGCGTTCCATCACGAACTTTGTTCGAAGCTCCATCGGAGCGATGATGCGGACCCGCAAAACATGCGGCACCCCTTTCAAGAGGAAGTGGCCCGCGTTGCCGTGATAAATCATCTTGTCGGCCTTTGCGTGCTCGCACAAGACTGCTTGAATGTATGCGAGATATTGTTCTCGTTCGTAGGTGAATCGTTTGAACGCTGAAGGCCTCTTCAGGATAGCGGTGCGAAGTTTTTCCTCCGATACGCCGTATTTTTCCGAAGCGGTCTTGACGACCTGTTCCCTGCCGACACAGCGGTAGCCGAGCCTGGTTGATAGTTCATCAGCCAGCATCATCCCGCCACTGAATGTGCCTCTCGAAATAGTTATGATAGACATAGATCCACTCCTTTGCTGTTGGACTGGCGGGCCGCCTTCAGCCGGTCGCAGCGACATCGAAGCGTCTCAGGCCATTGCAGGCCCCGGCTCAGGTGGAAAGCGCCCGAGCAGCCGTCCGTTCCTAAGTGGATTCCCCTCCTTTTTTCCTCCGAGACTCTGCAATGCTGGCAGCGGCCTTTTCAATCACTTCACGCAGATGGCTTATTTTGAAAGGCTTCGCGATGAAATCATAAACGCCGCTTTGGAGGGCCTCTCGCGCTGTTTCGACTGTCGCAAACCCCGTGATAATTATAACAACGGTATCAGGCGAGCGCTCCTTGGCGAAGCGATGAATTTCCATGCCGTCCACATTCGCCATCTTCAGGTCTGTAACGACAATGTCGAAATGTTTCTCGCGGAGTCTCTTTAAGGCTTCCCTGCTGTCCACGAAACTTTCAACCGTGTAGCCGGCCTTTTCCAGAGAGGGTTGCAGCCGAGCACCGACGATTGCCTCGTCGTCGAGAACCATGATTTCGATTGGTCTGTCCATTGCTCACCTCTTCACGCTGTGACCTTCCGCATTCTTTCAGATGGCCTCATCGGCTCTCCAGAACATGAAAACGCATCCTTGCTGAGTTCAATCCCCGCAACTAATGTCCCCCTTTGCCCTTCGAGCCAAACAGAACACCCATAAGCAGTCCAGCAGCAACAGCGACAACGATGGCGAGAATTCCGTAGAGGGCCGCATGATTGAAGGCAAGCCTCGAAAGCCACTGCGGCAGCCCGACTTTTTCCACGGTAAAGGCGCCGGACGCATTGGAGATAAGGTGGCCGTCCCTGGAGTAGTACATGTGGACATCGTATTGGCCGGCAGGGACCAGCGCAGGGATGGAGACGGAGAGCTTGAACGTTGCAAGGTTTCCTTCGGCACGTTGCAATGCAATCGAGCTTGTAGAAACCTTGTACAGGCCCCTGTCTTCCATGAGGTTGATAAACTCTTGGAACGTGGTGTCGAGGTCCGAGCCTTCCTGCTCGATGGTTATCTCTTTGCGCAGTGCGTCGTAACCGATGCTGTTTGCGTCCAGAATGTCGGACGAGGCCAAATGCGCGAGGGTATCACTGGAAACGAGGAGGTAGTACAGCTCCGGCGCGCCTTCCACCGTAACCGTGCCCACGTTCATCCACACCGGCCCGACTCTTCCTTTTTGCTTGAGAACATGCTCTTTTCTCTCGCCTGACACGAGCACAGCAACATTGCAATCAGCGGGTACGGTTCCCTCTATGACTAGGTCGGTGCCGTGATAGAATGAGCCGATTTCGACCTTTTGCGGTGTGAGCTTGATCCCGGATTCGTCGCTCGCGCCGCGAACCCGGCCCGCGGACAGAAGAACAAAGCAAGTAATTGCCACAAGGACGACACCGTATCTCAAGGAGTTGCATTTCATCAGTGGCCTCCTTTCAGGGAAAGGAGGATGCCGGGTCTCATGACCAACTCCACCAGCATCTTGAGCATGACGATGAGGACGATGCTTGCCAGCAGAATCTTCAATTGGTCCGCCTTGAGCTTCCGGCTGACACGGGCGCCGACCTGCGCGCCCATCGTCGAGCCCAACAGCAGGAGCACCGCAAGCATGAAATCCACGGTGTGGTTAACGTATGCCTGCATGAACGTCACGTTCACGCAGGTAAAGAGAATCTGGAACAGGCTGG
>QZKI01000082.1 GCA_003598055.1 Candidatus Abyssobacteria bacterium SURF_17 | reverse complement strand
ACCGCGCGTGGACCATCTTGGGCGCGATGAATCGCGCCCCTACAAGAGTCTTCGTTTACGCCTGTAGGGGCGCAATTCATTGCGCCCTTGCACTCTCTTCAGTGCTCCTTCGAGCGGGCGAGCAAGAGGTTGGTTTCGCGCAGTCGTTGGGAAAGCATCCTGACGAGATTGAACAGGAGGCGAATCGCGACGCTCTTGGTAAGCAGCCGTTCGATTTTTTCCTCGTCGAGCGCGAGCAGAACGCAGCTTTCCATGGCGACAGCCTTCGCCGAGCGCTCCTTGCGGTCAAACAGCGCCATCTCTCCGAACGTCTCTCCCGGGCTGAGAACAGCCAGCGTCCGGTCACCCCGAGGGTCTTCATCGACTATCTGAACTCTGCCCTTCAGGATGACATACATCTCGTGGCCGATGTCACCCTTGCGGAAGATGACGTCGCCCGTCATTATCTTCGACTGCAGCGCCATCGCCATGATCTTGATGCAGTTCTTGAACTCGATACCATCGAAAAGCGCGATAGACTCGACAAGCGGACGATACTTCTCGTACTTCGCGTATTTGTCTTCGGAAGGCTCGGTCATTGTGCTTCCCTCCAATCTCCACGCGTAGAGGACTGTGGATAGACCATGGACTCCGGACCCAATCTCCCCCCGTGCAGAACGTTGTGAATCACTTGACTTCGATAATTCCCTTGTGCTTCGAATATGCCTCCCCCGTAGCTCCGCCTCCGCGTTTCACATGGGACGCTTTCCAGACATCCTCGAAATCCTTCAGCAGCTCCTCGGGAGAAGGTTGCTCCGCCGACTGTTCCGCTTTTGGTCCGATGACTTGAATAATGAGCCGCCCTTGTTCTTTGGACGCATCAGGGTCGAGATAGTAGACCCTATTCTTCTCGGATGGAACCATCACGAACACGCCCGATTCGTATCCCGGCGGGCGCTTAGGACTCGGCTCAAAGATGATCCCCTCAACCGGTTGACCCGAATTGGATGCGTCAAACTTGATGATTGAGCCGTGGCCGGCCTTGCGGAGTTTCTCGAATATCTTGTCTATTTCGGGAGCATTCATACGCTCGGAACCGCGGTCTCCATGCAATTATTCCCATAAAGAAGCCGACACGGCAAAGGCGACTCAACTCGCCCTTTCCCCCGTCGGCGAATACTGCGCCCGTCTGCGGGCGCAAAAGATATACTCTTTTATAATATCCCGCCATCAAATGTCAAGAAGAGCAACCGACTCAACATTCCGCGAGATAGGGACCGAGAATCCGTCCCACGGTAACGATTGCAGGGGCGCACAGCCGTGTGCCCCTACAAGAAGCGCCGATTTTTCTGGCTGTAGGGGCACCCCTACCTTGCATTCACAATCATGAGACAGATTCAGAGCCCCACTTCTGGCTGCGATTGCCTGCTTGCCCCATGTGATTTCAGAAGTTGGGCTCTGTCTTCTCGTAAGAACTTGAACGGGATGCACACAGTATGCTATTGTAAATGTTGGAGCTCAGGAGATACGACATGGTTTCCGAGCCGGAAAAGCAGCATGGCGAACAGGCCGAAGAAAAAAGAACCATGTCCGTCAACATCGAGGACAAGGCGCAGCTCGGCCGTTTCTGCTGGATATTCCTGCGCAACGCACTCAAAGATTCGGAATGGCGCACCCGCGCCTGTGCGGCTTGGGGAATCGGGATCGCTGCTGAAAACCTGCCCCGTGAATTCCTGCAACCCGCTCTCGAGGTCCTCTCCGAAACAGCAACCGACCGCGATGGCTTCGTGCGATTCTGGGTCATAGATGCACTCGGAAAACTCGGGTCCGAAGCACAGATTCCCGTTGTCCGCGCGGCCCTAAATGATAAAGACGATTATGTCCGCATCAACGCCGCCAAAGCCTTGAGCCAGCTCGGACAAGCTGAAGGGTCGAAGATCCTCGTAGATACCCTCGAGCTCACTCCAAGCGCCATATCTACTGCCCAGGACCTCCAGAGCAGTCGTCGCGTATGGAAGCTCAAGGTGTTCACGATCGAGTGCCTCGGAGAAATCGGCTCTCTCGCGGCCATATCCCAAATAAGCAAGCTGCTCAGAGAGCCTCACTGGCCCATCAGGGCAAGCAGTGCATGGGCTCTCGGAGCAATCGGCGACAGGAGCGTTATCCAACACATTCGCCCGCTGCTGCACGACCGCGAGAAACTGGCGCGCATCAGCGCCGCAGAGGCGCTGGGCAGGTTGGGTGATGAGAGCGCCGTCACGTTGCTCAAGTCAACCCTCGCCGATGAAAACAAGCGGGTAAAGTACAAGGCTGCTGAATCCCTCGCCAAGTTGGGCTTCAGGACTGGCATCGAACTGCTTGCCGATGCCCTCAAGGACCCCGACAGGAACATCCAGAGCATGGCCGTCACAGCACTCGGAAAGCTCGGCGATGTGGCCGTCGTAAAACCGCTCAGCGAAAAACTCGAATCCGATGACTGGCAGATACGGGCCGATGCCGCTATCGCGCTCGGACGCATCGGAGCCCAAGAAGTGCTCACCACCCTGAAAAAGGGGCTGGAAGACCCCGTAAAGAACGTCCGGGTCTGCGCCGCAGTCGCTGTCCTCATGCTTCTCGGAAGATAAAGCACACGTCGCGCCGTACAAACGCACATCCCTGAAAGAAAACCCGCCAGCTTCTCCGCTCAAGGAAGAAAACCTGCCATCCGTCCCCCGGGTTACCTTCAAATGTTGCCCCCATGAGGACTTTGAAACTCAAGAAATTTTGCTTCGCTTGGCGGTGTCGATACCCTGTTCTGTTGGGGAGTGTACGACAATGCGACTGTTGTCGGACGAATTATGTACTATTTCGACCCATATTATCTTGTATTGCAATTGCACGGCTCCTTCCTCTCCGACCACACGATCACTCGAATCATGGGTAAGTTCAACATAAGTATTTGATAAAATATAACTTACATGATTTACGCGATCCCTCTATCTCTGCCGTATGCAGCGTTGGCATGCTGGATGCTTACTTAATATAACCAAATAAAATGGCCAAAACACTGAAAAAGCGAATATTATTCATAACAGGAGGTAGAAAAAATGAGGACGGTTAGTCTGGGTCTGGGAAGCGGGGTTAACTATGCCCTGGCCGAAAAAGCGGCAAGGGAAGCTGCTATGGAAGCAGGTGGAAAGCTGACCCTGGTTGCCTGGTATGATAAAGTGAGAAACATGGAAGGTCCTCGTGAAGCATGTGCCAATGAAGGATGGAAATGTGCTCGCGTGTATGCCGACCATCATGGGGCCGACATCGGAGTGCTCGTGAATGAGGACCAATACGAGTTCTATTTCACAAGAATTCCGGAGGGCTTCGAGGAACTGGACGAGGAGGCCGCGCTGGACATCCACGAGAGCGCGAAGCGACCCGATTTTGATAATGTCCAGGGAGGCTGACCCGTCTGTAGTTCGCCTGGGCTCTTAAGAGGTGAGAAACTCGGTACCTGGGCATCAGTCCGGGTATTCGAGAGTAAAGAGAGCGGCAATTTCCGGGGGTGCGAAAGGGCCGCTCTCATTCCTTTGTCTCTGTCCTATTGACTTTCCCGGCAACATATGTTATTATTATACTGATTGTTTAGAACATTCTAAATATATTAGTGCATAGGCGAAAAGATGCCCCAAACCTCAGATAGCATAGAACACCGGTTCATCGAGAGCATGGGCCGAATAAGCAGGTTCTGGGGTTTCAGCAAACTCATGGGACAGCTCTACGGGCTTCTTTACCTGACTCAAGAGCCCATGAACCTCGACCTGATGGCGGAGGGTCTGGGGGTAAGCAAAGGCAGCATCAGCACCAATATCCGCGCCCTCGAGCGATTGGGAATGGTGAAAAAGGTTTGGGTCAAGGCCGACAGGAAAGACTACTATCAGGCCGAGACTAACTTCATGGAAATCGTTACAGGAATCCTGCAGGAGCGCGAAAAGAAGGAATTCGATAATGCGCTACGCACCGTGTCCGAGTGCCTGAAAGAAGCGCTCTCATTCGAGGGATCCGAACGTACCGACTTCGTAAAGCAGCGTCTCGAGAATATGCAGGACTTCTTCAACCTCATCGACCAGACGGTCTTCTCGATTCTCGCATTGTTGCAGAATCAAAGCAAGCCCGAGCAATAGAACAAGAACGCTTCCTCAGTAGTATTGCAATGAATTCTCCTTTGGAAAAGAGGGGACGAAGAAACTGTCCCTCAATTCTGTAGGTGCGAATTTATTCGCATGCGCATGTCGAAAACAGGCCGGAAAAACTATGCGAATGAATTCACACCTACAGAAGGACATCCCCGGTTGCGAATTGTGGGACAGTCTCACGAAGGGGGATTTAAGAAAGTGCGGAAGTCCTTGACACGCAAGAGGTACTAATCCCTCCTCACCCCCCCTTTAGAAAAGGGAGGAAATCTTAAAGGGTCAACGTATGTTATCTCGAAATCGCTCTAATAGGTCATCGGGAAGGCAGGAAGTGCCCATGGGAAATACCGAAATCGACGTCGTAACCGGCGCTTTCGGCTACACCGGCAAATACATCGCCCGGCGGCTGCTCTCGATTGGCAAGACCGTCAAAACGCTCACATGGCACCCTGAGAGAAGCGAGCGCAACCAGCAGATACAGGCTCTCCCGTTCAACTTCGACAAACCGGAGAGACTGAAGGAAAGCCTCTCAGGCGCGACAACGCTCTACAACACGTATTGGGTACGCTTTCTCCGAGGTGACATCACGTACGAAACGGCCGTCGAGAATACAAAAGTCCTCATTCGGGCCGCCAAAGAAGCCGGCATCAAGAAATTCGTGCACATCAGCATCACAAACTGCTCCGAAGATTCGCCGCTTCCGTATTTCCGGGGAAAGGCACTCGTTGAGAAAGCGATCGTCGGTTCGGATCTGTCTTACGCCATCATCAGACCTGCCGTGATCTTCGGCAAAGAGGACATCCTCATCAACAACATCGCATGGCTGCTCAGAAAATTTCCGGTATTTGCAGTTCTCGGCTCAGGAGAGTACCGCATCCGGCCGGTTTTCGTGGAAGACGTGGCGGAAATCGCCGTTGATGCAGCTCGCGAGGAGAGAAACAAAATCATTGATGCCGTTGGGCCGGAAACTTATACATTCAACGCTCTCGTCCGGCTCATCGCCGGTATAGTCGGAAGCAGCGCAAGAATCATTCATACGCCGCCTTCGCTCGCCTATATCCTGTCAAGACTGATTAGTATCGCGGTGGGAGATGTGCTGCTGACAAGAGACGAGGTCACGGGCCTCATGGCAAATCTGCTCGTCACAGACGGCCCCTCCACCGGCGCCACGCGCCTCAGCGACTGGCTGAGACAAAATGCCGCCTCAGTCGGAACTTCCTATAGCTCCGAACTGAAGCGGCACTATCGGTAGCGTAGAATCACCTCGGTGGAAATGGAAGAGCGGCAAGCTTTGCTCTGAGAGACTGTCCCTGAAGTGGGTGCTTTGCCACGGATGCCTGTAGGTGCGAATTTATTCGCATGGTTTTCCGGGTTATTTCCACCAATGCGTATGCGAATGAATTCGCACCTACATGATTGTTGGGACTGTCTCATTCCCCGGGTTTTGTCGGTGGCCAGGTATCACCCCATGGGACGGGCGGGAGGTTTTCAAGGTGGCGGATTTCGTTTATCGTCATGATGCCCGAGCGCACCAGCCGCTCCTGCACCTGTGACTTCACATTCTCGTCCTCAATCAGCGCGTCAATCGCCGAGCCGTCGAAACGAGCCACCCACCTGCCGTGCTCCTCGTCCTGTGTCGGCCCGAACATCGGGACGAGCGAATTGTTGATTGTCTGCTCGAGCTTGCGAAGCTTCGGGATGATAGTCTTCTGCCAGAACGCGCGGTTCTGATGCTCGGCGTTCGCATAGTTCGCATACTCATAGATGCCGATGAGTGCAGGCGGAACCTTGAACACGGCCCAGATTTCCTCGCGGCAGAACTTGCGCTGCTTGAGAAATTCCATATCGCGCGGGCTCAGGCCAATCGGCTTGTAGCTGAGGCCTTCCTCGAGCACCGCAATCCGGTGCGCGCGCGATGACCCCTTGTGCCCTTCCTCCCATTGCTTCCGCAGACGGTTGAAGGCCTCGTCGCTCAGCGAGGAAGCGGTCTCGAGGACGCCGCCCGGATGCGCACCGTTCTTGAAGAATGCTTTGTTGTATGCGACCGAATACTGGTCCACGATGATTGAGTTGCGGATGGCCGCTATCGGGCCGAGGCCGTAGTATTCGTTCGCGGGATTGAAGTACTTGAAGTGGATGACTTCATCGGCCTCGAGCGAGAGGCTCCGTCCATTCACTTCGTAAATGTATCCCTTCACGAAGTCCGATTTGTCCGGAACTATCTTGACCCTATCGGGCCGCATGGGGTAGATTGCCGTCGGAACGCCGTCGGCGTCCTTCTCGATTTCCCAATAGCAGTTGCCCGAAAGCTCCAGAAATGAGGCGGTCGCCTCCCACAGGTCATACGAAGAAATGTGCGGATTCACGGCGGAGAGCAGCCGGGCAAGGCGGCATTCGGAATCTTCACCGACGATTTTTGCCGTTCGCCGATAGGTCCTCAGCGGGATACCCGCGATGGCCGTCGCTATCGTGCTCACGCAGGCATACACCCAGACCACCTGGCTGTAGGCAATCGCGTAGTCTTCATAGTTTTCCGGCCTGTCCTTGCCCAGCCCCTCCTCGAAATCTTCCGTAAGAATCTCGCGCACATGCCGTGCCTTCTCATAGCCAAAAACCTTGGCAAGCCTATCTATCAGCTTCATCGTTCGCCTCCTAAGAGCCATGACCGCCACTATCCGTGTCCATCATTCTGCTCCCATGAATATCACTGCACTGAGAGGTTCAGCAAGGAACTTTTTGTTAACAAAAAGGGCGCAAGCGTCTATTCCGTAATTCTGTAAGAGCGAATCCCCGATCAAGGCCAAGGACAGGTTTATTCGTATGCGCTTGGCGAAGACAGCCTGGGAAACCCATGCTAATGAATTCGCACCCACAGCCAGACATCCCAGATTGCGGATTGCGAGGCGTTCTCACAAGCCACCATTTTGCATTTCGTTCTTGAACCGCATTGAGGGAATGCGTGTTGGCAGGCATCTTCCATTCACCTATTTCCGGAATGCCTTGACAACATGAATCTATAGCACGTAATATTTGCTTAGAGGACATGCTCACATACCGGCTGTAGGAAGCCGTAGCAGCAATCGCTGAGGAGGCGTCATGGAGAAAAAATACACGGCGATCATTCGCAGAAGCGAACTCGAATATGTAGCAATATGTCTGGAGCTCAATGTCTCTGCGCGCGGTGATAACCTGGCGGACGTCGAAAAGAACCTCAGAACGGCCATCGAAACGTATCTCGCAGATATCAAAGAGCATCCCGAAACCAGCGTCTCGCCCGTCCCTATCCAAGAGTTCGTTGAGTTTGTAAGGGATACAGAATCAGTGGCGCATTCAGGGTTATTCGAGACAGGAATATGAGCGAAAGAGAAATGGAACGGCTTGGCGGAGTCGAGCGGTTTTTCGAGGAGCATTATTTCACGGAGCAGCCATATTACCTGCCAATTCGCGATGAAGTGGAGGTGTTCCGGGCCGCGTTCTCTGAGCGGCTGCCGGTTCTGCTGAAGGGGCCGACCGGCTGCGGCAAGACGCGCTTTATCGAGTATATGGCATACACGCTGCAGCAGGAGCGCATCAAGCAGGGCATTGAGTCGCCGGATACAGCGACTTCTCCCCTCATAACGGTCGCATGTCATGAAGACCTGAGCGCGAGCGACCTCGTCGGCCGATATTTGCTGAAGGATGAGGAGACCGTGTGGATTGACGGGCCGCTCACGCGCGCCGTCAAAATCGGAGCCATCTGTTACCTCGACGAAATCGTCGAGGCGCGCAAAGATACCACCGTGCTCATCCATCCGCTGGCCGATTACCGGCGTATCTTGCCCATCGAGAAGAAGGGCCAGATGATACACGCGCACGAGAACTTCCTGCTCGTCATCTCGTACAATCCCGGCTATCAGAGCGTGCTGAAAAATCTCAAGCACAGCACGCGCCAGCGGTTCGTCGCGATTGATTTCGATTATCCGCCCCGCGAGGCCGAGGCGCGCATCATCGTCCACGAGAGCGGAATTGACATGCGCGCCGCCGACCAACTCGCCCTGCTCGGCGAAAAGGTGCGCCACCTGCGCGAGCACGGCCTCGAAGAAGGCGTGAGCACGCGCCTGCTCATCTATGCCGGAAAACTCATGGTCTCCGGCATTACACCCCGCCGCGCCTGCGAGCTGGCCGTCGCGAAATCTATTACCGACGACCGCGAGCTCGAGCAGGTCGTGACAGAAATCACAAGAAGCATTTTCGAATCATGAAGCCGAAGCAGCAAGTGAATGCAGATGTCGTCGCCCGCGCAATATCAAAGGCGGTCGAGAATGCGCCCGATGCATCGCGGGCGGCGTTGGGAGACTTGCTGGAAACGCTGGCACGCCTCGATTCGAAGATAGCCGTACGATGCTCAGACGCAGCGGCCGGCATACTCCTTCAACTTTCCCCTTCGCAGCAGGCGTTTTTCCTGGCGCACGCGCTCGCACTTGCCGCCCAGCCGAGGGTGGCGGGTGAATTCTTCTGCCGCTGCGCAGACCTCTTGCAGCATCTTGACGAAGATGCCTTTCGGTCCTGGGTCGAAAAAGGCAGAGCAATTGGGCAAGAGAACGAAGCCGCGGCGGTTGCATTTTTCAGGCAAGAGTCGCATGCAAGTATTTCGGCTCTTCAAGAACTGAGAAAGACGGTCCACATCGCCGAAGTGACCCGACTGCTCCACCTCTTCTGTACGGCGATTGCCGGGAGAACGGTCGGCGTGAAGAGCACGGCCGAGGCGCCGGAGGAACTCATACGAAAGGGTCATCACCTGCCGCTGACCGACGGAAAGTCCATATACTTGCCCGGACTGATAAGCAGGAGCGCATCTCATCGAGAGAACTTCGAAGAATACAAGGTGCTCGCGGCCCATCAGGCGGGATACATCGAGTTCGGCACATTCGAGCTTGATATTGATGCATTGCTTGACCATCCGGCCCTTGCCGCATTCGAGAGAAAAGGCAAGGTCGTCGATTCCAGCCTTCTCGCTTCACATTACGAATTATTCTTTCAAATGTTCGATGAGCCTCATTTGGTGCGCGACATCTTTTTCGCACTCGAAGATGGCCGGATTGATTTTCGGCTGCGCGAGAAATACCGAGGCCTTGCGCCGGAACTCGCAAAGGTGGCGGCGTCATCGCTCAATGAACGGCCGGAGCCGTTGTCGCTCCCGCTGCAGGAAGCTCTGGTGGAGAGCCTCATTCGCCTCTCAATCAGCGGACAAATCGAAGAAGATCTCCCCCACGAGGCGCTTCCGATATACAGACGCATGTGCGGATTTTTCTCGCGCGTGCTGCGCCCCCATGCGACCGTAACTGACTCCGCCGTCGCGACCGCGTCCATATATTCGGCCCTTCATGGCCTTCCCAACATATCGCTGCGCTCGCCATCCTGTCCTGATGCTCTTCGAGAGGCCCATGATACGCCACTAAGCGCACCACCGGCAGACGCGCGGTCGGATGGAAAGCTCTCCCCGACTGAGGTCTTTCCCTATCAGCCGGTCCAACCGGTTGCCTATCGTGGGCAAACGGCGCCCGAGTTGGTTCAACTCGCACAATCACTTGAGATATTGAGGGATGGAATCACGCGCGCCGAGGAAGACGGCATCCCGCTCACGCGCGAACTTTTGGAAGAACTGCTCAGGCGGGGGGCAAAAATAAAAATCAGCCAGATGACCGCGAAGCAACTCGCCGAAGCATCCGGTCTTTTCATAACCGACCTCAAGGGAGTGCTCCAGGAGAAGCTCAAGCAGCTCACTCCCGAGGAGCGCAGAAAATTTGCGAAACTACTCGAGCAGGCATTGGTGCTCAAGCGGGAAGACCGGGTGTCCGAGCGAGTATTCTACTATGATGAATGGGACTATCTCATCGGCGATTACCGGCCACGGTGGTGCCGGGTCCGAGAGATTCCGCTCGAAGGCGGCTCGGGCGAGATAGTCGCTCGCATCCAAAAGGAATATTCGGCTCTCATCGCAACCGTCCGGCGGCATTTCCAGCGGATACGTCCGGAGATGCTGAAACGGGTGAAGCGTCTCAAGATGGGCGAGGAAATCGAGCTGAACGACGCCGTCGATGCCGTTATCGAACGAAGGGCAGGCCTCACGCCCTCGGAGCGAATTTATCAGAAGCGCGACCGTCGCACGCGCGATGTCGCTACGGCGTTCCTCCTCGATTTAAGCGCCTCCACGGACGAATGGGTTGTCGAGCAGCCCATGCCGCCGCAGGGACACAGGCTGCCTCCCGCGCGCAGGAGCCTTTTCGACATCTTTGCGCGCGGTGACGCGGAAGCGGCGACAGCCGATTCCCGAATGCCCGAAACCGCGAAGCGCGTGATAGACGTCGAGCGCGAGGCGCTCGTCATCATGGCCGAAGCGCTCGAAAGCCTTGGCGACGAGTATGCAATCTACGGTTTTTCCGGATACGGCCGCGAGGATATCGAGTTTTTCCCCATCAAAGATTTCTCCGAGAGGTATTCCGAGCAGGCCCGTCGCCGCATCGGGGCTCTGAAACCGCGCAAGAGCACGCGTATGGGGCCTGCGATACGCCACACGCTCGCGAAGCTCGCGGCCACCGGCTGCCGCCTCAAGGTGCTTATCCTTCTAAGCGATGGTTACCCGCAGGATTTCGATTACGGCCCGGACAGGTCGAGCCGGGATTATGGCCTCCATGACACCACGGTTGCTCTTCAGGAAGCCCGGAGAAACAATATTCATACGTTTTGTGTGACCGTCGACCAGGCGGGCAACGACTATTTGCGAGAGATGTGCCGCGGAGAGAACTATCTTGTGGTGAAGAAACCAAGTGCGCTTCCGAGAATCCTGCCGAGAGTATACCGAGGGCTGACCGTATGAGCGTCCGACCCCACCTGCGGCAGGGTTACGTGTGCAAGAAACAACGAGAGCATGTGTATGGGCGACCCTTCCTGGCAGTGGCCGTCATTGCGAGGAAGCGAAGGGTCTCGACCCTGGCGACCGAAGCAATCTCATTTACACGATTGAATATACGCACACAGAGATTGCTTCGCTCGGGCCTATGGCCCTTCGCTCGCAATGACGGCCTTGATATTTCTTTCACACATAACCCCTCTGCAGACGGGGTCGAATGCTTGCAATGACCGATGGAACGGAGTTACTTAGGAGCAACGCGATGAACGCTGAAGGAATCATGCTCGCTGTCGGCGCCGTCATCCGCGATGCGGAAGGGCGCCTCCTGCTCGTCCGCCACAAGCGCGAGCGCGGCGGCTACTGGCAAGGCAAATGGATTTGTCCGGGCGGCAGGCTCGAGCCGGGCGAAACGCTTGCCGAGGGCGCACTCAGGGAAGTCCGCGAGGAAACACATCTTGATATAAAGCTCGGAAAAATCCTTGCTCCATTCGAGACAATAGTCCGTGAAGGCGACACCGTGCGACTCCATGTCGTATACGTCGATTTCCTCGCGGACCTTGTCGGAGGCGAACTCAAGCCGGACGACGACATTGCCGAAGCCGAATGGTGGGACCAATCCACGCTCGCCCGACGGTGGTATGAACTCCATCATGACACCCAGCGCCTGCTCACCATTGCCGGCTGCGTGCCTGAACTTCCTTCGTCGTCCCTTCAGTAGCCAGTCTCTCCACTTATGGGGACAAAGCCCTGACAGGGTTGTGCAAATCCGCCCACGGGTCCGATTGGGGGGCGCGCGGCCCTGGGCTCGAATTACGGCGATTCTAAAGAAGGTAATCGCGCACGAAAGCGTCTCTGTCGCACACCCGCATCCCGATTGACAATTGCGTGATAGGCATGATATTTTTGCAAACACGAGCGTAGCATTGTCTGTCCTTAGAACAAAATAGAAAATCTAAGAAGCGATGCGGTCGCCCATTGCCGGGGAAATGAGATGAATGTATTTGAAGAATTCGGCCGTTTAGTGAAGGAATTGGAAGCGTTGAAGGTGAGGTATGCCCTTGTCGGAGGCGTGGCGATGGCATTCTATGCTGAGCCCCGATTTACCAGGGACATCGACCTCTTAGTTGATTCGGAAGATTATGAGAAGACCAAAGGCATCCTCGAGAGGGACGGATATTTCGAATCAGTTTCCCCGTGGAAATTTGGCGCGGCGCGTATAGAGCTTCATCGCTTTTTGAAGGTGCGAGATAAGGATGAAATGCTCATCGACATTCTCATTGCTAGAAATGAAGAGGTCAAGAGGATAATAGAAGAGTCTATCGAAGCCGAATCGGAAGAAGGAAAGGTAAGAATAGCGAACAAGAAAGACCTGATATGGCTCAAGAGATTGCGGGATTCGAAACAAGACCAGGCAGATATAGAGAAGCTTGAATATGAAGAAGATCGATAGAGTACTTAAACAGCTCAGCCATCTGTACGAATTCAATCGACGGCTTAAGACTTACCGCATGAAGAACAAGGGGCCGGCCAAAAAACGGTTGGAGAGAGACGCGAATGATCGTCGCACTTCCCAATCGTAGCGGTAAGCTTCGGCTTGATCTGGTGGCTACCCGGCGACGGCATCTTGGCATGCAAGTTTTTGGTAGTCGTGCTCTTGAATCTCGCATATCAACCACTCGATAGCCGCATCCTCTTGTCAAATACCCGCTGTGGGGCCGACCCGCTGGGTCGCCCGCCCGAACCACTGCCTACGTCGCGTGCCCGCTCCCATCGACCATGCCTTTTGTACAAACCGAGTGCTTCTGTTATACTATCTTCTCCCGGCCCCAAAAATCGCCCTCCTCTCTGATAGTCGGAACACAGCGTGCGGCGAACACAAACGAGACAGGCAAAACCGAGCCAAGTCGTCCCTGGAGGGAAGGAGAAGCGCCCCGAAATGCGTCGTAACGTCTTCATACTCATGGCCACACTCTTCGGCATAATCGCCGTGATAGGGATTGGCCTGTATGTGTATTTGCGAAGCTTCATTCCAAACTACAATGCCGCACTGAAGGCGCCCGGCCTCAAGGATACGGTCGTTATCGAGAGAAATAAATATGCGGTCCCGACGATTCGCGCCCAAAATGACGATGACCTCTATTTTGCGTGGGGGTACGTGAATGCGCAGGATAGGTTCTTTCAGATGGAGACAACCAGGCGTATCAGCCAGGGACGCATATCCGAGTTCGCGGGCGAGTCAGAGCTAACGAAGGATATGTTTCTCCGTTCCGTGGGCTTTTATGAAATAGCGAAGAGGAGCGCCAAGGCTCTTGACCCTACCATCGCGGGATACCTTCAACGCTATGTTGACGGCATTAATTACTATCTCGACACGCACGGGACACCGCCCTACATGCAAATTCTGGGTATGCAGAAAGAAAAATGGCAGATTGAGGATGCTGGCGCTGTTTCAATGATGCTGACCTGGTCGCTCGCATACAATATGAAGAATGAACTGCTCTATTACAAAATGGCAGATAAGGTTGGACACGACGGAGTCATGCAGCTTGTTCAGTATTGTGCCCCCGATTCCCCAACTACCGTTGATGACATAGTCAGCCTGGTTCCAAGCAATGTGGAAGCTATACTAAGGGGTGGAGAAAGCATCCCCCCCGCTGTTGCTTCAATCAACGCCAAGAGAGAAAGGTCTCTCTCGGCTGAGAAGAAATTGGCCTCCTTGTTCGATGATTTTGGTTGGCTTCTCGGCACGCGCAGCACAAGCAATGCCTGGGTCGTGTCGCCCCAGAAAACCGCTCACAAGGGCACGATACTCGTGAGCGACATGCAATTGCATTTCTCCAAGCTTCCAAACGACCTGTACTATATCCGAGTCAACGCCGGAGATTACTATGCGGTCGGCGCTCAAGTGCCGGGACTGCCCGTTATCGTCTCTGGCTACAACAGACACATCGCATGGGCAAATACGAACAACAACATAGACATTGTCGATTTGTTCACGGAGACCATTGATTGGGACAAGAAGACCTACCGGCATGCAGGCAATGAATATCCACTTACCAGCAGGGAAGAATTGTTCCGCGTAAAAGGAAGAAAAGAGCCCATTCGCAAGACACTCTATTATGCGGGCAGAAGGCCGATTCTCAGTGAGGTATTCTCGGACCTGGGAGTTGACATCAGCCTCGACTGGATGGGCTTCGAAGAGCTTACATACGAAGGCTTCTTCCACTTGAACCGTGCCCATAATCATGACGAGTTTCTTGATGGCGCGAACGCGATCCGAATGTCGCCGACGAACATGGTATACGCCGATAGAGAGGGAAACATCGCCTATCGGGTTATTGGGTCCTTGCCCGCGAGAAAAGAGGGAACCGGCAATCTTCCCGCAAATGGGGAAGAAGTCGATTGCAATTGGACCGGCAACATTCCTGACGACGAGTATCCGGCAGTGAAGAATCCTCCTCGCGGCTTCATCGTCACATCCAACAACAAGGTCGTGAAAGATTTCCCTTATGACCTCAATCCCACCTATTACGCGAAATACCGGTATGAGAACGTAGCCACGATGCTCCGCGATGCATACGATATTGATTTGGACTATGCCAGGAAAGTTCATGTGGACACGCACACGGTCATGGCAAATGAAGTCGTCCCGCTCGTCAAGAGGTACGTTGCCATAGATGAAAACGACGCAGACATGAAAGGGGCGTATGACATACTGCTCGAATGGGATGGCAATGTCAGTAAAGACTCGGTCGCAGCCTCGATTTACAACACCTTCTTTGTGCGTTTCGCGTATCAGACGGTCGTCGACGAAATCGGGCATGAAGCGGCTTCTGAATACATCGGCGACCAGAGACTGAGTGTCGGCCGATTCTTCAAACTGCTTAAGGATGACAGCGACTTTTTCGACGACGTGAGGACACCGGGGAAAGAGTCGATTCGCGACATCGCCACGCGCGCATTCAAGGAAACGCTTGTCATTCTGGCGAAATATTCGGGCTCTCCCCGAGTCGAGGACTGGAAGTGGGGAACATTCCATAAGATTACGTTCGACCACCTTCTCGGAAAGTCGGCGCTTCTGAGGCCCTTTGTTAATTACGGCCCGTTCCCCTTCGAGGGTGATCGTCAGACGAACAATCGAGCTTCGTTCTCCGAAGTAGAGCCGCCATTCATCACGGAGCAAGCGTCTGCTCCCCGGATTATCGTCGTCTTCGACCCGGAGCCCAAAGGATATATGATGCTGGCGACCGGCGAGAACGAATATTTCCTGAGCGAGCACTACACCGACATGACTGACGCATGGCTCCGCCATGAATACTTCTGCATGGAAGAAGAACCGGCACGATACAAGACCACCATGAAGCCAGAATAGAAACCTTGAAGGGAAGGGTCGGAGCACAATCCTGCACTGAAGCCGCCGACGGGATTCGGCAAGAGACTCGGCCCTTGTGTGCAGATAAGGACGGGGAGGATACTGAAAGATGTCCAATGACCCATATCTGGAATTGCAGAGGTTTCTGGATCAATTCCCGCTAGGATTTCCTCAAACGCCTTCGGGAATCGAGATGGAGATACTGAAAAGGCTCTTCACGGAAGAAGAGGCGAAAATCGCGGTGCATCTGACTCCGTTGCCGGAGGAGGTTTCGCAGATAGCCGAACGTGCAGGATTGAATGAAAGGGACCTCGACGGCAAACTGGATTCGATGGCTCAGAAGGGACTCGTCTTCAGAATTCGACGGGGCGAGAAGACGCTCTACCGGGCGGCGCCGTTCATGATAGGCCTCTATGAATATTCCGTGAAGAGAATCGACAAGGAGCTGGCGACGCTGTTCAAGGAATACTACGAAACGGCCTATCTCGGCGAAATGGGCGCGAGCAATGTTCCGGGATTCAAGGTGCTCCCCGTTGATGAGAACATTCAGGCGGATACGGTGCTGCTCCCATTCCACAAGCTGAAGGAGAGCATCAAGTCGGCCCGAAAGATTGCGGTGGCAGATTGCGTGTGCCGGAAAGAAGCGCGCCTCACCGGCGAGGGCTGCACACATCCGATAGAAACGTGCCTCAGTTTCGGCGCCGCGGCTGAATATTACATCGAAAACGGGATGGGCCGCGAAATCACGGCGGATGAAGCCATACGAATAATCGAGGAGGCCGACAAAGCAGGTCTCGTCCATGCGAGCGCAAACGCCAAGCATCTTTCCAACATCTGCAACTGCTGTCCCTGCTGTTGCGCGTCAATGAAGGGCATTACGAAGCGGGGACACGACAAGCACAAATACCTCAACACGCTCTTTGAGGCAATCGTGGACGCGCGCGAGTGCGTCGCATGCGAGGTGTGCCGCGACCGCTGCCCGGTTGGCGCAATCGAGGTGCAGGAGACTGCCGTGGTGGACCGAGGGAAATGTCTTGGCTGCGGACTGTGCGCCACCGAGTGCCCCAGCAATGCAATAACGCTCCGGTTGAGAGAAGACCGGGAAGAGCCGTTTGAAAGAACATTTGAGCTGGGAATGGCAATCCTGGAAGGCAAGCACAGACGACTCAACAGTGCAGAGTAAGTTGCCTGCAATTTTATCTTTGCGTCCTTCGCGTTTTTGCATTTGGGACAGTAATGACAGAAATTCACGAAGCTAGACGTCAGTAGCACATATGATAAAGAGAATCGTCATTGTAATCGCCCTAGTACTCGTGCTTGCCATTGCAGTCACTGGTCTGTGGGCTGCGCGTCTGGTCCGAAAAAGCCTGCCACAAATCCGGGGCGAGATCAGGCTGCCCGGCGTCGAGTATAGCGTTGAAGTGACCCGCGACATATACGGTATCCCCCATATAAAAGCCCAATCGGAGAACGACCTCTATTACGCTCTCGGCTTTGTGAACGCGCAGGACAGGCTTTGGCAAATGGATACGTTCAGGCGCCTCTCGCAGGGGCGCCTGGCAGAAATATTCGGAGCCGACCTGATACCCCTCGATCACAAGCATCGCGTGCTCGGCTTCCAGCGATTGGCGGAAGAGCTCTACGCCAACGCCGACGACGAATCGAAGGCAATATGCCGTGCATATGTGGATGGTATCAACGACTACATACAGAAATTCCCCGACCGCTTTCCTCTCGAGTTCCTCCTGTTGAGGTACAAGCCCGAGGTGTGGTCGCCCGAGAATGTGTACGGCGTGCTTATATGGCAGCAATGGATGGTGACATTCAATTGGGAGTCCGAGCTTGCAATGGTCGGCCTGCTGCAAAACCTCGGGGTCGAGGAGGCGCTGGAACTCATTCAGACCCACGGGCCGCGGGGTCCCAGCATAATCCCCGAAACCGAGAAACAGTACGAGGTCAAGCCCTCACGCATAGATGACCTAATCATTCCGCCGGAGTTTGATTACACGCTCATCGCGTTTGAACACGAGGAGGCATCGCCGACGGAAACAGACAAGGAACATGCATTGCTTATTGAAAACGGCAGTCAAGTGTTCGCAAGCAACGCATGGGCCGTGAGCGGAAAGAGAAGCCATTCCGGAAAGCCAATCCTTGCCAACGACCCCCATATTCCATACACGTTGCCTTCGATCTGGTACATGGTTCACCTTTCGGCGCCGGGCGTTGAGGACGCGGCAGGAATCATGACGCTCGGTGTGCCGATGATTGTGATGGGACATAACCGCCACATCGCATGGGGTGACACCACCACCGGCGCGGACACACAAGACCTGTTCATCGAAAAGCTGAACCCGGAAAACCCGAATGAATACTACCGTGATGGCGCATATCGGCCATTTGACATCATAAAGGAAACCATCTGCTATCAGGAACGCGGCGAAATGAGGGCGATGGAGAAGGAGATTCGATTCAGCGTCCATGGCCCAATTATAAATGAGATTGCCGACCCCCCGGTTCGGGCCGATATGCCGCTCGCGCTTCGCTGGGCGGGCTATGAGATGTCGGACTCGCTGAAGTCATCCCGGTTGATGCTCAAGGCGAAGAATTGGCAGGACTTCCATGGGGCCTTGAGATACACGGCGACCCCCGTATGGAACTGGGTGTACGCGGATGTGGAAGGTAACATCGGGTATCAGCTCGCAGGTCGGATTCCGGTCAGAAAAAAAGGCCGTGGAATGTTCCCCGTGCCGGGATGGCTGAAAGACTACGAGTGGGATGGTTACATTCCTTATGACGAAATGCCGCGCCTCCTCAATCCCTCGAATGGATATATCGTTACCGCGAACAACAGGGTCACGCCGGACGACTATCCGTATCTCATATCAACGCGCTACGCCAACCCGTATCGAGCGGAACGGATCGAGGAGCTCATCCTCGCACACGAGAGACTCTCCATGGAAGACATGCAGCAGATACAAATGGATGCCTACTCGAAGCAGGCAGAGCGAATGCGAGACATCTTCGTTGACGCATGTGAGAAATGTCAGACCGCCGACCCGGACTTCAAGCAGGCTGTCGAGCTGATGAAAAAGTGGAACCTGGTCGCGGACCAAGACAGCGCCGGAGCCACCATTTTCTTCGAGAGCTATGCGACGGTTGCCAGGAACGTCATTAATAACAGGATGAAGGCCGGACTGTGGAGGCGAATTTACCGGTCCGTCGCAGACCTCGACGACCTGCTGGGAAACGACGAAGCCCAGAAATGGTTTGATAATCCGTCGACTGAAGATGTCGAGACACAGGATCAGGTCGTTGCGGCATCTACCGCCGAAGCAGTAAAATCGCTGAGACAGTTTTATCAAAGTGACCCCGAAGCGTGGAAATGGGGAAAACTTCACACGCTTACGTTCGCGCATCCGTTGGGGCGCTCAGGAATCCTGGCAAAGCTGCTGAACCTCGGGCCGTTACGCATGGGCGGCGAGAACTCGACGGTCAATCCGGCCAATTACTATTTTGACGTGGAGCAAAAGCCCTATCCGGTCATTGCCGGCCCATCAATGAGGACGGTCGTGGACTTCGGAAACGTGAATGCGGCTCAAATGGTCATCACCTTGGGCCAATCCGGAAACCGTTTCAGCCGTCACTACTCGGACCAATTGCCGTTCTGGCTCAGAGGCGAATCCCTCCCTCTCTGGAAGACCCAAGGCGAAATCGAGGCAAATCAAGAGGGCAAATTGCTCTTGATACCATCGAAACCGGACCGTTAGCACAAGCAGGTCTATTGATTTCTTGCAGCAGGAGCTGATTCTTCCGTGTTCCCCGCCGTCGCTCTCTTTGGACTCCACTTTCTCGGCAAATCTGCTGCCCCAATTGCGCAAATATCCCCATCATGAAATTCGAGTAAGCCTTTTGATATACTCTTTTGGGTATCAACACATTCCGCTCTCGACCAAATACATTGAGAAATAACAGGAGCCTCCTATGTACAGAGCAATCAGCTTGATGGTACTGGCAATGAGCCTTCTTACCGGCAATGCATGGGCCAAGACAATCGTCTTCGCGACCGATGCAACCTGGCCACCCATGGAATTTGTTGACGAGAATAGGCGCGTTGTCGGCTTTGCGGTCGATTATATGGAAGCAGCGGGAAGAGAAGCCGGCTTCACGCCGGTTTTCAAGGTCGTCGCATGGGATGGAATTTTTGCCGGCCTTGCCGCAGACAAGTATGACGCCATCTGTTCGTCGGTATCCATAACGGAAGAACGGCGAAAGGCGATGGATTTCAGCATACCTTACTTCGAGGTCAGGCAGGCGTTAGTGGTCAACAGGGATTCATCGGCAGATGGTCTAGAAGACCTCAAGGGCAAGAGAGTTGGGGCTCAAATCGCGACCACCGGCTACTTCGCCGTCAGAAAAGTCGATGGCATTGAGCCGAGGTCATATGATGAGATCGGACTGGCCATCGAAGACCTGTACAATGGGCGCATTGACGGAGTAGTGTGCGACGACCCCGTGGCAGCACAATATGCCCTTAGAAATAAAAAATACAGGGATTCACTCAAGATAGGAACGATTATAGAAAGCGGTGATGTGGAGTATTACGGCATAGCTATTAAGAAGGGTGACACCGAGACGTTGAATCTCGTGAATGAGGGCATCAAAGCGGTCAAGGCGAAAGGGTTGGATAAGGAAATCCTCAACAAATGGATTGGACGCTAGCCAAAGACTTATTCCTAACATGGCAGAGAAACAGGTGACAATTGAGGTAAGCGATGGCGCTGCAATCCCGCGGACTGGAGACAGGGGGCTGGTTTCCGCCTGGCGATTGTCATTCCTGATTGCCCTCGCGCTTTTCCTCTATCTCATTGTCTTCAGACAAGAGCCGTATCTGAGACTGCTTAAACTCCTCCCCGACGGTATCATCGTGACCCTTGAGGTTACCTGTGCCTCCATAGGGCTCTCGGTCGTCATCGGACTGTTCACGGGATTGGGACGGCTTTCTCGCAACAGACTGGTCAATCTTGTGGCGTCCACATACGTCGAGGTCGTCCGAGGCATTCCGTTACTTGTACAGTTGTTCTATCTTTACTACGCCTTGGCCCGCTTCGTGCTCCTCCCGGATATGGCTGCTGCGGTCATTGGCATGAGCGTCTGCTATGGCGCATACATGGGAGAAGTTTTTCGGGCCGGGATTCAGTCAATCGACCGAGGGCAAACGGAAGCGGCCATGTCCTTGGGCCTCAACCGAATGCAAACGATGTTCAGCGTGATTCTTCCTCAAGCGTGGCGAACGATATTGCCGCCCGTGGGAAATGAGTCAATCGCATTGCTCAAAGACACCTCGCTGGTCTCAATACTTGCCGTGTCAGACTTGCTGCGACGGGGCCGGGAATTCGCTGCCGAGAGCTTTCTCTATTTCGAGACGTATACATTAATCGCAATCGTATACCTGCTCATCACGCTGATTCTCTCGAAGCTCGTCAGCCTCATGGAGGAAAGGCTGGGTCAGTATGAACGACCATAGGCCGATAATCCAGATAAAGAGCGTCTGCAAGTATTTTGGCCGATTGAAGGCCCTCGACAATGTTTCTCTGGACGTTGCTCCTGGAGAAAAGATCGTCATCGTTGGCCCAAGCGGTTCCGGAAAAAGCACGTTGTTGCGGGTCATCAACCGTCTGGAGGTCATTGATAGCGGCCGCATCATCGTAGATGATATGGACATTTACGACAATTCGAGCAATATTCATGAGATTCGAGCGGAAATCGGAATGGTCTTTCAAAACTTTAATTTGTTCCGCCACAAGACCGCGCTTGAGAACCTGATGCTGGCGCCGGTCAAGGTCAGGAAGACACCCCGACTTGAAGCTGAGCAGAAGGCTCTGCAACTCATGGACAAGGTAGGCCTGCGTGATAAGGCTCAGTCGTATCCGGCACAGCTATCCGGAGGGCAACAGCAAAGGGTTGCAATTGCACGAGCGCTGGCGATGAATCCCAGAATCATGCTCTTTGATGAACCCACGTCGGCCCTGGACCCCGAGATGATACGGGAAGTGCTCGATGTAATGATCGGACTCGCCCGCGATGGGATGACCATGATTGTAGTCACGCACGAAATGGGCTTTGCCCGGGAGGTCGCCGATCGCATGGTATTTATGGACGGGGGACAAATCCTGGAGATAGCACATCCCCGGCATTTCTTCGAAAAACCGAAACATCTGCGGTGTCAGAAATTCCTCGAAATGATCCTTTGAATGACGAGAGCAAAGGAATCAGGGGAAGAGCCACCATGAAGATAGGTGCGGAATTCATTCGCCCAAATATCTTAAGCTGCGGCAAAAACAAAATGCGGGGAAAGGAACACGGCAATGAAGGGAAAAGATGAAAACGCGTTGTACCTCGATGCCAGTCAATCGGTAAAGGATCGAGTGGCTAACCTCCTGGCACGAATGACGCTCGACGAGAAAATCGCGCAACTCGGCGCCGTCGAGCCGTTCGAAAATCTCGCTTTTTCTGAAAAGCGAACGAGAGCTCACATGAAGGACGGAATAGGGCAGATAGCCCTTCCCGCAGGCGCGAGCACATTGAAACCCATCGAGATAGCTGAATTGAACAACAAGCTGCAGAAGTTTCTCATCGAGAATACGCGCCTCGGAATACCCGCAATGGTTCATGAGGAGTGCTGCATGGGATTCATGGCGCGCGGCGCAACCATCTTTCCGCAGATGCTCGGCGCCGCAAGCACATGGGAGCCGGAACTCGTGGAAGAGATGATGCGCAACGTCCGGGCGCAGATGCGGTCCGTCGGTGCGCATCAGGGATTGTCTCCAGTGCTCGACATCGCGCGAGACCCTCGCTGGGGGCGGACGGAGGAAACGTTTGGCGAAGACCCCTACCTGGCGTCCCGGATGGGAGTCGCCTACATTCGGGGTCTCCAGGGGACAGACCTCAAGCACGGCATCGTCGCCACGTGCAAGCACTTCGTGGGGTATGCCATGTCCGAAGGCGGTCTGAATTGGGCGCCGGTGCACCTCGGACAACGCGAGCTGCACGAGGTTTTCCTCGTTCCCTTCGAGGCCGCCGTGAAAGAGGCTAACGTGGCTTCCGTCATGAATGCATACCATGAACTTGACGGGATTCCCTGCGGCGGCTCCAAGGAATTATTGACAGGTATCTTGAGGCACAAATGGGGTTTCGACGGCATCGTCGTTTCGGACTACCATACGGTTCCAATGTTGGAGCAGTATCACCATGTGGCCCGGGATAAATCCGAAGCCGCCGTACTCGCACTCGAGGCGGGCATTGATATTGAATTGCCGGCCACCGATTGCTACGGCGAATCGCTCCGAAAAGCAGTCGAAAGAGGGCTCATCAGCGAAGATGTGCTCAATCAGGCCGTCAACCGAGTTTTGAAGACGAAGTTCGATCTCGGGCTTTTTGAGAATCCGCTCGTCGATCCGTCGAAGGTAACCCAAGTGTTTGATACTGCTGCTCAGCGTTCCCTTGCACGCGAAATTGCACAAAAATCGATTGTGCTCCTCAAGAATGAAGACGGCATGCTGCCACTGAAGAAGGACGTGTCGTCTATCGCGGTCATTGGGCCAAGCGCGGACGACATACGAAACATGGTGGGAGATTATTCCCACCCGGCGCATATCACCTTATCGCTGGGACTATATGACGAATCCGTCACGCCCGATATTCCGATCGAGACCAATATCGGGCCGGGCAACGTCTCCGTTCAGATGATCAGCATTCTCGAAGCTATCAAACGGAAAACATCTCCCACTACGGCAATTCATTACGCAAAGGGCTGCGACGTCATGGGAGATTCGAGAGACGGATTTGCGGAGGCCATCGAAGCGGCCCGGAAATCGGATGTCGCGATCATCGTTGTGGGCGGCAAATCCGGCCTCACCCTTGATTGCACCAGTGGTGAGTTTCGCGACCGGGCTGACATCGGGTTGCCGGGCGTGCAGGACGATTTGGTGCGGGCTGTCTGCGCGACAGGGAAGCCGGTGGTTGTCGTGCTCGTCAACGGGCGTCCGTTGTCGGTTCCGCGGGTCACCGAAAACGTCCCGGCAATCGTCGAGGCGTGGCTGCCGGGAGAAGAGGGCGCACAGGCAATCGCAGATGTGCTCTTCGGCGACTGCAATCCTGGTGGCAAGCTTCCGATAACAGTCCCCCGAAGCGTCGGTCAGATTCCCGCCTTCTATAACCATAAGCCCTCGGGCGCCAATTCGGTCATTTACGGTGACTATGTGGACCTCGTCTCTCGCCCACTGTTCCCGTTTGGCCACGGGCTCAGCTACACTCGCTTCGAGTACGACAATTTGCGTGTCGAGCCCGCTAAGGCCGATGCGAAAGGAACAGTCAAGGCCAGCATTGATGTGAAAAACGTTGGCGAGCGCGAAGGCGACGAAGTCGTTCAGCTCTACGTGCACGATGTCAAAGCGAGCGTCACCAGACCGGTTAAAGAACTCAAAGGATTCAAGAGAATCACGCTCGCTCCGGGAGAGAAAAAAACCGTCATGTTTACGCTGTTCGTCACGCAGCTTGGCTTCTATAATCGGGACATGCAGTTCGTGGTCGAGCCCGGCACAATCGAGGTGATGCTCGGCAGTTCATCCGACGACATCCGCGCGACCGGAGAATTTGAAATCGTGGGTGAGATGAGCGAGATCGGCGATTCCAAGGTATTTTTCAGTGAAGCGCGGGTCAGCTAGGCAAACCTCACTGGCAACAAAGGACGCTTGAGATGAAAATCACGGATGTGAAGGCGACGGTTCTCAGGACCCACTCCATCTTTGTTCAGGTGTTTACCGATGAAGGCATTACCGGCATCGGTGAATGCAGTCCCATGAACCCTGAAGTGATAGCGAATTTCGTTGAGGTCGCGCTCAAAGCCGTTGTCGTCAACGAAGACCCGCTCGAGGTTGATAAACTCTGGAATAAAATGATGTTCCGTACCTATAAGCTCGGCCCTCAGGGCGTTCAGCCCGAAGCCATTGCCGGGATTGACATCGCGCTCTGGGATATCAAAGGAAAGGTGACCGGCCTTCCCATACATACGCTGCTGGGAGGGTGCTACCGCGACACGTTCCTCATGTATGCGAGCGTCGGCGGCGGTGGGTATCTGTCCGTATCCGACATGGTCACGTATGTGGAGAATTACCTGAAGCGGGGATTCAAGGCGTTCAAGATACGCATGGACCTGGGCGGGTCGAATTTGGCGTGTCAGGACTTTGACCCGAAGAAAGACTACGAGATGTTCAAAGCAGTCAAGGAAGTGCTCGGAGAAGATATCCCGCTCAGCTTTGATGCCAACAACGGCTATTCGGTCAGCACGGCCATCGCGCAGGGACGCAGATTTGAAGAACTTGGAATATACCATTATGAGGAGCCCGTCGCGCAGTATGACTACAAAGGCATCGCTCAAGTGGCCAGGGCGCTGGATGTACCGGTGTCAGCGGGTGAACATGAGTACACGCGCTGGCAGTTCCGCGACCTCATCGAGCAAGCGGAGGTTGACATAATCCAACCCGACGTCGTGAAATGCGGCGGTATCAGCGAGATGCATAAGATAGCGATTCTCGGCTCTGTGTATAACAAGCACTTCGTCCCGCACCAAACCCAACCTACCATCGGCACCGCCGCGAGCTTGCACGTGTGTGCCGCAATTGAAAACGTCAACAGACCTCAGGAGTACACCGGCCGCAACCCGTTCCTTGATGATATTTTCAAAGAGCCGCTCGTCTTCGAGGACGGCTGCATTCATCTTCCGAAAAGACCGGGGCTGGGACTGGAGATTGATGAAGAAAAGATGAAGAAGTTGGCGCTATGAACGACCCACTCACTTCGCCGGGTGCTGATTTCAGGAAACAAAACCTCAGAAATGACCGCTCGCCAGAAAGCTGTACCGCTGCGGACCAGAGGAAATGCGGACGTCGCTGTGCCGAGGGCCGGACTCGAACCGGCACGGTGGTTACCCACCGAGGGATTTTAAGTCCCTTGCGTCTACCCATTCCGCCACCCCGGCGTCATAGCGCGGGCGCAGCATACTGCACCCTCACAGATAACGCTTACAAATGGCAATGGCGGCTCTTTTCAGAACCGCCATGAAAGCCATATGTTGGAGGCGGCACCCGGATTCGAACCGGGGAATAAAGGTTTTGCAGACCTCTGCCTTACCACTTGGCTATGCCGCCGTTTCCTTGTTAATTCTATTATGCAATCACCGCTTTGTCAAGGTGAGCCAAGCCATTTTCCCTTATGGCACGCGCGAAGGAAATCTCGAAACGCTAATTTGGCCAATCACTTAGGCCTGATAAAGATCCAACCCGTCGTTTGAGCAGAATCGGGCACGTGCGCTACATATGCCGCCACTTCAGGCTTTGCTCTCATACTCTCGACCGGGCCGAAATCGAGCGCGCGCATGGGACAGGAAGCGACGCAGATGGGCGCTTCGCCGCCTTCGAGCCGGTCCGCGCAGAAGGTGCATTTCTCGGCTTTTGAGCCGTCGTCCGGCCTGAACTGGATGGCGCCATACGGGCACGCATCTTCGCATACTCTGCATCCGGTGCATCGCTCGGCGTCTATGAGCACCACTCCGTCTGCGTCGCGTTTGTAAATGGCGTCCTCCGGACACGCTTCGGCGCATGCAGGCTGCGCGCAGTGGCAGCATGATAGGGAGATGTGATTGACCTTTACGTTCGGGAAAGTGCCTTCCTCGTGGGTTGTGACGCGCCGCCAGTTCACGAGCTCGGCGGGAAGGTCATGCCAATCTTTGCACGCGACCACGCATGTGTGGCAGCCGGTGCATCGGGTCTGGTCGAAATAAAATGCAAGCTGCAACGAAACCTCCTTCATCATTCAAAAAAAATCTGATCACGAATGGCACAAATGAGACGAATTTCACGAATACGTCGAATCAAAGCCTTCGGTTAACCACAAAGGCACAAAGAAGACCGTATCACGGATGTCACGAATCTCTTCTGAAGAAGAAAGAAGGAACCACGTCTTTGTTCTTCCCTTCGCGTTGTTCCTTCCTTCTTTTGCCAAGCCCATGCTCTCGGTGGTTGTTATGCCATCTTCTCCACCTGGACGCGGGTGGAATTGTATGGGGTCACGTCAACGGATGTATGAACATCGGGACAGACTGCGTTGGCGCAGCCTACGGTATCGATACCCTCTGCATTCAATTGGAACTGCATGCCCTGGTCGATATTCACTGTGCCGGGGATAATGCGCTCGGTGACGCGCGCGGGCAGGATAGTGGCGCCTACACCGCTCGTCACCTTCACCATGTCTCCGTTCTTGATTCCGCGCGCCCCGGCGTCGACTGAATTAATCCATATCTCTTGCTTCTCGGCCTCGTGAACCCACGGCAGATTGTAGAACATCGAGTTGCAGCTCTTCTTGCTGTGGCCGGTGATGAGGTTGAGCGGGAATTGGGGGTCAGGAGTTTCCGCCTTCTGAGGGGCGACATACTTGGGAATCGGCGGAACGTCGGGCTTCTGCATGTCGGCAATCGATTGCGAATAAATCTCTATCTTGCCGCTGGGGGTCGAAAAAGGACTATTCTCGATATCTTCAATCTGTTCCCGGAACGCGATGTGCGGCTTATCGAGCTCATACTTGAGGAATCCGCGCTGTTTGAATTCGTCCCAATCCGCGATTTCGGCCGCACTCGTCAAATACTTCAGCCATTCCTCTTCCGAGGTGTCGTTGTACCCCGCGATTCCAAGCCGCTTCGCGAGGTCGGCGCAGATGTCAATGTCATTGCGGCATTCGCCGTACGGCTCGATGGCCTTATCGGAATAGATGATGTAGTGGCCGAAACACCATGGGGTCATCACGTCGCTGCGCTCGAAATGAGTGGTGGCAGGGAACACGATGTCGGCGTAGCGCGCGGTGGCCGTGAGGAAGTGGTCGTGCGCGACCATGAACTCGAGGGTTTTGAGCGCGCGGTCGGCCTTGCGGACGTTGCCGAGCTGATTCACCGTGTTGCCGGCGACGGAATAGACCATCTTGATGTCCGAGGGGTAGCCGCCGGCGCGGCCTTCGATGATTGCATCCGCCCATTTGTTGAAGTGGACGGAAGCGTTCTCGGGCGAACCGCCTGCCGGAAAGTTCATCACCTTCATCTGGATGGGATAACCGAAGATTGCGATGCCCGTGTCTCCGCCTGAGCGGCCCACGTTACCGGTCATTGCACAGAGCGTCATGGCGGCCCGATGGAACTGTTCGCCGTGATTGGTACGGCCGGGGCCGTGACCGACGCTGAGCGCGGCCGGCTTTGTGGTCGCGTATGCGCGCGCAAGCTCGACAATTGTGCCTGCGGGGACACCGGTTATCTCCGACGCCCACTGCGGCGTCTTTGGCACATCGTCCTCTTGTCCCATCACGTATTCTCTGAATTTATCGAAGCCGATGGTGTATCTGTCGAGGAATTTCTTGTCGTACAGGTTTTCCTCAATGATGACATACGCCATCGCGATGAGCATGGCGGTGTCGGCGCCCGGGCGGATGGGAATCCATTGTTGCGCGAAGGTCGCGGCGGAATCGGTGTAGCGCGGGTCAACGGCGACGATGCGCGCGCCCTTCTCACGCGCGAGCGCCAGATAGTAGCTCGTGTTTGTGCCCCAGACGGAATCGGTCGGGTTCCAGCCCCAGATAATAATCATCTTCGAGTTCAGCAGGTCTTCGCGCTCACTGGTTGTGAACACGGCGCCATACGTTTGGAGAGCCGCGAACACGCCACCTTCATTCGAGACGATGGAATGCAGCATTGTCTGGCCGCCAAACATATTGAGCAAGCGGTAGATGCAGCCTTTGCCGTGATAAGCGCACAGCATCGTGCCCGAGTGAGACATGTTCAGGATTGCGGTCGCGCCGTGCTTCTCGCGAATCGCGAGCATGTTCTCGGCGACGGTATCGAGCGCCTCGTCCCAACTGATGCGCTCGAATTTACCCGAACCCCGCTCTCCCGCTCTCTTGAGTGGGTATTTCAATCGGTCGGGATGATACAGCCGTTGGCGGTATGCGCGTCCTTTGAGGCATGCGCGCAGTTGAGCCACTCCTGGCGCGTCCGGGAGCGATTCATCGGTTGTGATTCGCTTCACAACGCCGTCTTCGACATGCGCAATGAGCAAACAACTCCCGCCGCAATCATGCGGACATCCGACGGGCACCTTCTTGATCTCAGATTTCATAGCTCACTCCTGTATCAATTTGTGGGGATTCTATTCTACCGGTGCATGACGATGGTGTCAAACCGACAGGACAACCGACAGGCACTTTCACCTCCAGGAAGCGCGAGTCACTCTGTTGTTGCGCTTTGATGTGGCGCAAGTGACGCATCTTTTCGTGTTACGCCTATAGAAATGGGGGCGGCTGACGCTGCCGGGGGAAAAGGGGAAACGCGGAAAGGCAAAAAAGGCAGCGATCGAGACTAACCAGTATGTCATTGAGTGGAAAGCAGGCGCGTTATGTTTAGGTCAATGACTTCCGTTGTCTCCACCGTTTCCAGTTTCGTGGCACAAGGCCATCAGACCATGCATCA
>QZKI01000029.1 GCA_003598055.1 Candidatus Abyssobacteria bacterium SURF_17 | reverse complement strand
TCGGAAGAGTGGTTGACCGCTCGCTAAAGACTGAAGTCGAAAATCTCTACGTGTGTGATGCCTCGGTGATTCCGCAGTCAGCCGGTGTTCCCCTCGTCCTCATCCTTGTCAGCCTTGCCCACTGGTTTGCTGGAACTCTTCTTACACCATCCAGTCTAAGCACCTAAGCCTTCCCGTGTCACGAATCATCAAGAGCATGGCTTCGCAAAAGAGGAACAAGGCTCCGCCGACACTTTTCCCGCAGTGCGCAGTATTCCAAAATGGACTGCTTTTCTGAGAACAAAGCAGCAGCGAGTGCAGCACAATTTGCGCGAGCGTGTTAGAATTGTGGTGTATTCTGTCCCGACGCTTACAACGGGGCTATTTGGCATCGGGGATGAGGGTTGCCCCTAAAGGAAAGGAGCAGTCATGGCGCAGAACCTGGCTGAAAAGCTCATCGAGAGCCACCTTGTGGAAGGGAAAATGGCGATAGGCGAGGAAATCGGCATTCGCATCGACCAGACGCTGACCCAGGACGCTACGGGCACGATGGCGTTCCTCGAGTTCGAGTCGCTCGGCATCCCGCGCGTGCGAACCGAGCTTTCGCTCAGCTACATTGACCACAATATCATTCAGACGGATTTCAAGAATGCCGACGACCATCTGTTCCTTGAAACGATAGCGGCCAAGTATGGCGTGTACCTATCGCCTCCGGGCAACGGTGTCTCCCATCATGTACATCGCGAGCGATTCGGTGTGCCAGGCAAAACGCTTCTGGGCTCGGACAGCCACACGACAACGGGTGGATGCCTCACGATGCTTGCCGTCGGCGCCGGAGGACTCGAAGTGGCAATGGCCATGGCAGGCCGGCCCTTTTATTTGATGTACCCTAAAACATGGGGCATTCGCGTGAAAGGCAAATTGGCCCCGTGGGTTTCAGGAAAAGACTTAATACTCGAGCTCATGCGCCGATTCACATGCAAGGCGGGCGTCGGCAAGATCATGGAGTTCTTCGGGCCGGGCGTCAAGAACCTCGACATGAGCGCGCGGGCAACCATTGCAAACATGGGCGTAGACATCGGCGCAACCGCCGCCATCTTCCCCTCGGACCAGGTCACGCGGAAATACCTCGCCCTGAACGGGCGTGAAGACGCGTGGGCCGAGCTCAGTGCTGACAAGGGCGCCGATTACGATGAAGTAACCGAGCTCGACCTGAGCGCGATTGAGCCACTGGTGGCATGTCCTCACAATCCGGACAACGTCAAGAGCGCCGCCGAGCTCGAAGGGACAGAGATCGCCCAGGTAATTGTCGGTAGCTCGACGAACGGCTCATACCGAGACTTGATGATCGCCGCCAAAATCGTCGAGGGCAGGAGGATTCATCCGTATGTAAGCTTCGAGGTCAATCCGGGGAGCCGGCAGACGCTCGAGAACGTCGAACGTATGGGCGGTGTGCTTGCGTTCATTCATGCGGGCGCGCGCCTTCACCAATCGGGCTGCCTCGGCTGCATTGGAATGGGTCAAGCACCCGCAACGAACACGAAATCGCTTCGCACATTCCCCCGTAACTTCAAGGGCCGGAGTGGCACAAAGGATGATGCCGTGTATCTTTGCTCGCCAGAGGTGGCCGCGGCATCCGCACTTGCCGGTTGTATTACTGACCCGCGCAAGCTCGGGGAATACCCAAAGGTGAAATATCCGAAGCAGTTCACGTTCAATCCTGACTGGATCATTCCGCCTGCGAAGGACCCCGATACGATCGAGGTTATCCGCGGCCCGAACATCGCGCCGTTCCCGCACTTCGAGGCTCTGCCGGATACCATCGAGGGCGAAGTCTTGCTGAAAGTCAACGATAACGTAAGCACTGACATTATCATGCCTGCCGGCAATCGCGTGCTTCCGCTAAGGAGCAATATTCCGGCCATCAGCAAATTCGTGTTTGATATCATTGATGAGAACTTCCACAAGAAGGCTGTGGAAAAGGGTGGGGGAATCATCGTCGGCGGCGAGAATTACGGCCAAGGCTCCTCACGCGAGCACGCCGCGCTTGCCCCGCGATATCTCGGGATTCGCGCAAAGCTTGTCAAGAGTTTCGCGCGTATTCATAAGGCGAACCTTATCAACTTCGGTATTGTGCCCTTAGAATTTGCGGAAGCGTCGGAATATGAGAAAGTAAATCAAGGCGACAAGATGCTCATTGCGAATATCCGTGAGGCAATACAAAAGGGCCATGACATCATACTGGTTCTCGTAAACGGTCGGGAAATTCAGGCACGCCTGACTGTTTCCCCAAGGCAACGCGAGATATTGCTTGCCGGCGGCCTTCTCAATCAGGCGAGGATGTGAGCGCTTTCGGGTGAGCCCCTTCAGAGGCCGCACGTACCTTCAGTCGGGTGAAGCAAGATGCTTGGCGGAAGCGACCCGGCCCTCATCGGTTATCCATGTCCGCAGTAAGGGGTCGCTTGCGGTCTTCATCGCATCCTCCATCCGAGCAAGCGCTTCTGCCCTCAACTGACGCTTGATTGTCGCATATGCCTCAGATGGCAACGAGGCGAAATCCTTTGCAACCGCAATTGCTCGAGGAAGCACGTTGTCAGGCGTCTGAATCTCGTCCAGCACTCCTTGGCTGAGAGCTTCTTCCGACCCAATGGTATGTCCCACTAATATCATCCGCCGGGACACGGCCGGCGCAAGTTCGCCCTTCATCACTTCCATCGTGGAAATCGGGAATGGAATCCCCACTCGGCTTTCGGTTACGCCAAGCTTGCATGAGGAGCTTGTGCCAATGCGGTAGTCGGACGACATGGCAAGAATGAAACCTCCCGCAATGGCATGGCCGTTGATGGCCGTTACAATCGGCAGGGGAAAGCCATAGAGCCATGCAACGATTCGGTTCAGGTCTTCTACCATTTGGCGTTGCTCAGATTGACTGTAATAGGGGACTGTCTTCAGGTCAAGACCCGCTGAAAAGCATTTTCCGCTTCCTGTAATGACTACGGCCAGCGTCTTCCCATCTTCCTCGATGCTCTTTAGGCACTTTTCCGCGTCGTGTATCAGCGTAAGGTCAATCGCATTCACCGGCGGCTTATTCAGCGTCACTATGGCAATCTCGTCGAACGTCTCGGTTCTGACTGTTCCAGTGCCCATTGCCCTTGCTTTCCCTCCTATGTTTGGCTATTTCGAACTCACGTTGACTCTCATGCGGTAACGCTTCGATTCTATCAGCGCAAAATGCGAATCTCAAGGTGAGACTGACTCACCATCGGCTGACAGGCGTGCAAGAGGGTGGACAACCTCAGACGAGTGTGGTAGATTATGGAGCCGTTCGTTTCGGCTGCACAGTTTCTCCTATTGGACCGAATAAGACTATGAGAACCGACAGTGCGAAAATTCGCTGGCCCATATTTGTCGGGCTTGGCCTTGTCAGTCTCAGCATCCTGATGCTCGAGCTGTCCCTTACGCGCATCTTCTCGGTCACGATGTGGTATCACTTCGCGTTCGTGGCCATCTCCGTCGCGCTGTTCGGCATCAGCGCAAGCGGGCTGACGGTTTTCTTGCTTGAACGCTTCTTTTCGAGAGAACGCATCGAGCAACATCTGACCATTTTTTCGGCTCTGATGGCGCTTTCGATTATTGCGACACTCATCGTGACATTGCGCATCCCCTTTTTTACAAAATTGACGCCCGTAGGCGTGTTGTTCTCGGCGCTCAGCTACCTCTCTATCACACTGCCCTTCTTTCTCGGCGGGATTTGTATCTCGCTTCTCCTCTGGCATCATGCGGGCCGAGTGAGCGGCCTGTACTTTGCCGACTTGTGCGGCGCGGCTGTCGGTTGTCTGGCCACCTTGATCGCACTCAATTTTTTCAGCGGGCCGCAGGTTGTGTTGATTGCTGCAGTTTTCGCTGCCAGTGCTTCCGTGTGCTTCAGCGTAATGCACATCCGGAAGGCAGCCCTGTGTGGGGCAGGGACTGTCATGGCCGGCGTAGTTGTCGTCTTCTTGCTCAGTCTGTCCGGGCTTTTGAAGAGTGCCTGGATCGTGAAACACCCCTCGGGCGTCGGTCAGCGGGTTGAGGGGGACATTCTCTTTGAGAAGTGGAATTCGTTTTCGCGCATTACCGTCTATCCGATGGAAGCGACATCGGATAAACAAGCTAATGAAACCGAATCCTCGGAGCACACCAGGCCCGCACAAATGCTCATGGCGATTGATGCGGCAGCCGGCACACCATTAATCCGTTTCGACGGCGACCCGGAGAAGGTTGAATTCCTGAAGCATGACATTACCTCGCTGGTGCATTACTTCAAAGATGCCGCGAAGACTCTCGTTATCGGCCCGGGTGGTGGGCGTGAAGTGCTGGCAGCTCTTCTGTTCGGACAACAGCCCATTATCGGAGTCGAGGTAAATCCTATCATTGTAAGTGCCGTTCGGAATGAATTCGGAGATTTCACAGGCAACATCTATGACCGACCCGAGGTTACAATTTACGTTGATGAAGGTCGCTCTTTTCTCTCTCGCAGCGAAGAACAGTTTGACATCATTCAAGCCGCAATGGTTGACACGTGGGCCGCCACAAGTTCCGGCGCATTTGTCCTCACCGAGAACAATCTCTACACGATTGAGGCATTCCAATCCTACTTTGACCGTCTCGCAGACGACGGCATGCTCACGTTTTCGCGATGGTATTGGGAATTCTCTCCGGGTGAGACGCTCAGGCTGACCGCACTGGCAATCGAGTCTCTGGAGCGCATGGATGTATCGGAACCGCGTTGGCATATTTTAGTCGTCAAAAAAGCGTTTGAATCGCCAACGAGTCCGAATGCCATTGCGACACTTATCGTCAAGAAATCGCCATTCACCCACGAAGAATTGCGACAAGCGCAAGAGGTATGCAAACGACTGGAATTTCAAGTGGTGTGCTCACCTTTTTCAGCGGGGAATCCGCTGTTCACGATGCTTTTCGATAAAGCAAAGCGGCAAAAGCTGTACCGCGAGTATCCGCTCAATATCATCCCCCCGACCGATGACAAGCCATTTTTCTTCCATATGTTGCGGCTGCGCGATATATTTGCGAATGGAATCGAACAGGGCATCACCAAATTCAACGTAAAGGCGGTAGGCGTCCTTGCGAACCTGTTCGTCGCCATGTTGGGGTTGGCGTTTCTTTTCCTCATCTTGCCACTTGTGCTGTTCCGCTCTGCAAAGCCGCGACAACTCCTCCGCCATTGGAGCACGATTCTCTATTTTGTGCTCATCGGCTTTGGTTTCATTGAGGTGGAGATTCCACTTATTCAGCGGTTTACCCTGTTCCTGGGCCACCCCATCTATTCGCTGGCCGTAGTGCTCTCTTCTTTGCTTCTCTTCAGCAGTCTCGGAAGCTTATTTACGCGGAAGATAGCGGCAGCCAATGCGCGGACCTTCTTGAGAAAATCCCTTTTCTGGCTCGTGCTAGCTCTTATTCCTTATCTGTTATTCCTGACGCAGTTCGTTCATTCGCTGGTTGGTCTGTCCACTTTGCTGAAGGCGGCCTTGACTGTTGTACTCATTGCGCCGTTGGGATGGCTGATGGGGATGCCGTTTCCTGTGGGAATCAAGGCCATTTCCGAGGACACACGGTTCCTCATACCATGGTGTTGGAGCCTGAACGGCGCTTTCTCGGTGTTGGCAAGCGTGACATCCATAGTCATTGCCATGAATTTTGGATTTTTTGCGGCGATGGCTGGAGGCTGGGCGGCATATGTCATGGTACTGCTGGTAGTCCTTCTCTTCAAGGCATGAAAGTTTCAGGGCAAAAACTGAGTTGAAAGGGAGATGGTTCGAGTGCGCATCATCATCTATGGCGCGGGAGCCGTGGGCAGCATAATCGGAGGATACTTACACCACAGCAAGCACGAAGTAGTTCTCGTTTGCTCGAAGGAGCACGCAGACGCCATTCGAACGGGCGGGCTGAGAATAACCGGCGTGCAAGGCAATTACGAGATCCGTATGTCCGCAGTCACTGGCATCGAACAGGTGAGCTTCGGCTCCGATGATGCTGTGTTCCTGACAATGAAGACGTTTGACACGGAGGAAGCTCTCGACCGGCTTGCAAGGGTGGCTCCGAAGGTTCCCGTGGTGTGTTTCCAGAATGCGGTTCGCAACGAAGAGTTTGCCGCCAGTCGGTTCGCGCGCGTGTACGGCGGCATCGTTTTTTTCGGTGCGAAATATTTGGAGCCGGGAATCGTGAATCACACGTCTGAAAACAGCCTCGGAATCGGACTCTATCCGCGAGGATTGGACTCGACCGTTGACGCGCTCAATGACGTGCTCACGCGAGCGGGATTCTCCGTGACCGCGTATCCGAACATCATGGCGGTGAAGTGGTCAAAGCTTTTCCGTAATCTCAATAATGCCTTATTCGCCATCACCGGTTTGTCTGTCCTCGCGGGAATCAAGTATGAACAATCACGGTTCATGATGGCGGACACGCTCGAAGAGGCCCTTCGAGTTGTCAAGGCGGAGGGAATAGAGATTGTGCCGCTCGCCGGTCATCAACCTCCTGAGAAAATGATTGAAAGCCTTCGAAAACCGGGTGAGCGCTCCTTTGACGTTCCTGATGATGAAGAGGCGGCGTTGCGCCCAAGCACATGGCAGGATTTGTACCTGAAGCGTGGCCGCACCGAAGTCGAGTATCTGAACGGCGAGATTGTGCGACTCGGCCGCAAGCATGGAATTCCCACCCCTCTCAACTCCTTGATGGTGAATATCGTCTCGAAGATGGCTCGCGAACGGCTCTCCCCGGGAGCGTACACGATTCGTCAGCTCCGGGACACGCTGGGAGAAGGTGAGAAGGGATAGCTGTCCAAAGCATTACGAACATTCATACCCCGCCCGTGGCGAATTTACGTACGAAAGAAACATCCGCGCCCGTCATTGCGAGCAAAGGGCCGCAGGCCCAAGCCAAGCAATCTCTGTGTCGGTATCTTCGATTCTGCCAATGAGATTGCTTCGGTAGCTCGGGTCTGCGACGCTTCGCTCCCTCGCAATGACCAAACGGTTGTCAGTTTCTCAAGAGTAGTACCCGAACCGGGTCACAGCCTCTATCATCGCTTTCACGTTCTCAGGCCGCGCATTCGGCGGAATCTCGCAGCCGGCGGCCAGTATGAATCCGCCATCCTTGCCGACCACGCGAATAAGCTTTTCACAGTACTCGCTCACTTCTTCCTTTCCTCCGAACGCAAGCATTGAGGCGGGTACGTCTCCGAAGATGCAACAGTGGCCGCCGATAATCTCCTTTGCGCGCACCATATCAGTTCTTCCGTCGAATTGGAGCACAACTTTGGCGCGCGGGAGTTCATGAAGATACTCGATGTTCTTTCCCCAATCACCGTCACAGTGGAGCAGGGGAGTGATGCCGCGGGAGAGGAGACCCACCACAATCCTCTTTAATGGCGGCAGCGCGTAATCCTTGAAATGCTTCGGCGACATGAAATCATTCGATGTGCGATGGCAGAAAACCAGCGCGCGACGCACTCCGGTGCGTTGCGTGAAGTAATCGCAAACTCGGACGTACCCGTCGGAGAGGATCATAGCGGCGTCTCGCAACTCGTCCGGCTTTTCCATGAGGTCATATGAGAAGTCTATTACGCCGCGCGACATGGAAAACGTGTCGAAGGGCGCTTCCGCACAAAGGCCGTGCTGGATGGCAACCCCGCGCCCGCGCCAGTCCGCAAATTCCTCGCGCCATGCACCTATTTGCTTGAGGAGCTGTGAGAGGATGCGCAACTTCGCCATGAGTCCTTTTTGAGGCTCGCGCTGCACTCGACACGCGAGCGTGAGCATGAAGTTCAAGTACTTGAGGAAGGCAGTCGGGATGTGGTTCTCTGAGAGCGTCGCGTATTCCTCGCGCCCCATGATGGCTTCCTCGATTACCTGACAGATGTTGTCCGGCGGCAGGTCAATGCCCGGATATTTGATTTTCATTGGAAGGACGAACACGTAAGCCGCGGGATTGACCGGGTTGATAGGATAGTAAATGTCCCATGGCCCGAGTTCTTTGAAGCATTTCTCTATCGCGAAAGCGTATTTCTTCGGGTCAGACCACAACTCGTAAACGGTGATGCCCGCATAGAAAGCGGCGAAATAGTAAATCATCGGGGCGACCGGCACGCGGTCGGGCACGCCCAGCGCAATTACTGTCTGAAACCTCTCCTCGGCGGTCATGGTGTCATGCGGCATTCTCGGAGTCCTTTCAAGCAGAAGGTCTTGCCCTCGTCTTGTCTCTTTCTGTACTACTCACTCTCGAAATCTTGAATTTCCGTCGCGATTTCCAATCCGCAGCCATTGCGAGGGAGCAAAGGGTCGCAGACCCGAGCGACCGAAGCAATCTCATAGGCAACATTAAGACACATAAAGAGATTGCTTCGCTCGGGCCTGAGGCCCTTCGCTCGCAATGACAACTTGGATTGCGGCTATTCCACGCTGTGGGAGCGGCGCGACAAGAGATCCTACCACGAACGCCAACAAATCACAACAGGTACGACAAGCGTTCAACCCGAATATTGCAGTAGAATATGTTAAGGAAGCATCTTTCTATTTTCGAAGACTGTGCCAGAGGTCTTCATGTGAGAAAATTAGTGCAGGGCTCGCTATAATTCTTAGGATTTAGGGATGCAGCTCAGTTAGGAGAACGGTTGGGAGATCGATTCCACCTTTTGCCGGACTAACCGACCGGTATCTTGATTTCGACAGTAGTTCCTTTGTTCAATTCGCTTTTCACTTTCATCTCGCCTTTGTGCGCGTCTATGATTTTCCTGCAGATCGAGATACCCAAGCCGGTGCCCTGCTGCTTCGTTGTGAAGAATGGTTGATAGATATATCGCAAATCCTCTTCTTTGATGCCGCAGCCGGTATCAGCGATTTCGAGCCTAAGGACTTTCTTGCCGCCTTCAACGGGGAAGCGGGAGGATATCCTCAACGTGCCTCCGTGCGGCATCGCATCTGCGGCATTCGAGAGGATATTTATGAGAACCCTCTTCAGCATTTCTCCGTCGACCAGCACTTCTCGATTTTCGTCTTCCAATTCGAGTTCAACGGCAATCTTACGGTTTTTCTCAGCCAGAGCCTTCAAGGCTTCCTGCACGATATCGCGAAGCGCGCAGTGGCCATACTGCAACTTGACCGGCCTTGAGTATTCCAACAGTTCCTTGATTATCAGATTGAGCATGCTCAGACCGTGACCGATCTCTTCAAGAATCTCTCGGTTGGTCTCGTCTTCCTCCATTCGCTTGCGCAATGCGTCGACGCCCATTCCTATGGTCTGGAGCGGATTCCTGACCTCGTGAGCAACAGAGGCGACCATCCGGCCTATGAGCGCCAGTGTCTCCGCTTGCCGGAGTTCGGCTACTTTCTTCTCAACCAATGTCTCGAGTTTCTCCGCAACGCTCCGATAGCGGGCTTCCGACTCGCGCAATGCGTTTTCTACCCTCTTCTGTTCGGTGATGTCTCTCATGATGTGGACGGCGCCAAAGAGGTTTGCTGATCTGTCGAACAGAGGGTCAAAGGTGACGCGAAAGCATTTTTCGTTCACACACGACAGTTTTGATTCCCTTTGTCCGGATTTAAGCATTCGCGTGAAAGGACACCCCGTGACGGGCTCGGCAACGCCAGGAAGGAGTTCCCATAAGGTCCGGCCGATGATATCGGTCATGGGCTTTCCCAAGAGCGACGCGAGCGTCTTGTTGCTGCGATGGACCCTTCCGTCGCGGTCGAGCAGCGCGATGCTGTCGCCGATGGCGTCGAACGTGCTTTCCCATTCGCGGCCTGCGGCGACAAGTCCTTCTTCCGCCCTCCGCGCTCGCAGAAGCGCTCTTATGTAAGCTATCAATACCGGCGGCTCGATTGGCTGCGTCAGGTAGCCGTCGGCGCCGCTGTCAAGTCCTTTGACCTTCGATTCATCATCCCCGTAGGTCGATGTCAGAAGCAGAACGGGGATCGTGGAAGTCGCATGTTGCGCTTTAAGCTTTCGGCAGACTTCAAATCCGTTCATATCAGGCAGTCTGACGTCCAGCAGAATCAAATCGGGGCATTCCGAGGCCAATCGAAGCGCCTCTGCCGCGTTGGCCCCTTCCATGACTGCAAAACCTTCCTGGCGCAGGATGCGGGTTACTGCGTAACGACTGGCTTCCTGGTCGTCCACATGAAGGATTTTCGCTGTCGCTGCTTCCATGACGTTCGCTCCCGCCTTTCGTTTTGTGACCTGTAGCTTGCCACCTTTGCTCTTTCGTGAAGGACTGCTAGCATCCACGGGATCACCCGCGTTGTCTGCGCCCGGCGACATCAACCATGTTACGCAATACTGCCGGCTTCCCTTCATAATCGATAAGCGTATCAAATGCCTCAACCCAACGGACATTCCTATCTTTGGCGATTAGCCGGAACTCGATGCGCCTGGTGAGCGCCATCCCGGCCAACTGGCGGGCGGTGCTTTCCCGCAAAAGTTCCCGGTCTTCCGGGTGCGCCGCATCGAGAAACGATTTCCCTACCAGTTCATCTTGTGTGGCGCCCATCATTTCGGCAAACCGTTTGTTGACGAATTGGATTCTCTCGTTCTGAACGACGTAAACCCCTGCGGGCAAGTTGTCCAAGAGCATCCGATACCGAGTCTCGGACTCGCGAAGTGCGTTTCGCGCCCGCAGCAATGCGTTTATGTGAGCGACCAGCACTGCCGGTTCGATCGGTTGAGTCAAATAGCCCTCGGCGCCGCTCTCGAGTCCTTTGACCCTGGACTCGTCGTCGTGATAGGTCGCTGTCAGGAGCAGAACGGGAATAGCGATAGTGGGAGGTTCGTGCTTGAGTTTTCGGCAGATTTCAAACCCATTGAAATCGGGAAGCCTGACATCGAGGATAATCAGGTCCGGAATTTCCATCGCCAGTTGCAGAGTCTCTGCTCCTGTGGCAGCTTCTTTGACTTCAAAGCCTTCGCGGCGCAATATCCGACTTATGGCGTAGCGGTCGGACTCCTGGTCATCCACATTGAGGATTCTGCTTTTCGTTTGAATGCTCATAGTTTAACACTTCCTTTGTGTGTGATTCCGTCCCCTAATCATGGCTTTGTTTGTAAGGGCACGGCGCGCCATGCCCCCATAAAATCATATATTCGTCATCCGCCCATCAACGCCTTTCTTATCTGCTCGACAATCGCCTCGCGCGAGGTGATCTTCTTCGAGAGGATGGCAAGAGTCTCCCGTCTGAGTCCCTTCTGCTCTTCTTTGCTTAATTCATTTGCAGTATAAATTATTACCGGAATCTCCCTTGTTTCAGGTTCGGCCTTGAGCCGCTCGAGCGTCTCAAACCCGTTCATCTCAGGCATAACCATGTCAAGAAATATGACATCGGGCAAGTCTTCGCTCGCCCGCCGCAGGCCGTCCGGCCCGTTTTTCGCTTCGAGAACCGTATAACGGGTGGAGGCCAGGAGCTTTTTAAATGCGTAACGCGATGCCTCCTCATCGTCAATTATCAGAATCTTCTCCGCAGGCGCCAGCGTCTTCAGGCTGTCCAGAAGCCGCGCTCGCTTTACGGGTTCGCCGCAGAAGGCATCGGCTCCCAGGGCTTCAGCTTTCCGCCGGTCGGCGGCTGCTGAGACTAACAGGATGGGGATATCCTTTGCGCCTGCGTCCTTTTTCATCCCGGTCAGGAAGTTCCAGCATTCAGTTTTCGGGCTTCGGACATGCAGAATGATTGCAGCCGGCCGCATCCGTTTGAGAACCCGCTGCGCCTCTTGTACCGTGGGGGCAGGGATCACTTCCATCCCCGAATCTTCGACGTACTCTTTATAATGAGACACGGTTTTGGAATCGCTTTCAATTACAAGCAGAGAGTGCGCCGGTTGCGGCTTCGAGCTGGGTTGTTGGGGTGAGGCTTGCCCGGGGGTTTTCCTTTCGAATGAGACGGGAATTACAGCCGTGAATGTGGACCCTGCTCCCGGCCGGCTTTTTACGGAAATGCTTCCGCCGAGTAATTCCGCCAGCTTCCGGCTCAATGGAAGCCCCAGGCCTGTTCCCTTGTATCGTCCTTGGAGGTGCCCCTCCAACTGAGTGAATTCCTCGAAGATGCGCTCCTGGTCTTCAGCCGGTATTCCGATACCCGTGTCCGCCACGGAGAAGGCAACCGCGGCGCCCTCGTCGTTCAATCTCGCCGAGACGCGAACCTCGCCGCGTTCGGTGAATTTGAGAGCGTTTGTGACAAGATTCCTCAATATCTGGCCGATTTTGTATTCATCGGTGTCGAGCGGGGGGACACCGGCCGGCTCTTCGAAAATCAGGGCAACAGACTCATTGACTCTAAGCGGCGTGATCATACCCTCGAGGGTGGCGAACATTTTGCGGACCTCGAATTCGGCAGGTTTGACTTCGACCTTTCCGGCTTCGATTCTTGCTATGTCCAGGAGGCCGTTGACCAGCTCAGAGAGGTCATGGCCCGCTTTGCGGATATAATCGACCTGTTTTTCCTGCTCGGGAGTCAAGTCTCCGTCGAGCCGGTCAAGCAGAATCCGGGTCAGCGACAGAATCGAGTTGATCGGGGTCCGGATTTCGTGACTCACGATCGAGAGGAAACGGGTTTTCATTTCGTTGGCGGTTTGTAATTGCCTGGCCTTATCTTCCAGTTCGGTATAAAGCGCCACAACACCGCGGTTGGTTTCCTCCAACTCCCGGTTCAGCCGGGCCAGTTCCTCCCTGGCAAGAAGAAGTTCGCGCTCCCCCTTTCGAGCTTTTTGGGACAGTCTTTTGTTTGAAGATTCGGGATTGCGGATTCTGGTCCCCTTCATTCCGAACCCTTTCCGCCGGGCGTGACGGGTGGTCGGGCTACGACCACCGTCACGTCGTCGTTTTCGCGCCTGTAATCCCTGTAAAGAATCCCTGCAATGAGGCTGGGATGCCGCGCCATGATACCCTGGTAACGGTCGAGACTCCAGCGGCTGGCGAGCCCGTCCGAATGCATCACCAGGAGCGCCTTTTCCCGCAAGGGGTAAGTAAATTCCTGAAATTTACGAACATTGTGGCCCAAAATACCATTATGGGAAACCATGCAGCGGATGCCCGCAGGCGACAAGATAATGCCGGTAATGTTTCCCACTGCGGCAAAGCGAACGGCCTGATGTTCGACGTCGACCTCGGATATCGCCATCGCGACCCCTCGGGTGTGGTGAAGGGATTCGTGGACAGCTTCGAGTATGGCGGTGGGAGTCAAGCCGCGATTTTTTTGGAAGGTCTCCGCCGCTTTTACGGCTGCTTCCGCCGCCGCCGGACCGTGTCCCAGGCCGTCAATCACCGTTATCAGGCTCCGCCTCGAGTCTTGGTCTGCCTCCCATGCATCGCCTGAGACCTCCTCGCCGCGTTTTGCGAGGCAGACAGCGCCAACCCCTTCATTGAGGGAATGGAGAGAACGCTTCTTGGGAAGCGGTTTCGCCCACAGGCGCGCCATTAAAGCCGTCCCTATTCCGGGCGCTGAATGGATGTCGAACCGGGCAGAGAGCCGTATAACGGCGCCAAGGCCCGTTCCCATGCTGCCCTTCGTGGAATATCCGTCCCGCACGTGCTTGGCGACGTTAGCCATTCCCGGTCCCTTATCAAGCGACATGACCTCGAGGCCGCACGGACCGCCGCTCGTCAGCGGGCGCATAAGCAACTGTCCAGCTTTGGCATGCTTGACCAGGTTGCTCGCCATCTCGGTGACAACGATAGCTACTCTTCCGATTTTTGTTTCATCAAAGCCGAGAGAGCGGGCCGTCTTTTCGGCCATTCGTTTCGCGTGAGCCACCTGACTGGACTCGGTCACGTCCAATACTAACATCTCTTTCATTTCCACCTCGTAATAGTGACACGAGTCCCTTTTCCCACGCGCGAGACGATGTCGAATTCGTCAACCAGCCTCTTGGCGCCTCCGAGGCCGAGACCGAGGCCGGACCCGCCGCTGTAACCGTCTTTCATAGCCTGTTCTATATCGGGAATTCCGCGGCCATGGTCTTCAAAAGTGAGCCGCACTCCCTGAAGGGCGCCATTCTTCACAATTTCCATTCGAACGGTTCCGCCGCCGCCCCAGACGACCATATTGCGAGCCAATTCGCTCACCGCCGTGACGAGCTTGGTTTGGTTGACCAAGCTAAAGCCCAACTCCGTCGCCAACTGCCGGGCCTTTTGGCGGACGGTGACGACGTCATGGTCCGAGCGAACTGTAAAAGTGTCACGTACTTTTGGGGGCATTGCTTTTTGCCTGTTGCGCCACAATGGCTTCGAGAAGGGCCATCCCTTTTTCTGCGTTTCCGGCGGTTCGAATCCCTCTCAAGGACACGCCCAGCTCGACCAGGGTCATGGCTACTGCCGGCCGCATCCCCACAACCAGCGTTTCCGCATCGAGCAGACGGGCCATGGCTGTCATATTTCCGAGAATCCGGGCAGTGAATGAATCCACAAGGTTGAGCGAAGAGATATCAATCAGGACTCCCTTGGCTCGAGTCTTTACGATCTGCTCGGCCAGGTCTTCCTGCAGGGCGAGGGCAAGCTCGTCATGCATATCCACTTGAATCGACACAATCAGAAACTTGCCCATCTTGAGAATAGGAATACGCTCCATATAAATGCGCCTCCATCAAGGACGAGCGCCACCGCCCGTGACTCTGAGTCCGAGTTTCTGGAAAGCAGCCTGGATGGCGTCGGCCAAACTGGCTTTGGTCATGAGATCGAATTTTACTCCCAGGCTGACAATGGTCTGGGCGATCTGGGGTCGGATGCCGCTGATAATACAATCGGCGCCCATGAGCCGGGCGGCGGTAACTGTCTTCAATAGATGCTGGGCCACTTGCGTATCTACCATGGGAACCCCGGTGATGTCAATAATGGCAATCTCGGAACCCGTATCGGCTATTTTCTGCAGAAGGCCCTCCGTAACGACCTGGGTTCGCGCGCTGTCGAGGGTGCCGATCAGCGGCACGCCGAGGACGCCGTCCCAGAATTCGACAACGGGAGTCGAGAGTTCTGCTATCTCCGACTGTTGACGCAAAATCACTTTTTCTCGCATGCTCTGATACGCTTCGACCGTGTAAAGGCCCAATTTGTCTATCAGCGCTGTCGCCAGCCACATCTCGTCCGCCAAAGAGTCCTCGCCTTTGACTTCACGGCGGAGAAATGAGAAAAGCGGCCGTTTGATGGAGAACACGAATATGGCTGTTTCAGTAGACGTGTAACCTCTTTCCGCCCTGGAATGTGATATGTCCTTGAGCGCTTCTCTCACGCTGGCCCAAGCTGGAGATGTAATATCGTTCAGATCTCCGTCTTGAGTTGCCTCACGCAAGACAGCGAGGAATTTGGCGGATTGTTGGCGGAGGTCGGTCTTGCTCATAAGATCGGGCCGAAGTGTTGTGGATGCCAACTGCTCCTTTATCCAGTCTTCAATCAGCGCTTTGTGGTACTTCTGGAGGATCAAGGGAATCTTACTCTTGTTCTTCTTCTTCATCTTTTTGCCTCCATTCCGGTTGCGGGCCGACAGCGCCCCTTCTTCAATTTAGGAATAATTATATCGCAAAGGCGCAAGGAACGCCAAGAGAAAGGGAGTGCGAGATAAAAAGGCGCCGGCTTGCGTTTCCCCTTGGTTTACAGACCGGCCAACTCCGAGTTCGGTTTCAGGGAATGTTTCTCGAGATGACGCCATTCGGAGTCATCTATTTCCCATTCGCGGTGGCAGAGTGGATGTGGCTTATGTGCTTGTGGTTTTGAAGACAGGACACGGTGGTGTCGGACAGCGAAGCAATTGAGTTTTCTCGAGAGACGATGACGCGAGTGCCAGAGTGGATGAAGGTTGCTTTAGTGCGGCGTCCGCGTCTTCTGACAAGGCGCATGCGCTTGTTTCTCTGCGGGGCGGTTCTTGGAGTTGAAAATGGGCGGGGACTGACTTCAGACTCATTGCTTCCGGAAAACTTCGAGCTACCTATGATAAGCGCTTGGACATACCCGATCGTTGGGGCAATCCTACTCCGATGCATTCGCAGCTGTCTTTGTGAGAATCGCTCCCAATGCAAGGAAGAAAATCAGTTCTCCAGAGTTCTAATGCAATATTCGGGTCCAAAGAAATCTTAAAGAAGACTGGAGCGCTTACCTGACAGCCTCGACAATGATGCCCCATGCATTGAGCCAGAATGAGGTTGGCGGGAAGTTATGCTTGTTCACATCACGAAAACCCGCCCGAATCAAGAGGTTTTTGAATTTCGGGAATGAATAGCACCTCGGCTTGCCGAATGGCAGGAATAATACATCATTCAACGCCGACTTGCGGGACATGAAAACATATGTCTTGCCGCCGGGCTTCAAACATCGTCTGAAGGAGACTAATGCATTTTCGATGTCGGGCACATATTCGAGCATGGCGGAGGTGACAATAAGGTCGAAAACTCCGTCTTTATACGGCAGTTGCCGAACGTCCAGTTGTTGGAGGTGAACGTTGTCGTCACATCTTTCGCGAAAGGCATCGAGCATATCAGCCGAGATGTCGAAGGCATGCTGCTCAACTCCAGTGAGTCTTTCGCGCTTGACCTTCTCGAGGATAGCCTTGCTCAGAATGCCGTAGCCGCATCCGGCATCAAGAATCTTATCGTTGTTCTTTATCGGAATTCTCTTCTGAACGAAATCCCGGATTCCATGGGGATAAAAGAAAGCGTTGACGAGTATTTTGTAGCGTTTGCAAACCGTATTATCGTAGATGATAGGAGACATGGCATCCGTCTTCGATATGTTCACTGCACGGAGAGAATGCGCGATTCCCGCTATTCCAATTGTCTGAACGAGTCAGGCCTTGCTGCTGTATCGCCTCGCAGACACGACCTGACTCTTCATTCTGAGCATTTGACGCCGCCTGCGGCGGTGTTACGTGTGAACGAAACATCCGGTCCGTCATTGCGAGCGAAGGGCCGCAGGCCCGAGCGAAGCAATCTCTCTTTGCGTACCTTCGCTTCTGCTAATGAGATTGCTTCGGTCGCGTTGCTCCCTCGCAAAGACGAAACAGTTGCCAGTTTTTCAGGTGAATCAACGGGTACGAACGTTCTCCTTTCGCGCCTTCGTCCGCTTCGGTTTCTCGCCTTGAATCTTTATGCTCACAACTGACTTGACAACGTCATTGATCATCTCCTCAGGTATTTCCATTTGCTCAATGAATGCCTGCACAGTCGGGTCGTTGGTGATGAACTCAACGGGAAAGACCTGTTCGCCGACTACTTTCACGGGGCGAAAACCCGCATCAGCTATCGCCTGGAGATAATCGACCTTTAACATTGCGCCTGCAACACATCCGGCATACGCGTCAACCGATTCCTTGATGATGTCCGGCAGTTCCTTGAGGAGTACGATGTCGGAAACCATCATCCGGCCGCCCGGCTTTAGCACTCTGAATGCCTCTCGGAATACGCGCGGCTTGTCAGGGGAGAGGTTGATGACGCAGTTTGAAATCACGGCGTCGACCGAGTTGTCAGCCGCGGGCAGATTCTCGATTTCGCCAAGGCGGAACTCGACATTCCCATAGCCATCCGCCTTGGCATTTTCTCGGGCCTTGTCAATCATCTCAGGCGTCATATCCACCCCGATGACCTTGCCCTTTTCCCCCACCTTATTCGCCGCTAGGAAACAATCAAACCCTGCACCCGAGCCAAGGTCAAGGATAGTTTCCCCCTCCTTAAGTGACGCCAAGGCCACAGGATTTCCACAGCCGAGTCCGAGGTTGGCGCCTTCGGGAACAGACTGGAGATCGGAATCCGTGTATCCGATGTTCTTGCTGATGTGTTCGGCTATATCGGTGCTGCCGCAGCACGACGCGGCTGGCGCACAGCACGTGCTTGCCGGCTTCACTCTCTCGGCATACCGCTCTCGTACCGTCTTCTTGATTTCATCCTCTTTCATGTCGTCTTTCCTCCCTGTTTCCCTTTACAATATCTCTTTCATAATTGGCCCGAGCATTCCCTTGATGGTCTCGGCGAAGTCATCGGCTCTGACCAGGGTGATGCAACACACCTTTCCATCCGATTCAAAGCTTATGACCGCAAGCTTGTCGCCCGCCTCGATACCTGCCTTGTCCCTGAGGTCCTTGGGGAGAACAATTTGTCCTCTGCCGTCAATCGGGATGAGCGCCTCTACTTTGCAGCATGGGCTGTTCTGCGACAGTGTTTTGGCGCTGCAACATGCCGCGCTTTTTCCGATTTCATTCCGTGTCATGCGTTCACCTCCGCGTATCTGAGATATCAGTAGATACTGATTTATCTGATTAGGATTATACATCACAAATCGCCCGCTGTCAAGAGTAGGCTGAGAAAAAGTGCAAGTTTGGTCGGTGGGGCGCAGTTGACACCTGTTTTCGTCACCACTATAATTGTCTCACTGTGTGTGTGGTCGCATGATGGAGGGAACGCGAGATGATTCGAAAACTTATAATTATCGCAGTCCTTGCCGCAATCGCCTATGGCGTTTTCCGCTGGATGGACGCTTCCGGCTTCTGGGGTACTCGCGACAAACCCCGAAAAACCTTCGAAGATGTCGAGAAGAAGGCGCTCGAATGAGTGCCGATTGAACGCCGTTGATAGGCTTGCCGGCCCTCTCTAGGCGGCAAGTGTTACCCATCTCTCGAGCCCAACGGTGGAGGGAGTGGTCGTGACGAGACGGATGCGGCAAAGTCGTGCAGAGATTAGACGAGAATGCTGAGCACTGAGACCGGATACCGAAGAATGTTTCTTCTGGCTGCCATGTATAATCTCGTGCTTGGTGCAGTATTCCTCGTTTTCTTCGCGCAGCTCATGAGTTTCTTCCACATGCCGATTTTTCCCCGGGAGGCTATGGTATTTCATCAAATGGCCATTCTGCTGGCAATGGTCTTCGGGGTGGGTTACTTCATGGTAAGCCGGGACCTTTACAAACATACGGGTATTGCGACGATTGGCGCCCTTGGAAAGACTGTTGTCTTCTTCCTGTTCCTTTACCATATGATATTCTCGGGGCTTCCTCCGGCCATTTTCCTCATCGGTTGTGGCGATCTCGTCTTCGCCCTCCTCTTCTGCAAGTTTTTGCTGTTTGTTCGGACAAAGGATCGCGATGCGGCATAGAAAGCAAAGAGAGCGATGGCGTGTCTCATTGTAAAAGAAAGAGGCTTTGAAACACGGAGCATCCGATTGACTGACGGCAGGATAGTCATCGGCAGAGCCCGAAACAATAGCGTCGCCCTAAAGAATCGCTACGCCTCAGGCAACCATTGCGAGATAGTCTGTGAAGGTGACTCATGCATGATTTTTGACCTGAGCAGCACAAACGGTCTGTTCGTCAACGGTGTCAAGGTGACAAGCAAAGAGCTTGAAGATGGCGACCGCATCCTGGCCGGAACGGCGCTCCTTGTTTACATCGCCGATGAAGCAGCCGTTGCCATGGACAAGCTCCTGGCACAACTGGAGAACGGTGACCCGAAGGAACGAGAGCTTGCCGCAGACCTTCTCGGTCAGCTCGGCACGCCGTTCGTTGTGGAGGCGCTTCTGACCGCTTTACGTGAGGACTCCGAACCCAAAGTGAAAGCTGCCGCCACGGACGCTCTCGGGCTGCTCGGTGATTCAAGGGCTGCCGGAACCCTTCTTGGGTACTTCGACACGGGCGATACGGTCCTGAGACATTCCGTGGCGCGCGCGCTTGTGCGGCTTGCCGACGACAAGGTCATTGACGGTGTTGCCCGCTACCTTGCGCACGAAGACCGCAAGGTCAGAATCCTTGCTGCGCATGTTCTCGGCCAGACCCACAATAAACATGCGACCAAGTATCTGGAAGAGGCGCTCGCAGATGATGCGTTCGCGGTTCGCGAAGCGGCCATAAAAGCACTAGGAGACATCGGCGACCCAATGACGATCGCGTCGCTCATCAATGCTGCGAACAATCCCGACCGCTTTCCCCGAATGTGGGTGATCGAATCGTTGGGCAAGCTCAGAACGGTGCACACGCTGCCCATCCTCGTGGCCGCGCTCCGGGATGCCAGTCCTGAAGTTCGCGAGGCGGCAGCCGACGCACTCGGCAAGCTCCGGGTGAAAGAGGTCGTACCTGAGCTAATCGTATCACTTACCGACTCAGATGCGCGCGTCAAGAAGGCCGCCTCACTATCCCTGGAGAGATTCCGCAAATACATCGAACGGGGAAGGAAGCTGCGTGACATGTCGGGGAAAGACTCGGAGACAGTGGAGATCGGTTTGATCGGAGAGCCCGAAGACACGGAGCCGGTGACGAGCGGAGCATTCGGCCAGGATCCTTCCAAGTGGCAGCAGTGGTGGACAGTCCAGCAGTCGAGGTGAGAAGCGGAGAAACAGATGCAACAGCTCTATACACCCTCAAAGATGTCCTATGTGAAAGGAAGAAGGCCGAAGGTGGATTGCATTTTGTGCGCCGTTTGTTCGAAGGACCGAAGAGTTTCCCAACTGGAGGTCTATCGAACCGACCATTGGGTGGTAACGGCAAACTTACATCCATACAATGCCGGCCATATCATGGTTTTTCCTGTAAGGCACGTTGTCGATGTTCGACAGCTCAGGAAACGAGAACACTCCGAGCTTAGTTTGCTCCAGAACTTGTGCCTCGATGTGCTCGACGCCGCCTATAAACCAGTCGCCTACAATATCGGCTTTAATATCGGACGGCAGGCAGGCGCTAGTATAGAACATCTTCATTTGCACGTTGTACCCAGGTATCCGAACGAAGCGGGGTTTATGGATATCCTCTCGGATACTCGCACGATTGTCGAAAGCCCGAAGCGAACGGTCAAGAGGCTCCGGACATACTTCAAGAAACTGGGGGGGAAGACTCGGAGGAAGACCTAGCCTGAATCCTCCGGCCAAGCTTCTCTCCAAACGGCCCGGCCGGGCGGTCCAACTTGATCTCTCCCGATAAGAAGACCCTACGACTGGTTTCGTGTTGTCCAGAGACACACATCCTGACAAGATTGCATTGTCGGAAGAAAATCGGCGGAATTACGGAGCTTCCGTCGGAAACGCGGGCGGCACTTCGATTTCGTGACGGTATTCGCGTCCGCCTCCCGCTTCCGTGAGCAAGATTCTATAGCGGCCTGACATTCCGGTCGGTGGATACGAATAGATATCCTGCACCTTTGTTAACGGGCCAAATACGAAGTCCAGCATGAGGGAGTCACCCGGCGTGATCTCTGCGGGAAGCCGTTCCTTTGAAGGGTCGGTGGCCAGCCGGTCAAACGGAGAGTCCGCCCAGTAATCGCCCATGCGATAATGCCGCTGGATCGCGATAATCATGTCGGTCTCGCGGGGCTTTTCCGACGGCGCTGCATTCAAGTTGAGCTTTCCCCACCCCTCGTTCAAAATATTCAGGTGAACGCCGTATGCCTGACCCTCGGCCACGCGCGCGCCATAGCTTTCATGCCAGATTCGCGGCTCTCCGGTGACAAAGCCAAACCATGCTGTCAGGTTGCCAAGCGCAATGAGAGCGGTGAAGGCGACGAACAAGGTGAGCGCTGCAATCCCCAATCGACTCTGCCACAGGGTTGCTAGCGCGGAAATGAACAAAAGCAACAATGCGCCCACGAACACATAGGCGCCGGAGCGCACCAGCGAGAGATTGACATAAATGCCGGCTTCGGCAAGGATTCCTCGAACGGAGGGATACAGGTAAATCGCCGTCACGACGATAATTTCCAGTAAGAGCAGATAGTATAAGGAACGAGTCAGCTTGAGGTTTGTCAGCAGTGGCAGAAGGAACAAGACAGCGAGAATGATAGGAAGCGGCCAGATGTTGACCCGCAGAATCTCTGAGCTGGTCAAATGGCTGGCAAACTCCTTCAGGGTTACCGGGCCGCCCCGAACGGACAGCTCAAGCCAAGGAAGAAATGGGCTTGCGGCAAGGGCACATACCGAGAGAATCGCAAGGATACGGGGAAACGTGAACATGCTTTCCGGCCCTGCCAGCCGGGAGCGCCTGGAGGAACTGGCTCTTTTCCACATAGTCCCCTCCCTGTGGTCAAAATCCTGAGTTCCTGATGTGTCAGCGTTTCACTATGATGATGATTATGCCAAAACAATCACGAGTTGTCCACTCGCATGCATGTGGCGAAGGAAATAAGAACCGCTTTTTGGACTATTGTTCTGTCAATCTTCTCCTGTCGGTTTCTGTAGGGGCGCAGCATGCTGCGCCTTTACAAAAAAGCGAGTTAAAGCGCACGAAAGCATGTGTGACGCCGCACTAGTATGTAAAAGCCCAAACCTGTGGGTCAAGATTCCGGCGAACAAAGGAGAATCCAGTGCAGGGGCGCATGGCCGCGCGTGCCTGGGACAATAAATCAACTGCCAAGGACAAGAATCATGGGCAATTGATTTCCTTTAGATGAACCATAGTACCCCCAGGACAATGATTACAGGATGTACATAGATCCATAATCTCAAGCTACGATGGCACCGTATTGTTTCAGTATCCGCTCCGCCTGCGCAACCGTTTCCGTGACGATGTCGGCCGCTGGTTTGACCTCATGAATCATGCCCGTGACCTGGCCTGCGGGCATACATTGGCGAGTCGCATCGTGAATCTCACCATCGGTTATGAAGCTCAAGACACCCGCTTCCATCGAAACCAGAATCTGCTGCGGAAACTTCTTGAGGTCTTGCGCGTGAGATTCCCAGTCGAGAACATAATCGTTGGAAATTGCACGCAACGTCTTGCCCGTATAGCACCGTGTTACAAACGTGTCTTCATCGCGCGCATCCACGAGCGATTTTCGATACGTATCGCTTGCGCGCGCCTCCGGTGTCGCGATGAAACGTGTGCCCATGACCACGCCGCAAGCACCGAGCGTGAGCGCTGCAGCAAGTCCCCGGCCGTCGCCGATTCCGCCCGCCGCCAGGACAGGAAGGCCCGTCGCGTCCACCACCTGGGGCACCAGAGCTAGCGTGCCGATCTTGCCGGTGTGACCGCCCGCCTCGGTTCCTTGTGCGACAATCACGTCGGCCCCTGCCTCCTTCGCTCTCAGCGCATGGGCCACTTTCCCGATCATGCAAAGCACCTTCATGCCGCGCCGGTGTCCCTCCTCGATAATCTCCGACGGTATGCCGAGTCCGGAGACAAACACGGGGATTGTCTCGTCGTAGATGACTTCCATCTGTGCCTCGAGCATGTCGGGCAGCGGCATCAACAGGTCCACGCCGAATGGTTTGTTCGTGATTGACTTAATCGTCCTGATTTCTTGACGCAGAAAATCGGGTTCCATGGCGGCCGCGCCGAGGACACCCATTCCGCCGGCTTTCGAGACGGCGGCAGTCAGCGCGCTGAACGAGACCCCTCCCATACCAGCCAAAAGAATTGGGTGGTCAATTCCCAATATCTCGCAAATCTTGGTCCGTATCATTCTTTTCTCCCTTCTCCTCAATACATGTTCCCGGACAGGGACGAATACCCACCCCGTCCGGAGCCTCAAGGCATTGCAACGACTTCCCGAATTTACTCAAGAGCACGCACCATTCTAACAAGCAGACACGCAAAAGTCGAACCGATTTCTGATGCATGCCCACCTGAAGTTGCGCGATGTAGGAACAGGGAATTCATCCCACTCTTGTCCAAAATAATTCAGGCCGACTTCATGAATGCTCTGAAATCACTGTGTCTTTCGAGATATCCCGCCAGAGCAGACCTCTTTTTGGCTGGCTCCGTGAAAGAAACAAATTCCAGGCATTTTCACCTCAGGAGAACACGCAGAGCACGCGCAATGGCCGTCTTCACATGGAAAACCTCGTTTCCATCGTTCATTCTTTCTCTGCGCCCTTCGCGTCTCTGCGGTGAAAAAAGGTGTCTTGGACAGCAGAGAATCCATCCCACGATTCTGTAGGGTCGAATTCATTCGACTGAACATGAGCGCAAAGAGACTGAAAACATTATGCGAATGAATTTGCACCTACAAACGCAGAGATGGAAAGGGGGCGTTCGCGAACGCCCCCTGCAATACATGCGAGTCCCGCGCATGAACCATCCCACGGTATCAAGCCTATGCCATTAAGCCCATGCCGTCTTGACATCCGAAACGACGCTGTGCTACATTGCGACGAGAAGTTCGTTGTATCCAGAAAAGGGGCTCACATGTCGTCAATAATCGAACGCGCGCGCGAAGTGCTCGGCATCGAGGCCGATGCCGTCCTCAAACTCCGCGACAAGATAGGCGCAAGCTTCGAGCAGGCCGTCGAGATGATACTGAGCTGCAAAGGGCGTGTCATCATCACGGGAATGGGAAAACCCGGCATCATTGGCCGAAAAATTTCGGCGACGCTTGCGAGCACGGGAACGCCTTCCCTCGTGATGCATGCCGCCGACGCGATTCATGGCGACCTCGGAATGGTCACGAAAGATGACATCGTCATCGTGATATCAAACAGCGGGAAAACCGAGGAAATAACCCGGCTGCTGCCCATCATAAAGAAAATCGGCGCGCGTCTGATTGCCATGACGGGCGACACCAATTCGCCCCTCTCCGAGCACAGCGATTGCGTGCTCGATTGCAGCGTCGAGGCCGAGGCCTGCCCGTTCAACATGGCGCCCACAGCAAGCACGACCGCCGCACTCGCGCTCGGGGATGCGCTCGCGGTAGTCCTGCTCGAGCGGCGGGGATTCCGCCTCGAGGACTACGCTTTTTACCATCCGGGTGGCGCGCTCGGGCGGCAGCTTCTCAGAGTATCCGATGTGATGCGCACCGGTGCGCGGAACCCGATTGTTTCCGAGGATGCACTCGTGCGCGAGGCGCTCATGGCAACCTCGCACGCCCGCGCGGGAGCCGCGGTAATCGTTGACGAAACAGAAAGACTAGTGGGCATCTTCACCGACGGCGACCTCCGCCGCTCAATCGAGAAAGACCCCGAACTCCTTTCAAAGCCAGTCAAGAACTACATGACGCGCTCGCCGCTCGCCATCACTCCCGACAAGCTCGTGGCCGAAGCAGTCCGGCTCATAAAGACCCAGCGAAAGAAAGACCTGCCCGTCGTCGACGAACACGGCAAACCCGTCGGCTTCGTGGACGAACAAGACCTGCTCGGGATGTAATCTCGCCTCATCAACCGCAGATGCACGCAGAGTGGCGTAGTCGCAACCAGAAACAAGAGAAACTCTTGGAACACGAATGCCACAAATCACGCGAATTACACGAATGAGCCACCACTTCTTATCATTCTCGCGGAAGCGGAAATCCATTTCAGGGATTTGATTTTGCTTTGGTGACGCAAGTGACGCATAAATTAACCGTATATAAGATAGCGAACCGAACGGTCGGTTATCCATAAGATAGGAGTCGCAGACCCGAGGTGCAGAGGTCGCGAGGGAGAAGAGTTAGAATGTAATGAATTCATGAACCCGCCGATGGATGCAGATACACGCCGATAGTGCTGGTTTCCCCTTGTCGCGCTTTCCCGCTTCGGTTTTTCCCCTTGCATTCTTGCTCCCCTCGTGGGACGGCTGCACGTGTATCCGTCCAAATTTCTGGTGATTATGATGAGCGATGCGAAGGACTCAGTCAAGGAGATTTTTGTTAATTAGTGGAGCAAGGGGTAGTGGCCAGATTTGCCCGGTGCGTTGATAAGTACACCTCAAATGGGCTCAGGGCACACGGCATTCTTCAATTGCCAGCACGACCGTCGCATGCGCGCTTCTGTTTTTTAAGAAGCTTACGCCAAAAGACTTAGAAAAACCACTGGATGTCTTCCTCAAACCCTGGCACAATAGTTGCTCCAACGTCCTTCAACGTTTTTCAATAACAATTCCGCAAGAATCAGGCAGATAACCGGTTCCTTACGATGGTCAAAATGAGAGAATCTTCACAGTTGCATCGTCCCCTTCCAATGGTCAAACCATAGGCCGATTATCCCCAAGACAGCGCTCGCCAAACAACTATCATCTGTGACTATGTGCGGCTCAAAGTGAAGACTGGATATTAACTGTCTCAGCGGCTACCGGGATTACTTGACGTGGTTTCGTAAAATCGAATTGGAGGGTGATTATGGACGATGTAAAGAGAGGCATTGGACATATCAGTGAAGGCGCCCGCGTTCTTAGGAAAGCAACGGAGGATTCGTTGGAGTCAGAAGTTCCAAGCATTGTCTTGAATTTGCTCGGTCCGAGGGAAGAGGCTTCTGAATGTCAGAACGAGACCTCTGCCTCGAGAGCGGAGGGCGACAGCTGGAGCGCGCGTGGAGAGCCGGACAGCAAACCCGAGATAACTCCCGCGTTCTTCCGAAACGTTTCACCGCCTCCAGCGAAAGCAGGAAGAAACGGAAGTCGGCAGAGCGGGAAGAAAGGTCGCAAACCGTCTGCTCCCGCACACTCTGGTAAGAAAGCAGGTGACAACGGGGATACAGAGATCGGTAACGGCAACGGGATTTTCAAGAAAGTCATTGAGGCGTTTCATGATGACCGCGGAAGAATCCTTGATACCATCGCAAGAAACGAGGAAAAACTCAGGAGCTTTACCAGTAAGCAGCGGAGTATTCCGCCCGACGCTTTTTCGTTCTTCTCGGTTCTGAGAAAGTGGAATTCCCACACGCCCATCTTGCCGTCCGAGAAAGGCGACAATCACGGCGGCGGCTATTTCCTGTACATCCGCGGGAAGGACGGCGAGCGGGGACGCGGAATCGCCATCGACCCCGGATTCAATTTCGTGGAGAATCTTTATGAAGAAGGGTTTAAGGCCTCCGACATCGATGCGGTATTGATCAGCCACGCCCATAATGACCATACGGTTGACCTCGAGTCGATTCTCACCCTTGTCCACGTGATAAACAAAAACACAGATAAGAAGAGAAAGAAGAAGATCGACCTGTTCCTGAATCTCGGCACCTTCATCAAGTATTCGGGCTGGCTGAACGTACACACCTCGAGCGTCATCAATGAAATCAACGTACTTCATTGTGGTAATGTTTTAGATCTTTCGGAAAAATACAACGGGCTGAAAATACACGCCGTGAAAGCCCAGCACCATGAAATCATTGATGACAAATACTGTCTCGGCTTCGTACTCGAGGTGGACGGGTGCACTATCGCTCTGACTGGCGATACCGGTTGGAGAATGGATAATTCGATTGCAGCGCCGTACGCGGAGCACAAGACCGACTTGATGGTGGCGCATCTCGGGTCCATTAAGAGGACGGAGTTCGATTACCTCGGGAAGAAAACCGAAGGGGAAAGGCAAAAATGCCTATATGCTCAACATCTCGGTCTCCTTGGGACCGGTGCCATGCTCCATACAGTAAAACCCAAGCTAGCGGTGATCTCGGAGTTCGGCGAGGAACTGAAGCCTCTGCGAAAAGACGTGGTGGAGAAATTTGACGAGGTCCTGAATAGTACGAGATGCATTCCCGGCGAGGTGGGGTTACACATCCGCATTCCCGACCTCTCCGTTTTTTGTATCGTCCACAGGGATTTTGTCCCTTTCCAGGATATCCGTATCTTTAACCGGCCGGATCAGTCAAATCTTTACTACTACAAGGAACCCGCGAACGAGACCGAGCGAGCCGAAATCTACGATCTTGCGCGCGAGTTGGCGTCGCAGGAACGTGCGGTCTCGCTCTTCGAGCGGCTCAAACGTGGCCCGGTGAAAATCAGATAAAGGGTGAAGAAAAGGTGAGGAAGAAAGAGGGGTTATAGAGCTGACCCCTCTGCCAGTTCCACTAACTTCTTGTTCGTCAAAGCCTCTCGCCAGGAGTTCCGGGGACATAATGGTTATTCTGTTGCAAGGAACAACGGGGCACCATCTTTTTGGCTGCGGCATAAGATAAGAGAATAGCTATTATGTCCCCGGAGTTGCCTCGTTCTCAGCGGGCGGTGCTTTTGTCCCATTTGAAGCGGAGGAGGCTGAGGAGGAAGAGGGCGGTGAGATAGGCGAGGAGCACGAGCTGGGATTTCCAGAGGTCGAGGAATCCTTTCTGCATGTTCATCAACTCGCGGAGGCCTTCGGAAAGGTGGGTCAATGGAAGGAGCCAGATGAGGGGGAGGACTTTGGGCGGCATTATCTCGAGAGGGAGGAACACGCCGCAGAGCATGAGCATGGGAATCGCGACAACGTTGGCAATCGTCGAGGCGACTTCGGGAGTTTTCGCGAAGGCGGCGATGGAGAACGCGATTGCCGTTCCATTCAAGTTGCCGAGAATCACGAAGACGATGAGCGGCATCACCGGAATGATGATGTCGGTCCTGAACAGCAAGAGAGCGACGATGATGATGAGAGCCGTCTGCGCAACTGCTATGGACAGCCTGAAAAGAACATGGCTTGCCACAAACGAAAATCTGCTCAGCGGTGTCACCCACAGTCTGCGCATCACGCCTTGCTCGCGGAGTCGCACGACGGTCGGCGCGAGCGAAAAGATGCAACTGGGCATGACGGCCATTGCGATGATGCCGGGCACAAGGAAATCGATGAAGCTGAAGAACTCTTCCACGCTTCGGACGCGTTCCCGGACAAACGTGATGGGCTGCGCGGGCGACTGATTTTCTGACAGCACTGCTTCAATCTTCTCTTTCAGAATGTTCAGCGCCATCTCAGTCAGCGGAAGCGCGCGCGAGTCTGTGACCACATCGACGCGGGCTTCTGACCGTTTGAGTGTCTCCGCGAAGCCGGAAGGGAAGATGACGACCACGCGCTGGACGGCGCTCTTGGCTTGTTCCATGGCCTCGGCTTCGGCCAGCAGAGTGACCGTGAATTCGGGAGCGGACTGAAGTTGCTTGATGAATTGCCGCGAGGCGGGGGAGTGGTCATTGTCGACGACGCCAATCGGGAAGTTCACATCCTCTGGTTTCAGGCTTCCGATTCCCGCCACATCTTTGAGCACGATTCCCAGCAGGATGAGCATGAAGACGGGCAGGAAGAATACCCAGAAGATTTCCTGCCTGACGCGAAAGAACATTCGAGCGTTCGCGATGAAGAGATGTGCAATACCTCGCATGTATGATTCCTCAACGGGTCTCAGAAACGCACCGTGACGCCGTCATTGCGAGCGAAGGACCGCAGGCCCGAGGGCCGCAAGCCCGAGGGCCACAAGCCCGAGCGAAGCAATCTGTCTAGGTGCCTTCAAAACTGCCAATGAGATTGTTTCGGTCGCCCGGATCTTCGCTCCCTTGCTCCCTCCTAAGAGACCGACAACCGTTTCGTCATTGCGAGGGAGCGTAGCGACCGAAGGAATCTCATTGGTAGCACTGAAGATGCAAACAGAGATTGCTTCGCTGCGCTCGCA
>QZKI01000032.1 GCA_003598055.1 Candidatus Abyssobacteria bacterium SURF_17 | reverse complement strand
TTTTCATTGTATACTCATCCGGGAGGAACGTTGCGAGCGAGGAACTTTCGGTCAGGCCATAGCCGTTTCCCAATCGAGCCGATGGGAAAGTCTCACGCAGTCTTCGGACAAGTTCGGGCGACGCAGGCGCGCCTCCATAAATGATATTCTTTAGCTGACCGAAATCGTACCCCTTGAGTTTCATTTGCGCAAGCAAGAGCCAATATATCGTCGGAACGCCCACGAGCGTTGTGATATTCGCCTTCTTTATCAGCGTAAGCGTTTCATCCGCGTTGAAATGCCGCTGGATGACGCTCGAGCAACCGATGTATACACCCGCAATCAATTGGCTGTGACACCCCGTCGGGTGCGAGAATGGAACACAGATGAGCGGTCGGTCGTCGGCAGTGATGCCGGTGGCTACCTCCACGTTGATGCACGTCGAGGAAAAATTGCGGTGGGTGCACATGGCTCCTTTGGGCTTGCCCATCGTTCCTGCGGTGTAAAAGATGCTCGCAAGGTCTTTTTCATCAACGTCGATTTCGGCGATGTTTCCGGTTGAATCTCTTAAAAGACCCTCAAGTTCGAGATAGTCGCCCTTTTCCTTCACCGGACGGGTAAGGACCACATGTTTGACGTTTCGAACCGACTTCCTCGCGCGTGCGCACTCTTTCAAATAGTCGGGATGCACAAAAACCGTGTTCGCGCCGGAATTACCGAAGATATAAGCAATCTCATTCGCAACAAAGCGCGTGTTGATGGGAACCGACACAGCGCCTAGTCTTGCGGCCGCGAAGAAAACGAGAGGAAACGCAATATCATTGCCTAGCAGCAGCGCCACCCTGTCGCCTTTACCGATTCCGAGCGTCTTGTGCATTGCCGCCGCGAGTCGCTCGACTCTCTCGGAGAACTGTGAAAACGTCACCGCTTCAGAGTTGCACTCAAACACATTCTTATCAGGGAACTTCTCAACGGTAGTCTGGAGAATGGAGGTGAGACTGCGAGGCCGATGCTTGTAGGCCAGTACCTTGACGCCGTTATGCGTTTCTTGAACAAGGTGTTCCGAATGCTTGATCATACGCTATCCGTGTCCCACGCCCTTTGCACGTAACAGTTGACGTCCTCGGGAGACAGAGTCTTTGCGCCTCGCCAAGGTTCCACTATTGCATGCTTTGACCCAGACCACCTTTTCCAGGTTGGCTCTGAGAGAGGAGTTGCCAGGAGGTTTGCTGCATAACCAGTGTAACTCATTCTATCAAAATGGCTTGAGAGAGTCAACATATATCGTTGGTATCGCTGGGGGGTATCGCTGGGGTCAAACCTTGAAATATGACATAAAGAAACAAGGAAAACAAGTCTCAACGCCTGACGCCTGCCTTATGTCATAGTTCAAGGTCTGACCCCAAAAAGCGCTTACTCTCGCAGGCAAACAACAACTGCTGCGCCCGCAATTCCTGCCGTTATCGCAATAGGCGCCCACGCCGTCCACGGGAAGCCGAGGAGCAGTTTCCCAAGCGCGAACAATGATGTATAGATGAATACCCCACCGCTTACCGCCCCCAGAATATCCCACATTCCCCTCCGCCCCGAGCTCAGACCTGCCGCTTGCTCAACGGACCGCCACCCGGGCCCGCCTACTCTCACGCGCTCGCAGAAATTCCGCAAGTTGTCCGGATGCGTCGGACGGCTGAGAAAGGTGACACTCAGCCACGCTATCGTGGACACGGCAACAATTATCAACAGTCGCACGCCCTCATACTCGCGTCCTCCGAGCGGTGTGAACCAGAAAATTACCAAAGCGGCGGTCAGCGAACATACCATCGCCGATATTTCAGACCATGCATTTATCCTCCACCAGTACCACCTCAGCAAGTACACGGGTCCCACTCCCGCGCCAATGGCCACGAGGAACTTCCATGCCCACTCGATTGAATTCATGATCGAGCTTGCCCATACCGCGAGCGCCGCCATGACGACCATCGAAATCCTTGACGCCAACACATATTCCTTCTCGCCTGCCTGTGGCCGAAGGAAGCGCTTATAAATGTCATTTGACAGATACGATGCGCCCCAATGGAGATGCGTATCCACTGTGGACATGAACGCGGCAAGAATCGAGGCCACCATCAATCCGCGCAGACCCACCGGAAGAAAGTCCATCATCATCCTCGGGTATCCCATCTCAGGGTCGGCAAGGTTCGGATAGACAACGATGGACACTATCGCGACCAGAATCCACGGCCATGGGCGCAGCACATAGTGAGCGAAGCTGTACCACAGAATTGCCAGCCGCGCATCTTTCTCAGTCCGGCACGACATCGCCCTCAGTCCGATATATTCTCCGCCGTCGGCATTGCGAAATGCCCACCATTGCACCCCGAGATATACCCCGAAGGTCATCAAAGCCAGCTTTCCTGCTTCCGGCTGCGGCGCAAACCGCAAAACCGATGCCGGCGCAGCGGCCGATGAGAGGAGCATCGGCCTGATGGCCGCAATCCCCCCGATATGGCCGACGGCAATGACCGCGAGCGCAATCGAACCAAACATGGCGACTGCAAACTGGATGAAATCGGTCACCACGACTCCCCACATGCCGGAAAGCACTGAGTAGGTGAGTGCCAGGAGGATGCATAACACCGTGATTGCGCTGTCCGCTGGAACCTCCCAACCCAGGATTGGCAAGCTAATCGCCGCCGTGCGGCTCAGGCCGAATACCGCTCTCCCTATCTTCGTCATCGCCAGGATAACCCATCCCAGAACGATACAGTTAATGAGAATCGCCGAATAACAAGCCTTCAGTCCGCGCAGAAACGCGGCAGGCCTGCCCGAATAACGCAGCTCAATGAACTCGACGTCCGTGAGCACTCCCGCTCTCCGCCACAGGCGCGCATAGAAAAACGCCCACAGCATGCTGCTCATCACCAGGTTCCACCAAAACCAGTTCCCGGCGATTCCCTTCGTTCGTACGATGCCGGTGACCGCCAGAGGCGTGTCGGCGGCAAACGTGGTTGCCACCATCGACGTTCCTGCCAGCCACCACGGCAGGCCACGGCCGGATAAAACAAAGTCGGCCAAACTCCTGCCCGCACGCTTGGCAAAAAAGAAACCGATACCAAGCGAGAGCACACAGTAAGCCGCCACTATGACCCAATCAACGAATTGCATGCGTCACCCGGCAGACGCTCTACAAACCCATTACTCATTGCCATACCAACCGGCGCCTGCGGAATCTTAACAGAGGGTTTCTGTCGCTGTCAAAGCTGGCATCGCAAGCTGACGTCACAAGATAGTCACCCTTTGTGATGGCTACCCGCCGGGTCGTCCCTACAAATAGCTCAAAATGTCCACGTGTTCAAAACCTGCCAACGGAGGCCGTAAACACCCATACAGAACTCTTTCTGAAGTTATTGCATAAGGCAAGCAATAACAGATACTTGCGAATATTCGGCGTCGCCGCCGGAGACTTGTTTACATTGGCACAAGAAATGCACTTTAAAAAATTGGAACGAAAGGGTCTCGCCTCGTCTCTGCCTGCGATGAGGCGGTGTCCGTTTCGTTGGCAGCGGGGCTCCGGGTAGGTAGCTATGGCAACAAGAAAGATGGAGAAGACGGCTGCCGATTTCCGGGAGATACCTCTTCACAGTCTTCGAATCAATAGCGTTACCAACTTCGACATTTACATCAAGGTTGCCGCGCGCAATCAGGAAGAGCGGTTTGTTCTCTATCGCGAGAGAAACATACCGTTTTCAGAAAGCGCAAGAAAGAATCTGACTGATTGCGGAACCGACATTCTGTATATTGATGCATCGGATGAGAAAGAATATCAACTCTATCTTGAGAATAATCTTGAAGCTATCATCAAAGATGATGAAGTGTCACATGCCGAGAAATCGAATGCAGCCTATCAGTGCGCGATAGGCCTTGTCGAACAACTCCTTGAAAATCCCCGCTCTGGCGAGCATGTCAAACGCTCGAAGCTATTCATCTCGAATCTCGTGGATTATCTGCTCAGCGATTCCCATGCCTTCTTCAGCCTCATGACCTCGATGTCGTTCAATTACCTCACGTATACCCATTCGGTGAACGTGGCCGTGTTCGGGATAGCGTTGGCGCACAAGCTCGGCCAGTTCACGCAACATTCGATAAACACCATTGGCTCCGGTCTCATTCTTCACGATGTCGGGAAAGGCCTGATCGACCCCAGAATCCTGGACAAGAACGGGCCGCTGAACGACGACGAATGGGCCGTCATGAAGCGACATCCTGCCGACGGCGCAAATCTCCTGCGAAGCCTGGGCAACGTGAGCGAACAGGCGCTCATCATCGTCGAAGGCCACCACGAGAAACTCGACGGCTCAGGCTATCCCCGAGGAATAAGAGGCGTCGACGTACATCAATACGCCCGCATCGCCGCAATCGCCGACATATTTGATGCCCTTACTACGCGGCGTCCCTACAGGCCGGCGCTGCGTTCATTCGAAGCCCTTGAGCTCATGAAGAAAGAGATGAGCGAACAACTCGACCGCGACCTTCTCCGCGAATTTATCCTTCTCCTCGGAGATAGAGCTGCACGTATCTAAAAACTGACTTATCTTCTTTATCTTCCTTCAAACAATTGCCTTCCCTCAACCGCAGGATCATCCTCAGCTTCGGTCACGCTCCATGCAGAAGCATACCGGCGAGATTGTGAGGGAGGAAACAATGGGAACAATTTTCCTCTTGACACGGTGCCAGGGCATGGTATACTGACTAACATATAAGTCAGTCTGCTCTGGTCGGGTATCAACAGGGCATATTGTTCTTCGACGGGGGATAACAAGCAGTATTTCGGGGGTTGGGACAAATTACGAGGTGACATCCATGAAACGCGTGCTTCTCACAAATCCTTATGGGCCGTATGATTTGGAATGGGGCAGCAACCAGTACGATATTCTCGAATCGCGCCTCCAGCGCGGGCAGGGGCCGTTCAGCCTGAAATCGTATACGCCGACTCTCGCGCTCTTCCTGATTGCCGAGAACATAAACGCCGAGACGACGGTCATGGAGTTCCCACACATCGAGGATTTCGAGGAGGAGCTCAAAAAGGGCTACGATTTCGTCGGCATCCAGCTCATCGCCCTCACGATTCACAAGGTCGTTCGCATGATAAAAATCGCGCGCGAGGTCGCCCCTCAGACCAAAATCGTCATTGGCGGCTACGGAGTGCTCAATCTAGACGATCCGCCTCCGGGCGAGAGCGGCGATGAGGCACAGTATATTCTGAACGAGGCCGATTACATCTGCAGAGAAGAAGGCGTCCGTTTTATGCGCAAGCTGCTTGGAGACGAGCCGGCTGACCGCCCTATAACCCAGAAATATCTCCCCATGAACGAAATCTACTTTCCCGGGTCCGAAGACTTCACTACTTACGCGCCCAAACCGATGTCGGGCATGGCGCTCGTGGCACTCGGGTGTCCGAACGGATGCGAGTTCTGCTGCACGTCGGCAATGTTCAAGAAACAGAAATTCTATGTGGCCACTCCGGAAGAGACGTTCGAGACACTGAAGCACTTTTGCAGGCGCGGCGGCGGCCGGGCTACAACCGTGACGCTGATGGATGAAGACCTTCTGCTGAACCCCGACTATGTCCGCCGGCTCGGCAAACTGATTCAGGAAGACAAGGAGTTCGGCCTGCGCAAGCTGAGCTATTTTTGCTTTGGCGACATTCGCTCGCTCACGCAGTACAGCATGGAGGAACTGCTCGAGTGCGGTGTGGATTCGGTGTGGGTCGGCGTCGAATCGAGCATCAACGACGTGATAACGTCGGAGCACCACATCGAGAAACGCACGTGCGACGACATTAAATCCACTTTCCGCGCGATGGATGAATACGGAGTCGGCATCACCGCCTCCACCGTGCTCGGATGGGACTTTCACACACCGGACAACATCGTCGAGGACATCGATTTTTTCGTCGACCTGAAGCCGTCCGCCTATCAGATGACGTTTCTCACTGCGTGTCCCGGCACTGAACTCTATCGCCGTATGAAGGAGGCGGGTCGCATCAACCCCAAGATGACATACCACGACGTCCAGCAGTGCAATGCCGGCACCTTCATCCCGAAGAATTTCGGCGTCGGCGAACTCAAGCATTACTTTGACCTTGCCCACAAGAAGCTCTACGAATCGAATGGCCCCGGCATCTTTCGTACATTCCAGCTCTGCCTGAACGGATATGAGACGTGCAGTAAGTCTCGTCGCCCATTGCTCAAAGAGCAGAAGGCGCAATTCTTTGCCGAGCGCTGTCAACGCGCATATCCGCTGCTAGAAGCCTGTGCCAAATTCGCGCCGAGCGAAACGGTTCGCGAGAGGGTCAGGCAGACGGACGAAAAATATCGGCAGCTTTTCGGCGAGCCGACTGAAGAGCAGAAACTGTTCTCGATGGGATTCTGTCAGCTCGTGGAACAGCGGGTTGAAAAGATGAAGGAGTCTTCAACAGACTCCCCATATGACCCGCCCGTATGCAGAATGTTTTACAATCCGGCGAAAGGGCCTATTCCACTGGTTAAGAAGGGACGCGGTCCCGAGGAACCGGTTTCCTTCAAGGCCTTCGAGGATGCGGATGCGTCCGTGAGCTCGTGCTAGTGCTCGGTTGCAAGCGGAAGATATGATTCCTGGAGGCCGAATTCATTTGGCTGGAAACACGGAACGGCTCATGCGAACAAATCCGTCCTCGACCGTGGTCGGGGATTCGCACCTGCGGATGAATTCGCGCATACCGACTCTTTCTTATTATTGTAGGGGTCGTTCGCGCCTTACAATGGGCGGCCGCCAAGGACATCTTTTGTGTCGTACATCACTGGTGCAGTGTCACAGATGCATTCGTAGGCTTTAACCCCCGTTTCTGTAGGGGCGCAGCATGCTGCGCCCATGCAAGAGTTCAAATTCCTCGTTCCCCCTTTAGCAAAGGGGGGAAGGGGGATTTCCCGGTGAAGATTCTTGTGCGGGTTGTTGCAAGTAAGCATTAGACCGGAGGAACAGTGGCGAGGACGCGAGCTGCAGAAATCGCGCGTGAGGTGACCGGGAGAGAACTTCTCGGCGCCGCTCTCGAAGTGTTCGTCGAGAAAGGCTATCACGCCACCACCATCTCTGACATCGTCCGGGCAGCCGGAGTAACCCAAGGGACGTTCTACCTCTATTTCAAGAACAAAGCCGACATCTTCTCCGCATTGCTTGAGGAATACCGGACGCTGATTATCTCCGGCTTGTTCGACGTTGACGTCGCATCGGTGAAGACGCGCGACGATTGGCTGCGTCTCTCAGACCGGATTGCAGGCTTCCTGCTCGACCATATCAAGACCCACGGTGAGTTTATGCGCCTGTTCATCGCAGAGACGACCACCATAGGCTCCTGCTTTGTGGACGAAGCGAATGCCTTCTCATCGGGCATCATGAGAGAAATTTGCAGGTTGATCGAGCACGGTATATGCTTGAACTTGCTCAGAGACATAGACGTCGAGGCGGTTGCGCTTTCGGCCTTCGGCGCGCTCAAAGAGGTTGTCCGCCAGTCCTGTTTCGACGAAGGGACAGCGAGTGCCGAAGCCCTCATTCCGCGCGTGATTCGCAGCCAGGCGGAACTCTTGCTCAAGTAGAGACGCATGGCCGTCCGACCTTGAAACATCGTACCGACGAACCCTTTGTAGGGGTGGCCCGCCGGGTCGCCCTTGCCGGCGGCATTTTGCTGGTACCGGACATACGTACCGCCATAGGTGTAGTGTTTGGTTGCAAAAATTCGCGTCATATGGGAAATAGTCAAAAAGATGATTTCTGTAGGGCTGAATTCATTCGGCTGGAGGCACGGAACGGTTGATGCGAATAAATTCGCACCTACGGATAGCCCGCGAAAATGACGCGGAATTCTGCAAGTAAGCAGTATGGAGCGTTCGCGAACGCCCCTGTCGTTGCTCATTTATGCTTGACTTCAACGAGTTTTTGTTGTACTATTAATACTGAATCCTGTCGGTAACAGGCAGACAAACGATGATGCAATTTATCCCCTCTTTGCAGCATTCCCGCCTGATCGGCTAGGTGTGGCCGAGGAAGTGTCCCCAAGTTTTTGATAGTGTATTGAACTTTCTTTCTCGCGAATGGTGTGCATATTTGTCTTGGCGCGCTGACTGCAATCACCCCAGCAATACGAGACGGAGTTCGTTCGATTCCCGGTTGCGGACAGTGAGTCGATACCTGTGCAATAGGACCTGAAGCAATGCGTGTGATTTCGCAGAAGCGAATGAATTCAGCGATTATGGTCGCGATATTTCTGGCCGGATTCGTCGTGTTTCATTTTATCGGCCGGTACTTCGTGCCCATGCTCGCGTACACGAGGCATGAGCAGCCTGTTGACTTCAGTCATGTCTTTCACGGAAACGACGTTGATATGTCGTGTGAGACGTGTCACTTCTTCTACGAAGACGGAAGCTGGTCGGGCATACCTACGCTCGACGTTTGCATGAACTGCCACAGCGAACAGCTGGGCGAGTCCGAGGCAGAGAAAGTGTTCGTAACCGAATATGTCCAGAAGAACCGGGAAGTCCAATGGGAACTCTATTTCAGGCAGCCGCAGTGCGTCTCATTTTCACATTCGTCTCACGTAAAGGAAGCGAAGCTTGCGTGTGAAACTTGCCATGGTCCGCAGGGACTTTCCCGCCATCCGACGAAATATATCGTGAATCGTATCACGAAGTATTCCTATGTCGTCTACGACAGCGCTTCGTCCACGATTGGGAGCGCGCTGGTGAGGAGTCCTGAAGAGAACGTTTGGGGCACCATGGGGATGGACGAATGCGCCAAGTGCCATCGTGCCAGAGGAGTGAGCACCGCGTGCTTTATCTGTCACAAATAGCGGTTTCACAACAGCCGTTGATTCATAGAGTGCAGCGCAGCCGCGCCTATACATTGTCATTGCGAGGAGCGCAGAGTCACAGACCCGAGGGTTTCAGACCCAAGCGACGAAGCAATCTGTGCATCATATGGAGATTGCTTCGCTCGGGCCTGCGGCCCTTCGCTCGCAATGACTGCGTTCTGAAGATCGCGACGATATTCAAGAAGCTGAGCGTCAGTAGTACAGGAAGCATCACGCAATGAAGGTTGACCGAAGAATATTTCTCAAGACATTGGCCTTTGCGGGCGGAGGCTCTCTCGGATTCCTCTCCTCTCCCGCGCCATGGCATATAGTCAGGGACCTGGCCCGGTGGACTCAGAACTGGCCGTGGGTGCCGGTTCCGCCTCACGGACAGCCTGCTTACGAGAAGGCCATCTGCATGATGTGCGACGGAGGGTGCGGCATCAAGGTGCGCAAGGTCGGGCCGCGAATGGTCAGAATTGACGGCGACAAGGACCACCCTTTGAACCGCGGCCTGATATGTCCTCATGGAACGGCGGCGCTCCAGACGGTATATGGTCCGTCGCGCATCAGACAGCCCCTCAAGCGAACCGGCACGCGCGAAAAGCCCGACTGGAAGCCGGTCTCTTGGGAGCAAGCAATCGGAGAAGTCGCAGCGAAGATACAGGAGATTCGAGCTGCCGGTGAATCACACAGAATAGTGTGCATCACGAATAATTGCGAGAGCACGGTCAATCAGCTTCTCGAACGTTTCCTTCAGGCGGTCGGCTCGAAAAACCTCGTACGGATGAATTCTGGGAGAGACGTGCGCAATGTTGCACTCAAGCTTATGCAGGGCGTTGACGGCGACATGGCTTATGACATTGAGAATGCGAAGCTCATCGCGAGTTTCGGCTGTTCCCTCCTCGAGGGATGGGGCACCTGGGGAAGACTGTACCGCTCGTACGCCAGGACATTCGCTGACAACCCGGTACAGATCATACAGGTCGAGCCGAACCTCTCCATCACAGCTTCGAAGGCGACCCAGTGGGTTCCGATAAAGCCCGGCACGGAGGGCGCGCTCGCCTTGGGTATCGCTCATGTCCTGATCCGAGAGCGATTGCACGATGAAGACTTTGTTGAGAAGCACTGCTTCGGATTCGAAGACTGGGAGGACTCTTCAGGGAAGGGACACAGTGGATTCAAATCGCACGTGCTTGCTCAGTACGCGCCCCAGGCCGTCGAACGGATTACCACAGTCCCAGCCAAGGAGATAGAGAAGCTCGCCTTCAAGTTTGCGGAGAACATGCCCGCCGTCGCCGTCGGCGGCAAGGGAGACGGTCAACTCTTCACGAACGTTTATGAACTCATGGCAATCCACAGCCTCAACGCGCTCATGGGGAACATCAACAAGACCGGTGGCGTGTTCGTCAAGCCAGAAGTTCCCCTTACGCCGCTCCCTCCGGTGGTGATGGATGAAGAGGCGGCTCGCGGCTACGCGGTCGATAGGCTCGACGGGGCGGGCAGCGCTGCGCACCCGTTTTCCAAGAGTCTGCCCGGGAATCTCAAGGCTGATGAGATACGAATGCTCTTCGTTCACGATTCGAATCCTTATTATGCGATGCCCGAGCAAAACACTGCCCACGAACTATTCGAGAAGGCGCCTTTCATCGTTGCGCTTTCCTGCTGTATGAACGAGAGCGCAGCCAGGGCAGATCTGATACTCCCGCTGAACACCGGTCTTGAGAAATGGGATGACCAGATAGTTGCGCCGGATTCGCCACACCCGATTTACAATCTGTCGCGTCCTCTGGTGGAGCCGCTGTACGACAACAAGGATGCGGGCGGCGTTCTCATTGAAATTGCGAAAACGCTCGGCGGAACAATTGCGGAATCGTTTCCGTGGGCCAGCATGGGAGAAGTGCTCGAGATGCGCGTTCAAGGAATCCATGAAACGGGCAGGGGAATGATAGCCTCGCCCGATGCAATGGCGATGCTCGATAGAGGACTCGGCCCGGAGGGCTCGCTGTCACAGCAATATCCTTCATTTGCCTCGCTTTGGAAAAAGCTCCTTGAGGACAACTGCTGGTTCGACCCCGAGCCTCACCACGGCCCTCTCCAGAAAGCGCTCCTCACGCCCAGTAAGAAATTCGAATTCTACAGCCAGCGCTTGAAGGATGCATTCGGTTTTGAAGAAGACGCCGCGTGCATGCCCCACTATGAAGAGGCATCCTTGAATAAGGACGGGTTCGACCTCGTCATAATGGCGGAAGATACGCTCACCATGGCCGATGATGGGAAGGATACACCCCCGTTCCTGATGAAGCAACTAAGTGACAATGTGCTCAAAGGGAACGAGCTTTTTGTTCGCATTAATCCCATAACCGCGCTCTATCATGACCTCGAAGAAGGTGACCGGGTGATAGTGGAATCACCTCGGGGGAAAGTTGAGGTGCGATTGCACTTGTTCGAGGGGGTTCGCGAGGGCGTTGTGTTAATTCCCCTCGGGTTCGGGCACTCGGCATACGACGAATTCCTGCGGGACAAAGGTGTGAACGCAAACGAGGTTCTCGAAGCGAAAACGGATACCATCACCGGGCTTCCCATCTGGTGGGCGACTCCCGGGAAGATAACGAAGGTGTGAAGAACATATGAGCACCGAATCTCCCCAGCAATCTGTCCGATACGGCATGGTAATCGACCTTGACAAGTGTACCGGCTGCGGCAATTGTGCCGTGGCATGCCATATGGAGAACAACGTCCCGTTCAGGACGGATGAAAGTGATAAGTCGCGCAATATGGCCTGGCTGCGCATTTACAAGGTGAAAAACGGCGCTGAATATCCGCATGCACGTGTCGCCTACATTCCGCGCCCATGCATGCAGTGCGACCGCCATACCCCGTGCGTTTCGGTCTGTCCCGCGAGTGCGACCAATTACGACAAGAGCACGGGTCTCGTTGACCAGATAAACACCCGCTGCATTGGATGCCGATATTGCATGGCAGCGTGCCCATACATGGTGCGCTGCTTCAACTGGTGGGACCCGGCATGGCCGGCCGATGCCGAGAAATATCTGAACCCCGACGTTGCCCCTCGAATGCGAGGAGTGGTGGAGAAGTGCACATTCTGCTCGCACCGCTACATCCAAGCGAAGAACAGAGCCCGTCAGGAAGGCCGCAACTACCTGGAAAAGGGAGATTACATTCCGGCATGCGTGGAGGCGTGTCCCGTTGAGGCGATGCATTTTGGAGACCTCAATGATCCCGAGTATGAAGTCGCTCATCTTATCAAGAGCCCGCGCGCCTTCAGGCTTCTGGAGAGGCTGCACACCGAGCCGAAAGTATACTATCTCAGCTCGCACGAATGGGTCAGACGATGGGCGGATAACGACGCTGTGAACACGCAGTCCGCGTATTCTCAACAGCGACAAGGAGTCGAAAGTTAACACATGAGTTCGCAAACCGACATGCCCACATTGCAGCGGTGTTCGGCGCCCAAATTCTTACTCTGGTTGTCGTTCTGGGTGTTGCTGCTTCTGTGGGGCGCCTACGGCGCATTCCTCTGCCTGTATAAAGGCCTGAACCAGACCGGGATGAACAACTATTTCGTCTTTGGCGTGTGGATTACCGTTGACCTTGCCATCATCGCCCTCGGAGCGGGAGCATTTTTCAGCGGCTTTCTCTTCTATGTTCTCCGGTTCAACTTTTTGAAGGAGTTGATCGGTGCGGCGGTAGTCGTCGGGTTCATCTGTTATAGTGGAGCGATAGGAATGCTCACGATTGACATCGGCCAGCCGCTCCGTGGCTACTTCAGCTTCTGGCACGCCAATGTGCATTCCATGCTCACGGAGGTCATCTTCTGCATCACGCTGTACTTGTTCGTGCTGACCATCGAGTTTGTGCCCTTGATTACCGAGAACCGGCGGATTCGGGAGATGCCGTTCCTGAGACATCTCGGCGAGAACCTCCACGGCATCATGGTCGTCTTTGCGCTGGTGGGCACCTTCCTGTCGTTCTTCCATCAGGGGTCTCTCGGGGGAATGTTCGGCACGCTGTTCGCGCGGCCATTCTCTTACAGGACCGGGGTCGCTATCTGGCCATGGACTTTTTTCCTGTTCATCTTGTCCGCAATCGCCGCCGGACCGGCTCTGACAACGCTCGTTGTATGGGCAACTCAAAAAATCACTCGCCGCAGGCTGGTCAATAGGCCGACGCTCTCAAGATTGGCCAAACTATCGGCCATTCTTCTGGTAATCTATCTCGTCCTCAAGGCCGCCGACACAATCTATTGGGCCAATTTCACCGCCCCGGAAATGGGATTCAGATTCACGGATTTCTATAAGTCTCCCTATGGAATGTGGCTGTTGTTCGGCGAATTCTATCTTTTCGGGCTGGTGCCGGCCATAATCCTGCTCATCCCGCGGGCGCGCGATAACGACTTCTGGCTTGTTATCGGCTGCCTGTTTACCTGCATGGGGATAGTGCTGAACCGATTTTCCTTCACCATCCAGACATTAGCGGTCCCCGTGATGCCGTTTGAGAAATTCGTGGTCTACTCGCCTACCTGGCAGGAATGGTCTATCGTTGCGGCAGTGATATCATACGGAGTAATTCTCTTCTCTCTGGCATATCGGTACTTGCACTTGTTCCCGCGGGAGGCGGAACTCAATGGATGAGGATGTTCAAGGCGAAGGAGCTGACAGCTAATGTGGCCGACAATTTTTGAGTTCAGTTGGGATACCGGCCATATGATATTCTTCGGTGTCTTCTACGCGGTGGTAATCATCATAGCAACGAGTCTGGTATATGCTTTTGCAAAATCAATTGTGGATACATTCAGCAACAACGGCAGTTTCGACGACCGCCATGCGCACAAACCCATGGACAAGAACGAAACCCTGGGCGGTTGAAGCAAGGGCCCGACAAGAAGCGCAGACCGGCCCCGGTCGCGACCAACCACGTGGAGGCGGCCAATCGCGCCGAAACGGGAGGTTCCAGCAATGAGTCGGATAAGAATAATCGGTATGCTTCTGGTAGCACTCGCTGTTCTCTGGCTGGCCGGAGGAACGTTCGGCGAAGATGAAACCGGCGTGAGCGGCCAGTCCACGCAAGCGGCGGAGGCGTGTGTCTATGTCGGTGTGAAGAAATGCGCCTTCTGCCACGTCCGTCTCGATGATTCGCTCAGGACATGGGCAATCACCAAACACGCCAATGCGCTCGCCGTCCTTAGCACGCCTGAGGCAAGAAAGCACTCGAAAAATCCGGAGCAAGACCCGAAGTGCCTCAAGTGTCACGTGACCGGTATGGAAACCGATAGAATGCACGGCGCGGATATCGTTGAGGGAGAGTTCGTGGGCGTGCAATGTGAAATGTGCCATGGGCCGGGCCAGTTGTATCGAGCCGAGATGGCTCGCGCTCTCCCGAAGGAACACGAATTGGACAAACAGGAGTGTACCCGAAGAGGCCTCGTCATACCGAATGAACAGACGTGCCGCAAATGCCACAACGAGGAATGCCCTGTTTTCACAGGCTTCGACTTCGAAGAAGCAGTAAAGATGATCAAGCACGGAGAAAAGCAGGCCAAGTGCGAATACATCGGGCAGGAAAAGTGTACGTTCTGTCACGTCAGAGTAGATGAATCAGCGTCCACCTGGGTGATCATGAAACACATCAACGCATTCTCCATCCTCAAAACGAAGCTGGCGCAAAAATTCTCGAAAGACCCGGTCCACGACGAAAAATGTCTCGAGTGCCATTCCACCGGCTTGAATGTGCCGGGCGGCTACACCATGGATGACCCTGCAGGCAAGATGCTGGAAGGTGTGCAGTGCGAAATGTGTCACGGATGGGGATACAGCTACGTGGAAGTCATGGCGAAAGCCAAAGTCCTGGGCGTCTATGATGTCAGGGACGACTGTTTCCGGCACGGACTCGTCATTCCTGATGAAAAAGTCTGTCTCCGCTGTCACAACGAGCGTTGTCCCGTCTTCACGGGATTCGATTTCGAGGCAAGCCTGAAGCAGCTCAGGCACGGACAAGCCTTCAAGAAGCATTAGCGGTCTGTCGACTTTGCTCTTGTCGGTTCATGCCTGATTTGGCGGTAGCTTCCGTAGTGGCGCTTGGAATTTTAACCTTAGGCATATGTCTATCCGTTGAACGAATGTATCCCGCCTTTCAGGCCGGTCTCATGCCGGATTCCATTCGCACCAACCGATTTCGGGCACGTAAATCCTGTCAAGTTTTATGCTTGCGAGTCTTGACATCACCTGTGTGCTATGCTAAAATGCGCCCGACCAAAAATGTCGCATCTCTAGCGAGGAGGTTCCCGTGGCGCGTCCCGTGCTGATGGTCGTCGATGACCAACAGAGTGTACTCGACACTTGTCGCGATATATTCAAAGATACATACGAAGTAGTCCTCAAACGATCAGCCACCGAAGCCCTCGCCTACATGAACGAAAACCTGGTCGACCTCATATTCCTTGACATTGTGATGCCCGAGGTTGATGGCATGGAAATGCTCGGCCAGGTGCGAATGATGGATGATGCCCCTCCTGTCGTGATGGTCACTGCAACCCGCACCATCAAGTCGGCCGTCGCCGCCATGAAGCTTGGAGCATTTGATTACATCACGAAACCATTCGACATTGATGAACTCCGCCTGGTGGCCGAAAAAGCCTTGGAGAACCGGACGCTCGTCAAAGAGGTGCGTAGTCTCCGCTCTCAGATAGAGAAGAGGTATGGATTTGAAAACCTCGTCGGTGAGAGCGGGCCGATGCAGGAAATCTACCGACAGATCGAGCAAATCGCCGACAAACGCACCAGCTTGCTTCTCCTGGGTGAGAGCGGAACCGGCAAAGAGCTGGTTGCGCGCGCCATACACTATCATCAGGACAGCTCGCGCAGGGATGGGCCATTTCTCGCATTGGACTGCAATACGCTTCCCGAATCACTGTTCGAGAGCGAGCTGTTCGGACACGAAAAGGGAGCTTTCACCGGCGCAACCAAGAAGATCGGGCGGTGTGAGCTCGCTGACAAAGGAACCCTGTTTCTGGATGAGATTGGTGAGATCCCTCCAGCGGTTCAGGTGAAATTGCTTCGCTTCCTGCAAGAACATGAATTTACACGCGTCGGTGGCACGCAGAACATACGGGTGGACGTGAGGATAATCGCGGCCACGAACAGGGACCTCGAGAAGGCTGTGAAGGAAGGAAAATTCCGGGAAGACCTTTATTACAGGATAAACGTCGTGCCCGTCCGGATTCCACCGCTCCGGGAGAGAGCCGAAGACATTCCCTTGCTCATAGACCATTTTGTCAAGCGTCTTTCCGTTGAACTGTCAACCTCGCCTAAGACCTTGAACCCCGCAGCCGTGGACCTCCTTATGACTCATTCCTGGCCCGGTAATGTGCGGGAACTGCAAAACGTCCTGGAACGGCTGCTCGTGCTCTCAAATAAGGACGTGATTGAGCCCGATGATTTGCCGGAAACCGTGCGTCTCTCCCACCATGATGTGGACCAGTATTCGGGCAAAATCTTCGCGGGTGAACTTTCCCTCGAGCAAGCCGAGCGCCAGTTCCTCACAGAAATAATCTCCGAAGCGTTACGTCGAGCCAACGGAGTGCAAACCCGGGCAGCCTCCATTCTGAAGACCAGCCGCCGCACGTTAAAGTATCAGATGGACAAATTGGGCCTGTCCTGACTCGCCCGTTTTTGTGCAGCCTCGTCCTTGAACGTGCCCCGCCGCTCTTCCCTGTCGATGCATTTCTGTTGTGCCTTCTGCTGCTTCCCGCTCTGTTTACACCACAAGATGTAGCTTCCCTCGAGCCTTTACCTATAGATGAAGCTGTTGGCATTTTCTTTGCTCATTCTCTAGGCCAGGAAACATCGACGGCTTTCATTTGTGGGGACGACTTTCTTATGCCCATCCATCATAGCTATACGAGTAAGCGAGACTATCCCGACAAGGTGCGCAAGAGTGAGGAAGGGAAACTCCTGGTGCTTGAAGTGCTTGAATTGCCCACACTCTCAGTCATATTAAACAAGATTCTCAAGGTTGCGGGCAATGGCAAATCGGGCGCTTCCGACATGGCGGAGGTCATATCGAGAGACCAGGCCCTCACCGCCAATATTCTGAAAATCGCAAACTCCGCTTACTTCGGCCTTTCGCAAAAAGTCACAACGATTCCGCGAGCGATTGTCGTGCTCGGCTTTGATGCAATCAAGAGCATTGCCCTGAGCGCATCGGTGATTGAAGTGTTTCGGCAGAATTCCCACAAGAACCATTTTGACCGCAGCAAGTTTTGGACTCATTCCCTTGCCTGCGCCTATGTATCAAAGAAAATCGCCGGCATGACGCATCGCGCCCAACTCGAGACCGCTTTCGTCTGCGGGCTCCTGCATGATATCGGGAAGATAGTGCTCGACATATATTTTCCTGATAGTTACCAGCGGGTGTTGGAGAGACTGGCGGACCGGCCAAGCACTTCGACCGAGGCCGAGGATGAGATGCTCGGGTTCACCCATGCCGAGGTCGGCATGTGGCTGGCGCAACGCTGGAAATTCCCCAAGGCAATCGTATTCAGCATCGCCAATCATCACGGCATGATTGCGGATGACGTCCGCTATCGTTCGTTAACCTCCATCGTCCGGCTGGCTAATCATCTGTGTTTGGAGGAAGGGCTTTGCCTCGCAAATCAGGCGCTCGCTGAACCGCTTGAGGACTCCCTGATGGGTGATATCAAGCTGGAGCCCAGCGACCTTATTCAACTGCGCGAGACACTGTCTTCTCAAGCAGACTCCTTTATTGCCCTTTTCTCAAGCTGGGATTGAATGGGCTGCCGCAAGAAGCATTATGGAGAAAGACTATTATGGATATCGTGGACCATCGAGTATCCTTCGGAGATTTTAGGCTCCGATATGAGGAAACCATTTCGCAGCTCTGCCTCATCACCAGACTGAATGAGTCTGTCGCGCGACTGGATGACCTGCCGGGGTTGTGTTTCGGAATCGTGAGCGCCATCATCGAATTCACGCCCGCCGAGAACTGCTCCATCATGCTGCGCGAACCGCAGACCGGGAGCCTCAACCTCGTAGTAGCCAAGGGAAGAAGCGACGAAGGTTCATTCTTCGGAGCCGGTGAGATGTCAACCACGGTTCTCGGCCGGGGTGAGGGAGCCGCCGGCTGGGCGGCGCAACATGCGGAACTTCTCTCCATCGACGATTGCGATTTAGACGATCGCTTCATCCATCTGAGCTCGGCGGTGAAGGAAGTGAACTCGGTCATCTGCGCTCCCATCGTTGCGGCCGGTTCTGTGATAGGGGTCATCAATTGCAGTCATCCCAGAAAATCTCGCTTCAGTGAGGCCGATAAGCGAAATGTGGCCCTTGTGGCTGACCACGCTGCGGTCCTGCTCCAAAAGGCGCTGGTTGTGGACCGTATCAAGAATGAGTGCGTGACACTCAAGAAAAGGCTGGAAGAGCAGGTCGGCTGCATTACCGCGACGGAAGAGTCGGTGACCGAGTTGAGAGAACAGCTTTACATATCAGAGAAATTCGCGACGCTCGGCGAGCTTCTGGCCGGAGTCGCACATGAGCTGAACAATCGCGTTGCTCCCATCCTTATTTATTCACAAATGCTCCAGCAGCAAATGTGCGATGAGAAGGAGGAAAAGAGGCTCCGTGTCATCGAAGAATCCGCCGTTGGAGCAAAAGCAATCCTGGAGACACTCCTGCACTACTCTCGTCCGGGCGAACAAGAACGCGAGCCCGTCAACCTGAACCAGACTCTGCAGAACACGCTCACGCTTATCGAGTACAAAATGCGAAACCAGGGAATCGAGTTGTCTTTGGACTTGTGTCCCCAGCTTCCGCCCGCCAACGTCACTGAGCAGCAGATGGTTCAGGTGTTTCTCAATATCATCAACAATGCGGTTGCCGCCATGGAGAATACCGGCGGCACGCTAAAAATCAAATCTACGTTCGACCGCGGCAATATCAAGGTCATCATCTCTGACACCGGACCGGGCATACCCGGCGAAATATCAGAAAAAATATTCGAGCCATTCTTCACAACGAAGGAATCTGGCAAGGGAACCGGCCTGGGACTCAGCATATCCAAGAGATTTGTCGAGGATCATAAGGGCAGAATATATCTCGACACAGCGGCTGGCTCCGGCGCAACGTTTGTTGTCGAGGTGCCGCGCAACGGCATACGGAAGGAAAATTCTGAGAAACACGGCCCATTTGAGATGCGTTCGCATGACGCCGCCAGAATCCTCGTAGTTGATGATGACTCAACAATCCGCGACGTCATCCGTGATGTCCTGGGGTCGGGCTACGAAATAGAATTTGCAACTGATGGCCACGACGCCACAACGAAAATTGCGACCGCTCTTTTCGACCTCCTCATGGTGGACTATCACATGCCGGGCCTGGACGGCAGGCAACTCTACGAATGGGTTTCCAGCAACCATCCCTCATTGAGGCAGCGCACGATATTCAGCACCGGTGACATTTATCATGAAGAAATTCGCAACTTCATCGAGAGCACCGGCTGTCGTTTCCTCATTAAACCATTCTCGACGGCAGACCTGCGTCAGATGGTGTCGAGCACATTGAGCGCATAACCGCGTACACGGCGCCCCCGGGCCAGTCTTGCGTGAAGAGGCGCAAGGATTGAGCCGACGGCTACCAGACCGTCACGCATCGGAAGAGACGGAATCGCAATGAAAGGTCACGCGAAGATAGTCGTGTTTGACCCGGACACAGAGGCCCGCGGCGCCACGGCGCGTTGTCTTATTGAAAATGACTGGGAGGTTATCCCGGTCTCGTCGTTCGCGGAGACCATGGAGACGCTCAAGCAGGGCTCGGTGGACATCGTACTTCTCGATGCGGACATCAATGAGCTGCGGGGAGTGGAAATTATCAGAGAGGCCAAGGCGCGCAATCCGGAAGTCTCTATCATTCTCACGGGCACACAGCACTCAGTTGAAAAAAACCCGAACATGCTCATGTTCGCTGGATATGAATATGTTGCAAAGCCGATCCACCGCGACGCCATCTGTTCCGCCATCGAGCAGCGACTGAACCAGCAACATCTTTACCGAGTCTGCTCCGCGCTGAGCGTGACACTCAAGGTGGACACAGTGCTGAGTATACTGCTTGAGAGCGCGCTGCAAGAAGTGGGCGCCGACCAGGCTGCTGTGCTGCTGCGCGACGGTCCGCCTGATGTCCTTCGCCTTACGGCGGCCAAAGGATTCCCGGATGGATGTCTGGGCGCCGCATGTGCGGTGGACGACTCAAGCATCGTCGGCCTCGCCCTGATGACCAATGAGCCCATTGTGTTGCAAGGCGGATTCGCTCGACTCCCGTTTGTCCCCGATGACGTATCACGCGAGGTAAGCTCGAGCATTTGCGCTCCGATTCGAATCGGGGGGAAAACGCTTGGATTGTTGAACATTAACCGCCTGAACCATACCCGGCCATTCTGCCAAAGCGAGGTGCGAACGGTCGAAATCCTCGCCTTGCAAACGGCCGTCGCCATACAAAACGCGCGTGAACACCACCACGCGCTCGAGCGCCACAGGCTGCGACAAGAACTCGAATTCGCGCGCTCTATCCAGCAGAGCCTCCTGCCAGCAATGACGGGATACGAGCGATTTGCCGAAGTCGCGGCCCGGAGCATCCCGGCCAACGTCATCGGCGGCGATTTCTTTGATTTCGTCGAGCTTGCCCCTGCGCAGTGCGGAATCCTCATCGGCGATGTGGCGGGAAAGGGTATACCCGGCGCCCTCCTGATGGTTCGAACGATCAGCAATTTCCGGCTGCGGGCACGTCCGGAGCAAGAGCCGGGCGAGGTGCTCGAACAGCTCAACAACGAGTTGGTGCGTGGGAAAATGCGCGGCGTATATGTGACCGCAATCTACGCCGTCCTTGATTTCGCCCATGGAACCCTCCGCTTTGCCAATGCCGGTCATCCGCCCTTCTTCATGCTTCGGGGATCTTCTCCAAAAGCAGATTGTTCCATTTCATCGGCCGGTATTCCTCTCGGCATCGAAAGCAATTCCAGCTTTGAAACGGCGGAGTTGTCTTTCAAATCCGGCGACCTTGCCTTTTTCTACACCGATGGAATCATCGAGGCGAAAAACCCGCATGGAGAACAGTTCTCCCTCGCGCGACTCGAAAACGCGGTCGAGACCTTTCCGCGCCGACCGGAAACACTCGTCATACGTGTGCTCGGTGAAGTGACGGCTTTCACGGCTCCCGGCTCGCATCACGATGACCTCACCTTGCTCGCCGTCAAGACGAACTATCCTGGTTGACAGATCGTTCCCTCCGCATGCATTCATCGCACTATGCACACGTATTCTCGTCCGTTCTGGAAGTCAAGCAATAGACAACATTCCGGCAAAACACTATAATAAAGTGAGGATTTGCAGTGGGCGTCAGGTGCGACGAGTTCACGTCGGGGAGGGCTCCAAGACGATGAAACTATGTCACAAATGTGGTACGGCATGGGTGTCGGAGCAACGATTTCCCGGCCATGCGGAAACGTGTGAAAAATGCGGCTCCTACCTTCACTGCTGTCTCAACTGCAAACTCTATGACCCGCATGCGCCGAAGCAGTGCAAGAGTCCGACTACCGAGCTCGTCGTTGACAAGGAAAAGGCCAATTTCTGCGACGAGTTCGATTTCGCGGAGGATAAACCATTGGAGCGTGATGATACGAAGAAGCAATCGAGCAGGCAAGCATGGGAAAATCTGTTCGGGAATGAGTGAGATGTTACGGCAAAGGCGAACGCTGACCATAGGAAATGCACCAGGATTTCCAGGTACTGCATTGCAGTAACACCCTCGTTCTTCGTAGGCGCGACTCGCGGGGGCGGCTTTGTAGGGGCGACTCGGTGAGTCGCCCCTACAAAGGGAAGTCAAGTGCACACGAGAGTCTGTAAAGTCTGAGACCGAAAAAAGGAACAACGAATACATGACACGACAAGGGGGATACCTCGTAGCGAAGGCGCTCAAGAATGAGGGAGTCGAGTGCGTGTTCACTCTGTGCGGCGGCCATATCCAACCTGTCTATACGGGCTGCACGGAATTGGGCATTCGAATCATCGACGTGCGCCATGAACAAGCAGCCACGCATGCCGCCGACGGCTGGGCGCGGATCACCCGTAAGCCTGGCGTCGCAATCGTCACCGCCGGGCCCGGCCTGACAAATTCAATCACGGGGATCGCGAATGCGATGCGGGCCGCCAGTCCCATTGTCGTCATCGGCGGGCAGGCGCCGTTGTTTCAATTCGAGAAGGGCGCTCTGCAGGAGATGGACCATGTCGAGTTGCTGAGGCCGATAACGAAATGGGCAAAACGCGTGCACCACACGAGCCGGATTCCCGAATACATAAGCGCCGCCTTCCGCGAAGCCACGGCCCGAAGGCCCGGCCCTGTCTTTCTCGAAATCCCGCTCGATGTCCTGATCTTCTCGGAAGGTGAGGACAGTGTTTTGTCTCCTGCGAATTCGCAGACAAAGGCGCACGTCTACGGCGACCCCGCGTGCGTCGAGCAGGCGGCGCGTCTTCTCGTTGATTCGCAAAGGCCGACCATCATGGCGGGCAGCGCGATCTGGTGGGATGATTCCGGGACGCTTGTGGAAAGGCTTTCGAGAAAACTCGGAGCTCCCATATACGTGAACGGAATGGCCCGCGGTTGCATCGACTCAAGAAATCCGCTCCACCTGGCTCATTCCCGCAGCATGGCGCTGGGAGAGGCCGATGTCATCCTCATCGCAGGAGCCGAGTTCGACTTCCGCCTCGCATATGGGCAAACAACGCTCATCAACCCGCAGGCCAAAATCATTCATGTCAACATCGAGCGAACCGAGATAGGAAGAAATCGGCATGTCGACGTGGGAATCGTCGGCGACACACACGCGGTGCTCGAACAATTATGCGATGCGGTCGGAAAACTCACGCCTTCTGCGGAACGGCAAGCATGGGTGAGCATGCTCCAGGCGAATGAGGCCGACGAAATCGAGCGAATGAAACCTTTCATGGACTCCGACAGCATTCCAATCCATCCCGCGCGCCTGTGTCGCGAAATCGAAGATTTCCTCGATGACGACGCGATAATCATCGGCGACGGCGGCGATATTGTGTCCATGGGCGCCAAGATAATCAGGGCGCGGGCGCCCGGGCACTGGCTCGACCCCGGTCCGTTCGGATGCCTCGGCGCAGGACTTCCGTTCGCACTGGCAGCACGGTTGGCAAAACCCGATACACAGATACTCCTGCTCTACGGCGACGGCTCGTTTGGGTTTAACGGCATGGAAATCGACACCGCTATCCGATTCAATCTCCCCATGGTAGTGGTCATTGGTAATGACGGCGGATGGGGACAGATGCGTGTCGAGGTGGAAGCCATGGGCCTCGGCAAACAGGCACTCGTCGCTACTGAACTCGGCTTTACTCGGTACGACAGAATGGTCGAAGCCTTTGGCGGCTACGGCGCCTTTGTTGAACGTCCGGTGGACATAAAGCCAGCGCTTGAACAAGCGTTCAAGTGTGGCCGCCCTGCCTGTGTGAATGTCCGGATCGACCCATGTGCCTCGCATCAAATATTAAGCCCAACGCGAGGCATGGCGCCTTAAACGATCGTTAAAGGAGGAGAGCTATATCAATAAGATTCATGGAAAGACGCTCGGCCTAAAAGTTAATCAAATTCGACGGTTAGAGCACATCTATCGAAGGAAAATACCGCCCGAAAAAGTCGTCTCTCACGAGGTTGCCAGAAACCTGACTGAACTCTCGGATGAGATCGGACGGCAGATTGGAATACTCGTCGATAGGAAGGGAAGAGTCACTTCCGTAATCGTGGGAGACGCAAAATCGCTGTTCCTTCCGGATCTCGAAAGAGCGCATCCGGTTTCCGGTCGCAGATTGCGAGGCGTAAGACTTATCCACACCCATCTGAACGGCGAAGGGCTAAACGACGATGACCTCACGGACCTGGCCCTCCTGCGGCTGGACATGGTGGTGGCCGTCAGTGTGGATGCCAACGGATTGCCAGGCCTCGCGCATGCCGCCCATGTCCTTCCGCTGAACCCGAATGGTGAGAAGTGGGTGATTCTGGAGCCACAATTGCCCGCTCAGCTTGACACAGATTTTCTTGGGCTGATTGAATCGTTGGAAGAAGAAATCGCCCGAAATCAACCGGGACGCTCATACCGGACGAAGGATAGCCGCGCTCTGCTCGTGAGCGTGACGACCGCTCTGATTTACGATGCCGAGGAGTCTTTGGAGGAACTGCGTCAGTTGGCGCTTACCTCGAATGTGGAGGTGGTCGGCGCCTTCATCCAACGGCGCAAGGAGGTTGACCCGCGCTTCCTCATGGGACGGGGAAAGATGGAGGATTTGATTCTTCGCTCGATGCAACTCGGGGCCGACATCCTTATCTTCGACCAGAATCTGAACCCATCCCAGCTCAGAACAATTACCGATATGACCGACCTTAAGGTGCTCGACCGGACTCAACTAATCCTTGACATTTTCGCCCAGCACGCCCACAGTACCGACGGAAAGATACAGGTGGAGCTGGCGCAGTTGAAGTATCTGCTCCCGCGTCTCGTGACGAAGAACACCGCCATGTCACGCCTGACGGGAGGCATCGGGGGACGGGGCCCCGGCGAAACGAAGCTCGAGATAAACCGCCGCCGCGCAAACGACAGGATCGTCCATCTGGAGAAACTCCTGCGCGATTCCGCGCAGAGCCGCAAACTTCGCCGCATCCGGCGCCGCAGGGAGGGGCTGCCCATTATTTCGATCGTGGGCTACACCAATGCCGGCAAGTCTACCCTCCTGAACTCGCTCACCAACAGCCATGTGGTCGCAGAGGACAAACTCTTTGCAACGCTCGATACCTCGAGCCGCCGCCTGAGATTTCCCCGCGAGCGGGAGGTTATCATCACCGATACGGTAGGGTTCATACGCGAGCTTCCCACCGAACTTGTGGCGGCCTTCAAGGCAACGCTGGAGGAGTTAGAGGATGCGGATTTGCTCCTGCATGTCGCCGACGCGAGCAGCCCGTACCTCGAACATCATATCAGGGTGGTGGAGAAGACCCTTGCGGAGCTGGAACTAAATGCCAAGCTGCGCCTGCTCATCCTAAACAAGACCGACCGATTGCCGCCCGAAACCGCGCAGAACCTTGCTCGGACGCTCGAAGGCGTACCTATCTGCGCGCTCGACCGCGACTCGCTCTTGCCGCTCATACGTCGGATTGACAGCATCTTGTGGCCGGGAGAATAAGGCCTATTTCGGTTCCGTAGGCATATACCTAAGGCTTCACATAATCATGAGAAGCGAGTGAAAGGTATCATGTCCCCGGGAAAAGAACTTTTTGACAGCTCATTCGTTTATATTACAGGAAGCCGGAAACACTTGATACGGAGAAGGGGAGCTCGGTTTGGACCGGAACATCCCTGACGAAGTGCTGATGCAACAGTATGCCCGAGGGGATATCGGTGCGTTCGAGGAACTCCTCGCGCGCCATCGCCGGCCATTGTTCGGATACATATGTCGCATCGTGGACAACCGTGAGCTTGCGGAGGATACCTTTCAGGAAGTGTTTGTCCGTCTCATACATTCACGCGCTCGGTACAAGCAAACCGCGAAGTTCACGACATGGCTCTATAAGATTGCACACAACGCGTGCGTCGATGCGCTTCGGCGCGAAAGCTATCGAAAGGCGGATTCCCTTTCTGAACCCAAACCCATGGGAAACGGTGAGGAAATGAGACCGCAAGATGTGGTGCCGAGCATGAATCCCGGCCCGGACGAGGTGCTCGCTCATGAGCAATTGTCGGAGACGCTTAAGGAGTGTATCTCGCGGCTGAGTCCGGAGCAGAAAGAGGTCTTCGTGCTCAGGCAATATCAGAACCTGGCCTTCAAAGAGATAGCGCGCACCGTCGGGACTTCCGAAAGCACGGTGAAAAGCAGGATGCGATACGCTCTCAACAATCTGCGGGCCATGCTTATTGAGAGACGCGTCCTCGAGGGGGTGACCCTCTGACATGAAATGCAGCAAGGCACGCACGCTAATCCTCGACCACGTATACGGAGAACTCAAACCGCGCCTGCAGCGGGCGCTTCAGAAGCATCTGCAGCAATGCAGCGAATGCTCGAAAGAACTGGCCGCTCACCAAGCTACTGTCGCTGCGTTCAGCAAGCTGAGCATCGAAGAGCCACCTGCCGAACTTGACCGGAGAATCCTTGAGCATGCGAAAGAAGCGGATTTCCGCGCAAGCCGAAGCGTCAAGGCCACCGGCTGGTACTGGCGACCGGCTTTGGCGGCAGCGGCAGTCTCGGTTCTCGTGGTTACGGTAGTCTATTACATGCCACGGGTGAGAGATAGCAGGATGACCATGCAAGAGTCACCTGCAGTGACGGCCATGAAAGAGCCGGCAGAGAGGGAAGAAGCTCTGAGCGCCGGGGTGAAGGGTGACGCCATCGGAGGCGAAAGGCCGAGGGTAGCTGCCCCGAGCGCTCTGGAGAATGAGGTTGGCCTCATGGATGAGCGTCGTGACGCCGCGAAACCATCGAGCCAAATCCACGAGGAAGATTATCGAGAACAAAAACTCATGTACGCGGCTCCCTCCGCTTCCGGAGAAGCTTCTTCGATCGGCCGTATCTCTCCAGATGTCACGGCTCGCGAGAGTGCCTCTTCTCCTGCCCCCGAACTCCCACTGGCCAAGGAAACCTTTGCTCGCTCCGCTCCGCTGCAAGAAAAGGACGAGGCGCAACAAAACATAGTCGCTGGTGCTCGTTTGCAAGAGGGGCTTGTCGGCATGGAACTTGAAAAAGCTGCCGGCGACTGGGATTCGAAACAGAAAAAAGCGCAAGAGCAGCCAGCAAAAAAGGCCGTATTTTCCGAAGAGCTTGATTGCGAGAGCGCCGCAGGGGACTATGAGGAGGCACTCAAGCTTGAGCCTCCGAGCGAGCATGCGCCGGAGACACTCTATCGGCTCGGACAGTGCTACCAGCTATCGGGCGAATGGGAGAAGGCCCTGTCTGTGTACGAGCAGATCATTCAGGATTATGCCGATTTCGCTGCCGTCGGCGAGGCGCATTTGGCCGCCGGCGACTGCCTCCTTGCGCTCGGCAAGACCTCGGACGCGCTGCATTATTACGAAACAGCCCGCGATTCATATCCGGCTGTGCGCGACGTTGCCAATGAGAAAATAGAGGCCACTCTTATGCAACAGGAGGAACCCGCCGCCGAAACCCAGCCACCCGAGACGGGAACAGAATGAAACGGTGTTTTGCGTTATGCGCTCAGCATTTCCACCAATCCTCTCTTTGAAAGGAGGATTAGACCTCCCCCTTTTCTAAAGGGGGACGGAGAATCTGTCCCGCAATTGGGGATGTAATGTAGGGGGACGGCGGGCCGTGCCGGTGTAGCCGCCAAAATCCCCATTTTCTCTTCGGGCGAACACGAGGTTCGCCCCTACAGGTGGCATTTGATAATTGCGGGACAGTCTCAGGGAGGGGGATTACCCTTTCGTCCTGCATTTTTCGGCTTTCGCGTTCTTTCCCCTTCACCCATTTCCCCATTTCCCCTTCTTTGGTTCCCCGTTTACATTTGCCTCCGCATGATGTTAGAATAGAGTCGCATAATCGTCCGGGCTGTTACATAACCGATTGCTAAGAGGAGAAAACCATCATGGGAACTCAGAGTGGAAAATTGTTGGAAGTCGACCTGTCATCAGGCAAGATTTCCACGCGCCAGCTCAATGAGAAAATCCTGCACGATTACATCGGTGGTAGCGGATTGGCTGCCAGGCTTTTTGTCGAGGACGCCGTGCCGCTTACGTGCGACCCGCTCGGCCCCGAGAATATCCTTTACATCCTTACCGGGCCCCTGACCGGCAGCGGGCTGCCTGCGACGCCTCGATTCAGCGTCGCGGCCAAGTCGCCATTGACCGGCATCTGGGGCGAGGCCAACTCAGGCGGCTATTTCGGACCCGCGCTTAAGTTCGCCGGATGGGACGGCATCGTCGTTCGCGGTCAATCAAAGAAGCCCGTGATGCTCGTCATCGAGGACCAGAAAGTCGAGCTAAAGGATGCCTCAGACCTCTGGGGAAAAGACACATATGAGACAGCCGACGCGCTGGCACAGCGTTTCGAGGGCAAGCCGGCAGCTCGCATGCTCTCGATCGGTCCCGCTGGCGAAAATCTCGTGAAATTCGCGGCGGTTTGCGACGGAAAGCACGATTATGCCGGTCGAACCGGCCTCGGCGCGGTCATGGGCTCGAAGAAGCTTAAGGCAATCGTCGTAAGGGGTTCCGGAAAGCTTACCGCAGCAGACCCTGCAGCCTTCGCCGAGGTGCGCAAGGCCGTGACCGAAAAGGTCAACGAAGGCATGTTCACCATGGCGCTCAAAGCAATGGGAACCAACGCTGGAATGGTCATGGGAATGAACATGGGCGATGTGCCGACGAAAAACTGGTCGCTCGGCGAAGACCAGGCATGCGCTTCTGAACTCAGTTCTGATGTGATGAACGAGAAATACCTCACGAAGAATTCGGCGTGCTACGGCTGCCCCATCGGCTGCAAGCGAAACGTCAAAGTGGATGAAGGCCCGTACAAGATGGAGCCAGGCGCAGGGCCGGAGTACGAAACGATGGCGTCATTCGGCACCATGTGCCAGATATGCAATCAGGCTGCCGTCAACAAGATCAATGAACTCTGCAACCGCTTGGGTGTCGACACCATCTCGTGCGGATGCACCATCGCGTTCGCAATCGACTGTTACGAGGCGGGCATACTGACCGACAAAGACACCGCCGGCGTCAAGCTTACCTGGGGCAACGCCGACGCCGTCATAGAAATGATAAAGAAAATAGCCAAGAGAGAAGGATTGGGCAATCTGCTCGCCGAGGGCAGCCGCGCAGCCGGAAAGAAAATCGGCAAGAACGCATCCGATTTCGCGGTCGAGGTGAAAGGCCTCGAGGCGCCGATGCACGACCCGCGCGCATTCCACGGGCTTGGGCTCGCCTACGCAATGTCCATCCGCGGCGCGTGCCATCTCTCGCATCTTGACCTGTTCGCGGAACAAGGAGGCGTCGTACTTCCCGAGGTCGGCATCGAAGGCGGCTACATGGGACAGACCAGCGAAGGAAAAGCGAAGCTCGTGTGGATAACCGAGAATCTTGCTTCCGTGCTGCAATCCACCGGCATGTGCTACTTCGGCGCGGCCTCCGTGGATTTCAATGATATGGCCAAGATGCTCAATACCGCCGCCGGCCGCAACTATACGGTTGAGGACCTCCTCAAGATGGGCGAGCGCATCTGGCTGCTCAAGCGCTCCCTCAACAACTTGATGGGCATAACGATTGAGGATGACAGGCTTCCGAAGAAAATTCTCACTCCCACAAAGGAAGGCGGCAACGCAGGCTCGGTCCCGGATATCGAGACGATGATGAAGGAGTACTACGAAATCCGCGGCCTCGACCTGAAGGGAAAACCAAAGAAAGAAAAACTCGCAGCCGTCGGCCTCTCCGACATGGCTGCCAAGCTGTAAATTCCTGACCGTAGGTGCGAATTCATTCGCGCAAGCGCATCGAACTTCGAGGGCCGGAGGAGTCATCCTCCGGCCCTTAACCTTTTCCCGTCCTGAAAGGTTCTAATGGACCACCAAGGAACCAAGAGGCAGAGTATCTGTTTCCCTCCTCCCTTTAGTGTCTTTGTGCCTTCGGAGCGCCAGGATAAGCCTGGCCGACCTTACAACCTGAAAGGTGGTTGTCCTGTTAATTGCTCGTTCAGCAGGTAGCGAAGCGGGCG